>CAYYLF010000032.1:0-15767 GCA_964472425.1 uncultured Muribaculaceae bacterium | reverse complement strand
TCTCAAACTAAATGCCCGTTTTTGATTTGACGGGCATTTAGTTTGAGAATTCACAGATTTCATCTCCATCCTTCGATTCCCTTGCACGTTAACCTTAAGTGTGTTATAATAAACCCCATCGAAAAGGGGGATTTCTATGAAAAATACAAATATGAAAGATACAAAATGGCTTGTCGAAAAAGACGCGATAATAGGATGCCACGATGACCGCCTGAGGATAGTTACTCCACCAAATGCAAAATATCTGAGGATAAATTCGCTAGGCCCTATTAAAAAACCCAACGCTAACACAGCCCGCACCTTGATAGTACGCGGAACGATAAAAAGTATTCCCCATACCACATTGGACCACCAAAACTTATCCAAAATCATCTTTCAAGAGGGAGTAGAAAATATAGAAGCAGGGTCTTGCCATGGCAATACATTCCTCACAGAAATAGAATTGCCTTCGACCATAAAAGACGTCGAGCCTGGCGCTTTCACTAACTGTGCGATTAAAAAGATGACCGTATATCCAAATGAGAATTTATTTGAAAACTTCGAAGCAAAATTTGGCTGCCAAGTAGAAGAAATAAATATAATCAATTGTAAAGGCGATAATGAAGAGACTAGTAAAAGAATCGTAGCCATGCTCGCGAACTTGACCGACGAAGATACAAGCCGTCTAAAAAAAATATACATTCTTTCTAGACCCTTAAACTATGCACAAAACTTCGACCTCTTCGGTAAAAAAATTCTTGGGATTCTATACGAAGCTGAAGACACCTACGAAAAATATCGAAACGGCTTTTCTCTCGAAGACGAAGAATGGTCCATCAAAGATGGCGTTCTGGAAGGATACTACGGCGATTCTGAAGAGGTCATCATTCCCGAGGGAGTCACTGTGATAACCGGAAACTGTTTTCGCTCTAAAAAACTCAAAAAAGTACATCTACCGGAATCCTTGAAAGTGATAGAGGACTTTGCTTTTGACGATAACTCCCTTGCTCGCATCACCATTCCAGCTTCAGTCGAAAAAATCGGATACAAAGCTTTTGCAAATAACTTCTTGACCACTTTAGAGATGCCTTATCCGTGCAAGAGCTTTGACTGGGAAGCTTTTTATGGGAATACCTTTAAAAATATTGCTGTACACGAAACAAATCTCCAAAGAGTCTCGATGAGCACCACCAAACCGATAAAAGAAATGACGATTTATTTGGAAACGAAAAATCTAAACGCCGTACACGAATGTTTGAGTCGAAATTATCTTTCCAAACTACGTAAAGTTATTTTGGTCGGGCAAGAACTCGACGAAACGAGTTTAAAAGAGTTTAGAAAAAAAATTGAAAAGACGAAGAGAGAGGACAGAAAAACCAACAAAAGAATTGGCCCAGGACTTCCTATAAAACTTGAGGTAGTTTTAAGTGAACAGAAAACCACAACTCCCGAACTACAAAAATTGAACATAAAAGAAGAACAACCGTCGAACGAAATTGTCGAACTCGTCGCCGAGATTAGAACTGTAATTCCTCTTCTTGCATTTCGAGATGGCCAAAAAGTCGAAGCCAAGGTAACCGAACTCTTAAATTCGTACTCGACCTCTCTAGGCCTCTTGCCGACAGTATTCACAATCGAACACACCGAGGGAATAAATTTGATTAAGGATGTTCCAACTCCAAAATTCCAGAAAGCTATTCTTTTGATGAGACTAAAAAACATCCTTTCCGAACTGAAAGCTGACAACTCCGTCGAATTTCTCGAGCAACTGAAACACTATAAAACTCTCATCGCCGAGCCTTGTCGAATTTACCAAGAAGACCCAAGGACGCCAGAAGAGAAAATATCCTATATTGTAGCTATTTCACAATACTACAAAATCGACAATGTCGCAAACGAGCTTCATCAACTCATCGATGACTCGATTGCCGAAACTTCGAGCGCTCTCACACGATTTCTCCAAAGCGAAATACCTCTAAAGATTAAACCATCGACTAACTTCGCTCTTAGTCTCGATTCATTGTTCGACAAAGTGCGAGCCAAAGAGCCACTCCTAAAATCTTTAAATGGACAATCCGACGACATAATCTCGAACGCAATTCGTTACTTGTCAGCTAGTCTCGATAAAATGGACGAGAGTGACTCGCGCGAATTCAAAAAGCGCTTAAACGACATCATCGAAAAACACAAGAAAAAGATGTTCGAAAATTCGACGACCGACGACCACCAAAGCATTCTCGAAGACCTTCAAGCGATTCTAAATAGTGTAAGTCCTTTAATCGAACCATCGATTAAAAAAAGACTCGCCTCCGAGAAGAAAAGACAATTTTTAGATAAACTCCACGAATATAAAGAAGTCATCCTAGAAGTCGACCAATCCTTGCGACCGGAAAACGACGGAATTCGCGACGTAATCGACGACAT
This sequence comes from uncultured Muribaculaceae bacterium, assembly GCA_964472425.1. Taxonomy (GTDB): domain Bacteria; phylum Bacillota_I; class Bacilli_A; order RF39; family UBA660; genus RUG11867. The sequence goes on along the minus strand of CAYYLF010000032.1, from coordinate 13,364 downwards.
TATGGTCCTTGCGAACAGAGACGACATAAGTGAAAGTGAAAAAATGGACATAGTAATCGAAGCGAAAAGAATAATTTCCAAATGGATTGGCCTCGCAGAAGATGACGAAATCGACTCGACACTCGAGAAGATAGAGCAAAGTAGGAAACGCGACGACCGCGACAAGCTCGACACCCTGTTTAGCATACCCCGTGACCAACTCATAAACATACTCATAATGAAAGAATTGTACGGGCTCGAACGAGAAATTATAACTACCATAGAAAACAAAAATACGGTCGAAACTTACAAAAAAGAAATACAATTCTGACGAATTCAAAAGTGCGAGTATGCTTATTACCAAAACTTTGTGGATACTTTTCGCGCACTTGCTTATTTGATTAAAAGTATATTCGACAACTAGTCACCAAAGAAAAAAGGTTGAAAGACTTTCGACAGCCAAGCTAGCCTCACTCGCTATCAAAAAGAACTCAACTTAGAAAAAATGACACCGAAATCGTAAAAAGTACGCGATTTCACACAAATATGGTTGAAAAATCGTCCACATTTGATAGAATATGCACTAAGAGGTGTGGCATGGACAAGACGCGCAACTTTTTAAAGACACTGGATATACCAGAAAATAGGTACATCGTCGTCGGCTGCTCGGGCGGACCGGATTCGATGTGCCTTTTAGACGTTCTAATGTCCATGGGTTATCGAGTCGTATGTGCCCACGTCAACCACAATCTGAGGGCAGCTTCCAAAGACGAAGCAACCTTCCTACAAAAATATTGTGAAGACAAGCAAATACCTTTTGAACTTTTAGAACTCGACGAAGAGCTCCACGAAAACGAATCCTATTATAGACGCGAAAGATACACCTTCTACAAAAAACTCGCGGACACCTACAACACCCATTTTATCGCGACCGCTCACCACGGGGACGACCTCGTCGAAACGATTCTCATGCGTCTATCTCGTGGCTCTCGCCTCAAAGGATACGCGGGCTTTCTCAAAATCTACGATGAAGGACCTTACCATATAATTAAACCTCTCATCTTCTACACCAAAGACGACATCCTAGCCTACGACCGGACTCACGACATTCCCTTCGTTCACGACCATACCAACGACGAAGACGAACACACCCGCAATAGATACAGACACTACTGCCTGCCTTTTCTAAAACGCGAAAACAAAAACGTCCACCTCAAATACCTCAAGTACAGTGAAGAACTCGCAGCCGCTTCCTTATATATAGAAAGAGAAACCGACATGGCCCTTACTCGCAACTACGAAGAAGGAAAACTAATCGTATCCAAATTTTTAAAAGAAGACCCCTATATCCAGAAAAAAGAACTCGAGCACATTCTCAAGAACATCTATCGCGACGACATCGACAAAATCGCCGACGTCCACATCGATTCCATCCTCGAGTTAGCACTTAAAGGCACCAACTTCACGCTCGACCTCCCGCTCGGCCATACGGTTTCTCGCGAATACGATTATATCACTTTCGATTCGCAACCGCGAAAACCAGCCTACGAGTTCGAACTTACGAACCAACTCCTCCTTCCAAACGGAGACTGCATAGAAGCGATTTCCACCTCGGAAGACATGTCGAACTACACGACTAGACTGAATACTGGCTCCTTAACATTACCATTATATATTAGAACCAGACGAGCCGGAGACCGCATGGCAATCAAGAATATGAACGGGTCCAAAAAAATCGCCGACATCCTCATCGACGAGAAGATTCCGCCGTCTCTTAGAGACACCATTCCCATCCTCACAGACGCCTCCCAAACGATACTTTGGCTTCCGGGCATCAAGAAAAGCAAATTTGATATTAACAAAGGGGAAAAATATGATATAATACTTAGGTACACGAAAAGAAAGGAAAATACTGATGAAAAAAAATAAACAAAACGCGATGATAAAATCGTTGGTCATGTACGGCATTTTGATTGCCGTTCTGATTGCAGGAGCTTACTACTATGGAGCTTCCAAATTCGTCACTCACGACTTCACTTACGACCAATTCGTAAGCGAAATGAACGATGACAACCTCGAAACGGTGACCATCACACCTTCGTCCTCTTCGAGCACATACGAGATAGAAGGAAAACTCAAAGGCTACAAAAAGACCGAGAAATTCTCCCTCAAAGTCCCGTACTCCGAAGCTGTCATAGACCGCATCCTCGATGCCCAAGAAGCCATGGAATTCGAAGTAAAGACCAATAAGGACCCGGGTTCGAGTGCCATACTGGCCATCCTCGTAAACGTCGTACCGACCGTCTTCTTAGTCGGCGCTACCCTCTACCTCTTAGTCAAGATTTCGAGTGGTAACAATAAATCTATAGACTTCGGAAGAAGCACGGCCAAACTGAATGCCGACGGAGGAAAAGTCAAATTCTCCGATGTCGCCGGACTCAAAGAAGAAAAAGAAGAAGTCCGCGAACTCATCGATTTCTTGAAAAATCCTAAGAAATTCCAAAAACTTGGAGCCCGCATCCCTAAAGGTGTCCTTCTAGTCGGACCTCCGGGAACGGGCAAAACCTTGCTCGCCAAAGCCGTTGCCGGCGAAGCGAACGTACCGTTCTACTACATAAGTGGTTCGGACTTCGTCGAGCTTTTCGTAGGTGTTGGTGCCAGCCGTGTCCGCGACATGTTCAAAGAAGCTAAACACAATGCCCCTTGCCTCATCTTCATCGATGAGATAGACGCCGTCGGGCGTCAAAGAGGAACTGGAATAGGGGGAGGTCACGACGAACGCGAACAGACCCTCAACCAACTCCTGACCGAAATGGACGGATTCGGAGCCAACGAAGGTATCATCATAATAGCCGCGACCAATAGGCCTGACGTCCTCGACCCAGCTCTTTTGAGACCCGGTCGTTTCGATAGACAAGTCACAGTCGGCTATCCGGACGCCGAAGAGAGAGAAGCCATTCTCGAAGTACATGCTAGAAACAAAAAATTCTCTAAAGATGTCAACATCAAAAACCTATCCAAACGTACTCCCGGTTTCAGTGGTGCCGACCTCGAAAACCTTCTAAACGAAGCCGCACTTCTGACCGTTCGCCGCAACAAAGAGGCCATCACGATGGACGAAATCGACGAGGCTACAGACCGCGTTCTCATGGGACCAGCCAAAGTCAGTCGTAAGATAACCGACAAAGAGAAAAAACTTGTGAGCCTCCACGAGGCGGGCCACGCCGTAATCGGCATCAAACTAGAAGACGCCCAAGACGTCCACAAGATAACGATTATTCCACGTGGAGTCGCCGGCGGATACACCATGATGCTTCCTAAAGATGAGCACATGAACCTCGCGACCAAAAAAGAACTCCTCGCTCAAATCACGGGACTCTTAGGTGGCCGCGTAAGCGAAGAACTCTTCTTCGGAGAAATATCCACCGGAGCCTCAGACGACTTCAGCCGTGCGACCAAAATCGCTCGTGCCATGGTCACCGAATACGGCATGTCCGACCTCGGACCAGTCCAACTAGAATCCAAATCCGGAAGTGTCTTCCTCGGCCGCGACTACGACAAAGCCAAAAACTTTAGTGACCAAGTCGCCCTCGAAATAGACACCGAAGTGAGAAAGATAGTCGACGGATGTTACAAAGAGGCTACCAAGATTCTCAAAGAAAACAAAAAACTGGTCACCCTCATAAGTGACACCTTGATAGAACACGAGACCATCACCAAAGAGGAAATCGACGAACTCGTCTCTACCGGTAAACTACAAAAGTACGACCAGAAAGAAGACAAAAAAGAAAAAAAGAATTCACAAGACGAAGAGTAATCCTCGTCTTTTTTCTGTCTACCAAAAATAGCCTTTACATATGCTCCTGAGAGTTCCTTGTATAACTGAATAATCGAGTATATACTTTTTGCTGTGTATGCGCGCATCATATTTGAGGAGGAAAAAATATAGCAGTAAATTATTAAAACATTAAAATCGCTCAATCTCTTTTGGTTTGAACCTAAATAAAACGACATTACATCGACTAGTTTACTATATGTGAACCGAGTTTGAACTCTTTAGTTTACCAAATTCATACTATCCTGTTTATTGAAAAAAAACTGGACAGTCGTATAATATAGTAAAATGAGCCAATTCCAAAAAGTGGTTCATTTTATTTTAGGTCACCCAGAATTGAGGAGTGTTTATCAAATTAATTGCAGCATTCGAAAACCAAACTAGAATAGAAAGGAGTAATAATGACAACGATAGAACAACTACTGAACGTCGACAAAGAAATAAGAAAAAATTCCGGATTACACAACAACCTGATAAATTCTGAAACGTGTAACCATTACGACTTGAAGGAGGTAAGAAAAAAACTGTCCAAACTTTTCTCGTATTTTACTTCCGCTCGCTACTTGTACAAGTTTCCGATAGAAGAAAATATCTCGATTACTTCGAATATCGAATCGTCCGGAATAAAATCTTCGCGTCCGACCAGTAGCAAAGTCGAAAAGGCTGTCGAGCAATGTCTCGATAAACAACTACTCGTATCCGACATCTACGATTCCATAATCGTGGCGAGTCAAAAATTGACCGATGCCGAGGCCACTTACATGATAGATACATTCTTGTATAGAAAATCTGAAGAAAGCACGGCTGAAGATTTGAAAATCTCCAAGACCTACCTTCAGAAAATCAAAAAAAGTTGCCTAATCAAGATATGGGTAGACCTAAAAGAATATTGCCAAGAGAACGACTAAAGAGAGTTGTTCTCTTTTTCGGTGGACATGTCCACCGCTCCGATAAATTCGCAAGAAAGGAATGATTAAAAGATGAATTTAGAAGAAAACATAGTAAACCAAGTTTTTACAGAAGTGGAAGGAGGAATAAACGGAAATTTGAACAAACTGACAGTCAAATGCTTCGACTCGGTAAATAACAAATTCAGCATGGACTGCGATGGTAACTTAGTAGTCAACTCGATTACGACGAGAGTCAAAGACGCGCCTCAAGAACAGCCGATTTCGGTCGATAAAATCTACCCGATTGGTTCGATTTACTTAAGTTTAAATGCGACCAACCCTGCGACACTTTTTGGAGGTACGTGGGAACAGATTTCGCAAGGCCGCACTCTCGTCGGAGTAGACCCTAGCGACCCTGACTTTAATATACCTAAAAAAGCCGCCGGTGAAAAATACCACACTTTGAACCTCAACGAAATACCGCCGCACACGCACACCTACGAGACGCAACCTTGGCTCTGGGCTCAAAGAGACATTACAGGACCTACGAGTATCAAGCCTGCCGAAAACTATACGTGCTCATCTGTAATCGGAACGACCTCTTCGGCTGGTCAAGGATGGGGACACAACAACATGCAACCTTACTTCACTTGCTACATGTGGCACAGAATTGCTTAGAAAGGACGACCCATGAAAGAAATAACAGAACTTCGAAAAGAAAGAGAAAAACACTTTCTCTGCGATGATGGCTCCATCAAAGCCTACTTCTATAACGAAGACATAAACTTTTTAAAAGATGGAAAATATCGCTCGATTGACAATACCATAATAGAAACTGACGAATACTTCGAAAACAAAGAAAACAATTTCAAAGTATCATTTCATAAAAAATCTCCGAACATCATTTACGAATTAAAAAGCACAAACTACTTTTTGGAATGTTCACTATTGCAAAACAAGAATCCCCAAATGTCTTTCGAACCGAGTTACAATTGTCTAAATATTGCTAACATATTAGACGGAGTCGATATAAAATACGACATCGTAGGCTCCAAATTGAAAGAATCGATAATTTTGAAGAAAAACATCGAAGAGGACATATCGTTCAAAATTGTCACCGATGTCGACTTGATACTAAAGCAAAACAAAATCTTTGGTGTCGTGAACGGCAAAGTGCTGTACCATATGGACTCGCCATTTATGGTCGCAAACGATAAAAAAACATCCGCCAATGTCAAATATGCTCTTGCCAAAAAAGAAGATTACTACGTATTGACGATGAAACTAGACCATGCATGGTTAGCTATGGCCGAATACCCCGTCATAATAGACCCGACACTAGACACCGATAGCTTCATCGTCGGAAGCACATTTATTTATCAAGGGGACACCGGCGTACAAACTGCCCAATACGACTATCTAAAAGTAGGAGTAGAAAACGATGTCATCAATAGAATACTTCTGAGACCGGGCGCTATGCACATCGACCCCAAGGCACACATAATAAGTGCCGAACTGGCCTTGTACGCCCACGCCGATTACGAATTCCCATCGACTGGGAATCCCAAACTGGTCGCTCACGAAGTCACAGAAGATTGGCATTGGCTCGACGTCGCCTACGACTGGAACAAAATGCACGATAAATTTCGCGAGGAAATCGTCGGAACTGTCGTATTAACCCCAGCCGAAGTAAAAACGGAAGGTAATACGGTCACCAAAACGCTCAAACCTAGTTTCATGAACATTACAGAAATAGTCAAAAAGTGGATTAAAGGCGCGCCCAACTATGGAATCATGTTGAGAGTTCTAGACGAAGACAATCTTAAAATGGGACCATATTACATCTACTCGCACCATAATACATTGCAATATGAAATAGGCAAAAATCCCGACCCCGACTTTATCGTCAACTATAGACTTAACGATGGCAAAATAGGTCACATGTCGTACAAAGAATACGATTTAAAAAACAGCTCTTCTCAAGTCAATGTGAACAATGGAAACGTCGTCAACATATATAATTTGAACGAAACCATCGGTAGCAAACTGCCCGTTAGCCTCCAATTGATATCCAACACTCAGGCTATGGATTATGCAAGTGGTTTCCTCTCGGGCTGGAAATTTAACTACGACGAAAGATTAAAGCCCGTTAAAATCGTTTCAAAAGATTATCTATACTATGTCGATTCGACTGGAAAGATAGGCTACCCGTACAGTGTAGAGGAAAACACTTATAAAGATGAAGACGGAAGAAATCTGACCTTCGTAAAAGAAGGGAACTCCTATAAAGAGACGGACAAATACGGAAATATAAAATATTTCTCCTTCTCTAATGGAGATGAATACCTTCTAACGAAAATAGTCGACATCGATAAAAACGAAATAAACATAACACACGATAGTACCGGTAAAATCGCCAAGATAACTGATAGTTCTGGTAAAGAAATAAACATAACCTATACGAGCACTGGACTTACGATTACGGGTCCGACTTATAACTCGACCGTCTCGATTGTAGACGACAAATTATCTTCGATAATTCGAAAAACAGATAAAACTACTTTCGTCTACAACGGCGACAAAGTCGTCACGAAAATCGCGGACGAGAACGGATTGAGTTTCGAATTCGACTACTATACTGTACAAAATGGAAATTACACGACATACAAATTGTCCAAAATAACCGAAAAGGGAATCGACGGTACGCTCGGCCGAACGAACACTTACGTCTATAATACGAACTCGACGATTATCACGGACGACAAAGACATCGAGACGAAGTATGTCTTTAATGTCGAGGGCTCTACCATAGGCATTACCGAAAACAAGAAAGGAGCTCTCCTCGCAGATACGTATGGAACGACTAGAAAGTATTTTGAAAATGATTCGAGTAATAAAAGTAACAAAATAGAAACATCCACGATTATCAACCGATTTACTTCCAATCATATCCCTAATCCGAGCTTCGAGTCGCTCGATGTGTCTACCGTATTTGGCTCTGCCGGTATAGTGAATGGAAATGCTCGCAGTGGCAAATATTGCTTCAAAGGACAAGGTAACGAAAGAGTAGAAGGTCTAGTTCACAATATATTCGCCAACAACCGAGGTATCACCTTTAGTGGATACATCAAAAACAGTGCACTCGTCACTATGAACTTCTCCGTGACGGGGCCGAATAAAACTGACCCATTAGGTTCTATCCCCATCCCTCCGAGCGAAGAATATCAAAGATTCTCGTTTACAACATCCGGGTGGCTCGACGGTACCTTATTAAATATCGTAGTAAATTCCGAAGAAGACTACTATATCGATGACCTCCAATTAGACTACAACAACACTTTAAACGGATACAATCTATTCGACAATTGCGATTATCAAAATATCGACTTGACCACTTGGTCCAATACTTCAAATTGCCATGTCGTTCAAATAAACGACCGCGAAAAAGCTTTAAAAATTGTAGGAAATCCATTGGGAACTGTCACGGCAAACAGAAGAATACTAGTCTCTAGCAAAAAGGGAGACATCTACAATCTGTCCTTTTGGTACAAAAATAATGGAGTCGAACCGAGTATAACGGAAGAGAACCCTTCCAAGACGAAAGTTATAGTCTCGTACTTTGACGACGAAAACGATGCCAAAAGAATTCCTATTAATCTAGAGTACAACAAAGATGAATGGTTATTCTTTTCGAAATCTTTCGTCATCGACAAAGATAGTGAAACCATTCAAATAGATTTCGAGTTACCTTCCCAAGTAAACGAACTCTATATTACCAATGTAATGCTCGTCAAAGATATCGGCGAAGAATCTTACGATTACGACGAAGAAGGAAATCTCGTTTCTGCCAAAAATTTAAAAAATGACGAAAACACTTTGAAATACGACTCGACGAACAAACTGATCGCATCGTTTACACCGAAAGGAAGCCATTACAGCTACGAGTACGCCAACGACAATTCGAGTAAAATTCTAAAAGGCATCAGTCCGACCGGAATATCGAATGAAATCGAATACGATAGTTTTGGTAACCCGATAAGAACCATCATCAACAATGTCAATCCGGACAACGAACTGAAAACCAATTCAGACTACTACATCCGAACGAAAGGTACCAAAAAATATCTCCATTACGATTTCGAAACTAAAAAGATAACCGAAAAAGAGTGCAACTGCAACCACCAAAAATTCACAGTCATCAAAAATGGAGAATACTATACTTTCTCACTCTTCGATAGATATGTATCTTATGATGGCAGTAAAGCCGTATTGATTCTAGTAGAATCCGACTACACACTTTTCAAAATAACTAGAAGAGATAATGGAAGCTATGCCATTTGTCCAAAACTGTATCCTAATTTGAACTTGGCTATAGTAAACGGCGAACTGAGCATTTTAGAAAAAAACGACGACGATTATAGACAACAATTCTACTTCGAAGATGTCACGACTAACAACTTTATCGAAAGCAAAGCTACGTACACCGAAGATGGAAGATTCTTGACTTCCACGACCGACACTTTAGGTAAAAAAACAGTCTACGATGTCGATACCGATAAAGGTCTCGTAAAAAGCATTACCGACCCTCGGAATATAGTCACGAGCTACCAATACAACGATAAAGACCAAGTAAAATCTGTAACTAACGAAAATAAAGCCATCTCGATTGAAAATATGACGAATAACTCTTCGTTAAATATAGTCTTCGACAAAATCGCCGGAAACAAAGTTACCTTGTATTCTTCTCGAGAGGTGACACTAACCGACGAATCGATTGCCTGGTCGTCACTAGGTACTAAAGTAAATTCGGGACCTCACGCCGACATGACCCAATACTCTGGCCTTCTCCTTACCGATGAAGTCGAAAATGGAACTCTCTCTGCGACGGATTCTGACGGAAACACCACAACCGTAAACTATAGTATTTCTAAAGACGACAAAACCATCTCATACGAGTACGACATCTCCGATAGACTATCAAAGATTTCTACAGGTCAAAAAAACTATACGTTTGAATACGACGAATGGAACAAACCGACTACTGTAAAAATAAATGGTAACACTCTGATAACCAACGAATACGAAGCGAACAACGGAAACCTCCTAACTAGTACTTACGGAAATGGAGATACAATCACATACACATATGATGACTTCGGTAGAGTACAAGAAACACAAACCACCTTCGACAAATATAAATACTTCTACAATAACCTCAATCAATTAGAAAAAATCGAATATGGTTTAACTAAACAGCTATACTATTACGACTTAGCAAACAGATTGAAACAACATGTCTTCGACACTTTCTTAGGTAGATTCGAAATAAACTACGACTATGATAAAGACGACAATCTCGTAGAAAAGACATTCAAGAAGTATAACGATTTGACCCTTACAAATAAAGTAACCTGTGATAGTCTCAAGATGAAATACGAATATGACAAAGACGATTCTTTAATCAAACTATCATTCGACAATAAGGACATCAACTACAACTACGATTACCTCGGAAGACTAGTAAACACGAACATCGCCGGAAACTTTAATGTAGAATATAAATACTACAGCCAAGGTGAAAAAACGTCCCTCATAGTCCAATCGATAAAAATCGAAAATGACACATATGAGTACAAATATGACGAATTATATAACATAATCGACATCTTTTTGAACAAAAACATCACAAATCATTACAAATATGACAATTTCAATCAATTAATAGAAGATGACAACTATGTTACAAACATCAAGTACAAATATTCATATGACAAAGAAGGTAACATCTTAAAGAAAGAAGAATACGACCCCGACACCGATACTCTCATCAAAACCGACACATTCGAATACACAAATTCCGAGTGGGAAGACCAACTTACCAAGTACAACGATGAAGCAATAACTTACGACGCCATCGGAAATCCTCTTACTATCGGTTCCAAAACTCTAACATGGGAAAACGGCCGACAACTGCATTCGTATAGTGATTCGAACGCGAGCATGACTATTTTCTACGAATACAATGCCGATGGAATCAGAACCTCTAAATACGGATACGGGGAATCGACAAATTACTTCTTAGAAGGCAGCGACATAGTTCTTGAAACTAGAGGCACCGATATGCTATACTATATACGTAATAACACAGGAGCGCTAATCGGATTTAAATACAACGGAGAACCGTACTATTACATAAAGAATCTACAAGAGGACATCATCGGCTTAAAAGACTCCAACTTCGACACGATTGCAACATACACATACGATGCATGGGGCAAACTTCTAAGCATCAAAGATGCCACCGGTGTAGAAATAACAGACGAAAACCACATAGCCCACATCAATCCATTTAGATACAGAAGTTATTACTACGACAAAGAAACAGGCCTTTACTATCTAAATAATCGATACTATAGTCCTACTCTTGTTAGATTCATAAACCCAGACAAAAACATATGTGAGCAAAATATATTATCAGGCAACCTATATCTTTATACTGAAAATAACCCTTCTAGCAGAATTGACGAAAATGGAGAAAACTGGTTTCTTATAGCGGCGATGGTAGGAGGCTTAATAAGTTTATGGAATCAGGTCAACTCCAACAATGCTGCAGGAACAGCATTTTATGAAGGGACTACTAGTGCATTTTTAAAAGGTTCAACCGGAGCTTTGATAGGTATTATTGCTGAAGATGATGTGATTTTAGGTACAATTGGTTCCTCGGCCCTCAATGTATTTATTGATATGCATTCAGGTAAAACATTTTCCGAAACTGTTAATAATTTAGCTACCGACACAATGCTGAATATAGCGGGAACAACCCTTCCAAGTTATGACTTCCAAAGCCATCCATTAGGTAACATAATCACCAATTCTTCTCCTTCTGTACTTTCTAGACCAGCTAGTGTACCAAATAAAATACGAGAAATATTACCTACTAACAAAATATCACCACCTTTAAATAATGCTACAACTGAGCGAATAAAAAGAGGTTATACTTGGTACGATTTGCCTGACATACCTATATCCACAAAATCAAAGACATCTAAATATGAATTTCCAACTGGTAAACTGTTCTTCTTCTTTTTGTAAATGAAACAATTTAACAATCAATTTTAGAAAGGCATATATATGGAGAAAATTAAAGTACAAAAAATTATAATATGTATCTTACTAATAACTATTGGAGTTTTGTATGCTCAAATAAGATATTACGAAGAGAACCCCCGATATGAAACTAGAACTATAGAAGATTTCGACTTTAAAGACCTAATCAGGTCTATAGACTACCAAATGAACACTGAAGACATCTACAGAATAGAAGGTCGCAAAGAGGATGAGATATTAGATTCTAAAGGAATATATCCCGATAATTGGATTAGTTACTTGTATAAAAATGCTCAATTTGAAAATTATACTGGTACTCTAACTTACACTTTTGTAGACGATAAAGTTAGTATAATAATATTTTACTTTAACGACAAATTAGAATATGCAAAGTATAAAAATGAATTTAAAAATGAATTTTCGGAAGGTAGTAAAAAATTAACTGACGGAAGAGTTCAATGGACGGGTCATGTAGGCGAAGTTAATACTATAGTAGAATTCTCAGATTCCAGTTTATCGATAAGTAAATCTAAAGTAATGCGATATTTTATAGATGAGGAACATTTATTATGAATAATCGGGAAAATTCAATTTTTAAAAGAATAACTATTTCACCATTAGGAATTATCTTACTCTTAATATTAATAATCATAATTGAAAGTTTCACCTTAGCTAACCATATGAAGCCCCAACCAAACTATGTAAAAGTTGAATCAAATAGTTTTAAAAAGGAGATAAGACCTGTCATTTGGGATAGCTTAGAAAAACATGTATACGAAATAGAAGGCCGTTTCGCAGACAAGGAATACACAGAAAATGGGATTAAATATCTATGCTATTATTATGCTAAAGTCGATAATTTTACAGGCACTCTCGTATATGGTTTTATAGACAACAAACTAGAAACTGTCAAATTCATATTTTATACTAAATCTGACTATGATAATTATTTAAAACAATTTAAAAGTAGAAATTCAAATGGATATTTAGAGTACAAAGATGTTTGGTTATGGTTTGGAACCTCAGATAGATATTCAGACACTTCCTTTACAGCTGATGATTCATATTATGTTATTACAAAAAGTAAATATGAACTATAGTAAGAAAAAAATTTAACTAAATCTTTCAAAATACAGTTCATATACTATATCTACGACACATTACTAAAAATTCAGTAAAAGTTGCATATAACTTAAATGAAGCAAACCCGCTTGCTTCAACATATAACTTTACTTTTACTCATACTGACAATACTGGACTTGCATCAGACTTAACTATAGAAATAAACCAATTTATACTCTTTCTTATACCTATATTTGGATTAAGTGGAGAAATAGCAGAAACTTTAAAATACGTACCTGCACCTTTTGCTTTAGCGGGATAAAATAGGTTAAAGCCCTTTTAATACTTATGCGATTTTATTCTATTTCAAGGAGGATTTATGTTAAAACTATTACTATGGTTCAAAAAACATTATTACTTAGGCTATATTATAACTGCATGTCTTTCGTGTGTTTTTGCAAGAGACATTTTACATTTTAATGAAACAATAA
>CAYYLF010000031.1:0-16243 GCA_964472425.1 uncultured Muribaculaceae bacterium | reverse complement strand
TAGAAATACAAAAATGATGAAACTGCATATATTTTATCAAGATGCTTTTTTGTAAGCATAAATTAGAAATTGGATTAAAAAATTACAAGAATTTAGTAAAGAGCTAGTATTAATTGCCTAATATATTAAAAATTTTAGATTATTTAGAAAATCGCTCTAGAGAGCACTTGATTTAAAGAAATCAAAAGATTATAAATATATATAAATATTTTCAGATTTATCGACACCAATTTTATACAACATAAATTTTGGACATTCAATACCTAGATGTATTCTGACTTATAATACTTAAGCTATTGTTGATTACGCTTAAAAAATATAATTTTTAATGAATAAATATTTAATTATAAAGAATAAATAGAAAATCTTTTATTAAAAAAGGTGTTGTCATTAGATAACAACGGATGACTATGTATATACATATGCTAATGGAATAAATAATAAATGTTACACAGATGGACATAATTGTAATAATGGAACTCCAAGTGCTAGTTGGTTACATGATGATGGTACTATTCAATGGGTTCAGTCTCCGTGTGCGTCAGATTCGGCTTTTTCGTTTTGTCTCTTTTCAGGTAGCAGTATAACTTATATTAATGGTCGTGTTGACAATGGTCGTGGAGTTCGTCCAACCATCTTTTTATCAGCTGAAGTAAGTATAATAAATGGAGATGGCAGCCAAGAAAATCCTTATACTCTGGAGTGAAATGAGCAAGAGAAATAGAAGTAAACAAAAATGCCAGAAGTTTAGTGCTTCGGCATTTTTGAATGAGATAAAATTGATTGGAGGAGGAAGTTGCAAAAATGTAAAATTGGCAAAAAATCCTTTTAGATAGGAGATTTGACAAAGTCTGAGATGTATGATAAAGTGGGTACTAGAACGCGAGTTTCTAGTGTGTTGTTACCTCCTATAAAACTAAGGGTAGGTTTTGGTTCTGTACGTGGTTTATAAAATCGCTGTATTGGTAAAAAACATAGGAGGGTGGGTATTTATGCATATAAATATCGATTTGGATGGCTTGTTCAAAGTGCTCATAGTGCTTGCCACTATCATCGTACTTTGTACGATGCAGTGAACAAAAACAACACGACTAGCCCCTTAGGGTCTATGTCGTGCCAAACCATATAGGAGTAACACGGTTAGATTAACTCGTGTTCTCTAATACGATTATAATATACGATAGATTTATTTTCAACACTTTTTTGTTCAAATCTGTTGAATAAGTGGCAATTTTATGCTAGAATAAAACGGAAATCAGGTGAAAATTATGGAAATGGCACTTTTAATATTATCGGTAGTTTTGATTGCGTTAGTCCTTTTGCAAGGGAATAAGGCTTCCGATGCCGGAGCTGGGCAGATAATTTCGGGAAGCAATTCCGAATTGTTTCAGGCACAAAAAGAGAGAGGTATCGAGTTGTTCATAAGCAGACTCACTTTCGTGGTAGGCGCGGCCTTTATGATACTCGCATTCCTCATAATGTTTACTGCTTAAAAGGTACACGTAGATGTGTATTTTTTCTTTTAGAAAGGTGAAGTCGAATGAAGAGAGATTTGTCGAGTATTCCGTATGTCGGAAAGAATACGAAGGAAGATTTGATCAATTTGGGAATTACTTGTGTCGAGGATTTGAAGGGACAGGACCCCGAGGAGTTGTACGAAAGAGATTGCGAGTTTAAAAAGTACAAAGAGGACCGTTGCCAGCTTTACATGTTTCGGATGGCGGTGTATTATGCCGACCACGACGAGTGGGACGAAGAGAAACTCAAATGGTGGTACTGGAAGGACAAGGAATATTAGGATTTGCTGTGGTTGTAGCGGATAGTTAAAAGTCAAAAATGGTAAGGAAATAGCAGTTGAGATGAGCGAATAAATTGTGGGGGCGAAAATCTTGAGGAGGTCAGATTCATGGAGCAAGCATCGTTATTTGATGTACCGACAAACGAGCCTTTGGCGTCGCGCCTGAGGCCTCGAAATTTAGAGGAGTTTGTGGGGCAGACACACCTTTTGGGCGAAGGAAGGATTCTCAGAAGAATAATCGAGAGCGATAACGTATCTTCGATGATATTTTGGGGACCACCGGGTGTCGGGAAGACGACTTTAGCGAGAATAATCGCATCGCGGACGAAGTCAGAGTTTATCACTTTTTCGGCAGTTACTTCCGGTATCAAAGAAATCAAAAAAGTCATGGAGGACGCGGATAGCAACAAGCGCTTAGGTATCAAGACCATAGTATTTGTCGACGAAATACACAGGTTCAATAAGGCTCAACAGGATGCTTTTCTGCCTTATGTAGAAAAGGGTTCCATCGTGCTCATCGGGGCAACAACGGAGAATCCTTCATTCGAAGTAAACAACGCTTTATTATCCCGTTGTCGCGTGTTCGTTTTGAAGGAACTCTCGATGGAAGATATATTCAATCTTTTGAAAAGAGCAATTACAGATGATAGGGGATTCGGAAGAGAAGGCGTTCACATAACGGACGAGAACTTGCAAGCGATAGCAAATTTTTCGAATGGAGATGCTCGAAGTGCTCTTACGACTCTCGATATGGTGGTCAATAACGGTGATTTGGACAAGAAAGGAAACGTAATCGTCACTAAGGAAACAATCGAAGAATGTCTCGGCAAGAAGACTTTTCTCTACGATAAAAATGGTGAAGAGCATTACAACATCATTTCAGCTTTGCACAAGTCGATGAGA
Organism: uncultured Muribaculaceae bacterium; assembly: GCA_964472425.1. Classification (GTDB taxonomy): domain Bacteria; phylum Bacillota_I; class Bacilli_A; order RF39; family UBA660; genus RUG11867. Next base: position 13,542 of record CAYYLF010000031.1, on the reverse strand, counting down.
AATAGCGATGCCGATGCGGCTCTTTATTGGCTAGCTCGCATGCTCGAGGCGGGGGAAGATCCGATATTCGTGGCGAGGAGGATAACGAGATTTGCGGCGGAAGATATCGGACTTGCCGATACGAACGCTTTGAATGTCGCCATAAATGTTTATCATGCTTGTCATTTTATTGGCATGCCCGAGTGCAACGTTCACCTCGCCGAGGCGGTCATCTACATGTCTTTGGCACCGAAGTCGAACGCGTGTTACAGTGCATATGCCAATGCTTCTAACGATGCTAAAACGATGCTTCAAGAACCCGTCCCGCTCGTCATAAGAAATGCGCCTACCAAACTTATGAAAGAGTTGGATTATGGCAAAGGGTATCAGTACGCTCACGATACAGAGGAAAAACTCACCGATATGGAGTGTTTGCCACCGTCTTTAAAAGGGAAAACTTACTACAATCCATCGACACAAGGAAACGAATCGCGGTTCAAAGAACGTTTGGAAACGATAAAGAAGTGGAAGCAGGAACGAGAGAAGTCAGGTAAGTTTTAAAAGCAATTAGAGATTTGCTAAGTCAAATATACTTTGAGCGTATTCACAAAGGATGTGGTTTTGCTATTTTTCATGGTTTGACATCAAAATGGATAAACAAACAGGGAACTAGTTCTCGAAAGACACGCTTGATGTACGACTCTTGCATTAATTCGTACACTTTAGGAATGAAAAGCGAATTATTTGCAGATTTGTTCGAAGTAGATAAAGGATAGGGCAAATTATATAAAGTAAAGCAGATTAGTAGAAGATTTGCTTTTTTCGTGTTATAATTATTTCGTGTGTTAAGGTAAGGCTCGCATCTTAAAAGAACGAGTTTACCGTAGATGTAGATACAAAAGAGCCACGATAGGCAAAAAATTTACGAAGAGGGAAGCGTGATATATATGAAAGAGAAAGTTTTAGAGATTTTAAAAACTTTAAACAATGCAGTGACGGTCGAGGAATTGGTCTCGAAGATGGGGGAGATGTCCGTTCAGGATATCGAAGAAGTTCAGAAGATTTTGAACGAGATGGTCCAGAAGTTCGAGATTTATTATACGAACAAGGGAAAGTACATTCTGTTCGAGAATTGTAAGGACATCGAAATCGGGGAGATTTCTGTCCATCCTAAGGGATTCGGATTCTTACTTTTGCCTGGCGACGACGTACATATCGAGAGAAGTATGTTGAACGGTGCTATAGATGGGGACCGCGTTATAGTCGAGGTGACCGAGAGAAAACCGAAGCTAGAGGGACGAGTAATCCGCATAGTAGAGAGAAACTTGAACAATCTGGTCGGCGAGGTCAAGTACATTCATGGGAAGCCTTTTATGGTACTAGAAGACAAGAGAAAGCTCGTCATCGAGTTGGATGCCAAGTCGACGAGGGATTGTGTCGAAGGAACTATCGGGGTTGCGAGTATCATAAAGGAAGTCAAAAAGAATTATTATTTGGCACGCATTTCGGATATAATAGGACACAAGGACGATGCGGGAGTCGATATTTTGACGGTCGCTTACAAGCATGAGATTTATCCGGATTTCAGTAGCAAGACTTTGAAGGAAGTCGAGAATGTTCCTACCGAGGTGAAGCCGGAAGAGTTGAGTGGACGTAAGGACCTTACTGGTATGACGATTTTTACAATCGATGGGGCCGACACGAAGGATATTGACGACGCGATTTCGCTCGAGAGGAAGGGCGACAATTATCTTTTGGGTGTACACATCGCGGATGTGAGTCATTACGTAAAAGAGGGAACGGCCTTGAACGAGGATGCTTTAGCTCGCGGGACGAGTTCGTATTTGGCCGACACGGTCATTCCGATGCTTCCGCACAAGTTGTCGAACGGAATTTGTTCTTTGAACGAGGGAGCCGTTCGTCTTACGGAGTCTTGCATCATGGAAATTACTCCGAAGGGAGACATCGTCGACTTCGACATTTTCGAGAGTTACATCAAGTCTTCTAAGAAGATGACCTATGCTAACGTGAACGAAATCATCATGCGCGGTATCGTGCCGGAGGGGTATGAACCGTACGCCGAGATTTTGAAGACGATGAACGAGGTCGCTCACATATTGAAGGATAGACAAGTCCGCGAGGGGTCCATCGATTTCGAGCTCGATGAAGCGAAAATCTACTGCGACGAGAACGGTCGAGCTTGTGACGTCAAACGCGTGGTTCGCGAGGACGGGGAAAAGATGATTGAGCAGTTTATGATTGCGGCGAACGAGACAGTCGCGACTTGCATCGAGAACATGGATTTGCCGTTCATATACCGCGTTCACGATGTACCTTCGGAAGAGAAGATTCAGGATTTCATGAAGTTCGTGTCCATTTTGGGTTATCAAGTTAATGCTCGCCTCAAGGATATTACTCCTAAGACGATGCAAAACATTTTGGAGCAGTTGAGAGACAAGAAGGAGTACGAGACTTTATCGGCGAATTTGCTTCGAAGTATGAAGAAAGCGAAGTATCAAAGGGAGAACGTCGGGCATTTCGGTTTGGCGAGCAAGTGTTATACGCACTTTACGAGTCCGATTCGCCGTTATCCGGATTTGTTGGTGCATAGACTTTTGAGAAGATATCTTTTCGAACACAATTTAGAGGATATCAAGGATTTGGAACCTAAAATCGATTACATCGCCGAGCAATCTAGTGCGAGAGAACTCGCGGCTATCGAGGCCGAGAGGGAAGTCGACGACATGAAGATGGCCGAGTACATGGAAGGTCACATCGGCGAGGAGTACGAGGGCAAGATTTCCGGTCTTACGAATTTTGGAATGTTCGTCGAACTCGAGAACATGGTCGAAGGACTCGTACATATCAGTGCCATAGGCAACGAATACTTTTACTACAATGCGGACATCATGGCCATCGTCGGAGAGACTTCTAAGAAGTTGTATCGGCTCGGCGACGTGGTCAAAGTCAAGGTGACGGGTGCCAGCAAGGAAGAGAAGCAAGTGGACTTCGAAATAGTCGGGGGTGAAGAAGATGGAGATACAAAACCGGAAGGCGAGATATAATTATTTTATCGAGAAGACTTACGAGGCGGGAATCGTCCTTTCGGGGACGGAGATAAAGTCCATTCGCAAGGGAAGTGCCAATTTCAATGATGCGTACATCACTATCAAGAACGGGGAGGCATACGTCGTCAACATGTACATCGCGAAGTACGAACAAGGGAATCGGTTCAACCACGACGAGAGAAGACCTCGGAAGCTCCTTTTGCACAAGAACGAGATCAAACGCCTCGGTATGGAGATTCAAAATACTGGCTACACTTTGGTGCCTTTGAAATTGTATTTCAAGGGCAATTATGCCAAGGTACAAGTCGGTCTCGCCAAGGGTAAGAAGCTTTATGACAAGAGAGAAACCATCAAGAAACGCGATTTGGAACGCGAGAATAGATATTGAGTGTATGCTCGATACTTTTTATTTTGGGCGGTTTGTGGTATCATAAGACATACGGAAGGCGAGTGAAGTCGATGTTTACGACGCGAATTAATTATGAGTTAAAGGATACAAAGGGGAAAAGTTTTTTCTTGCGAAGAATTCCCATCGAAGCGAAGATGAGGAGGCTAGAGAAGTTTTTGGAAAGCGAACCCGAACTTTGTACTTTCGAATATGCTCGGGACGCGATGTTTTCTTTCGAGATTAAGGCGAACAATCGTATCGAAGGATACGGGGACGACATCGAGACTATCGGGAAGGTAATCACGGGCGCGGATGCAATTCGGGATGAGAGCAAGAAGACTAGAATATTGAATTTGTATCACGCATATCGTTACATATTGGAGGGGCATCCAATCGACAAGGAGTCCGCGAGAAAACTTTACGAAATAGTGAGTAAGGACGCGCTCGACGAGTTTGCTGGGACACACATGGGCGAGTATTATCGTGCCGACAAAGTGTACATCATGGGGAATGAGGATTTCGGCCTTCAGATACGAGAGGGAGTGCCAGTCGAGAGATTGGATGAATTCATGGATATGTACTTCGAGTTTTTGAATGAACCCGTGAACGGGAACGAGACGGAGAAGTACATCAAGAGTCAGATTTTACATTATTACTTCGTCTACGTTCATCCTTATTTCGATGTGAATGGGAGGACGAGTAGAACTTTGGCAATGTGGTATCTTTTGAATGAACAAGTGTATCCTTATATTATTTTCAATCGGGGAATTGCCTTTCAGAGAAGTTCATACAGCAAGGCCATCATGAAGACTACGAAGTCTTCGAATCTTACCCATTTCGTAAGTTTTATGCTAGATACTGTACGAACCGAATTAGAGAAGGAATACGTCATCAGAAGAGTCAGAGAGCACATACGGGAAAACTTGGATGAGACCGATTATCAGACTTTATTATACTTTTTGTCGTTACATGGAACGAGGTCGATTCGCAGTTTCGTGACTTCGTACAACGGGCGAACTAATCGAGATATGAAGAGTCCAACGAGCATATACGAGGAAATGTTGGTACCAGCTTTGGAAAAGGGGATACTGGATATAAAAGAAGTCGAGACCGACTCGCAGGATGCACTCGAGAAAAAGGTTTTGGTTTTGAGGCCGGTAGATTTGGACCCAAACAAGACGAAGACCTTGCATATTTAGGGGTTTTGTGTTACAATTTAAGTACTCGTGGGGCCGTATATGGTTTCGACAGAGTATTGATTTGGTTTAACTGCAAGTAGAAGTTCATCTTTAACGAGCACAAATGAAAATTAAATGACAAAAAAACTAGCACTTTCGGTGCACCAGCTCTCGCTTTCGCCTAATTGAGGTTGCGGGAGGTTCCACTTTAGGATTATTCAGGTTTTAAAGACCGGGACTCATATTTACTGAATTATAATCGTTCGGTCGTCTAGGCCGAGCGGTCGAATATTCGCTAGACTATATCGAAGTGTGGATAGTTGGAGTCCAATCTCTTCGACGAATAGGTAAATCCAAACAAACTTGTAGACGTTATTCGCGAATGTACTTTGGACAGGAGTTCAAGTCTCCTCGGTTCCACCAATTAGTGTTTTAGGTCCCATTTTATGGAGCTTTGTTTATAATAACCATAAGTTTGATAATGTATTAAAATACAAGTGTCATCAAACAAGTAATAAAATTGAAGGTGAAGATTTATAATATGTAATGAAAATATAAAAAAGTTGACAACGATTGAAAAGAAAAAAGCTGTAATAGCTGACTATGATGATATTGCAATGGAATATGCTGAAGAGTTCTTTTATGATACTTCGGATAACAAGTACATAGATGCTTTTTTACACGATTTAGATGGAATAAAAATATTAGATGTTGGTTGTGGTAATGGCAGAGACTGCAAATATATTTCCGAACAAGGTTTTGATGTAAATGGAATAGATTTATCTGCAGGAATGCTAGCAATAGCCAAAGAAAAAGTTCCTAATGGAAAATTTGAAGTGATGGACATTGCTAGTATAACTTATCCGGAAAATAGTTATGATGGAATAATATCAAATTGTTCACTGTTTCACATACCATCAGAGGAATTACCACAAACATTGGAATCTTTTGCGCGAGTGTTAAAACCGAATGGAAAATTGTTGTTGATTTTACAAGAAGGTTTAGGAGAAACGATGATTGAAGAACCATATCGTCCTGGTGTAAACATATACATGAATTATTTCTCAGTGGGAAAAATTACAAATATGCTTCAAAAATATGGGTTTGAAGTTAAAACAATAGGAAAAGAAGAAACGCCAAATGAATTTGAACTAGGAAATGGTAAATTGATAATATTATCTAGTAATACTAAAAAATTGGAACCTACTGCATCATCGGTCAAACATATTTGACTAATTTAAAAACCATAAAAATCTAATTTTTAAACCACTTTGCTACATTAAAACATCGAAATGTTTTGAAAATCCCAATTTATGGTTTTTTTTTTGATTTAGTGTCGTTAGGACTTTCTTCTGTGATAAGCATTTTTGAAAAATGTATGCTATAATCATTTTAGAAATGAGGTATGCGAGATGGAAAAGACTGAAGTGAAGGGCAGAGTTATCACGATGCGTGAGTTCGACGAGGACTTAAAAGCAGGTAATTTTGCTAAGTTGTTCGATTATTTAAAAGAGAATATGGACAAGTACAATGTGACAGTCAGACAGGATTGTTTGGTGCTCTACAGTCATGGACGGAGAGTGGCGATAAAAAGGGCGAATGAGGTTTATACGATAAGTTTCAACTTCAACAATGCGGATGCCCTTTTGGCTTGGAATCCCAAAATGGTCGATAAGATTGCTGAGGAGTTGGCGAGGTACAATTTCGATATGGCCGGCTATGAAGACTGGAAGGAGAACAGAGGAGTTTATGTTTCTTTACCTCGAAGAAAGAGGAGCAAATGGAAGTCAGAAAAAGGAGGCATTCCAGAGTTCGAAGCGGTCACTTCGATTCCGGCGGAGAAAATCGAGAATTACGATTTTGCCGGTTTGTTAGACACTATCTATCCAATATTCGAATCTTATTGTGTCAATCGAGCAGAGGAAAATTATAGACAGGAGTGTATGATTCATTATAATACGTTCGTCCACGATTTGGTTTTGTTCGACGTCGAATATAAGCCGCCGTTCGAGAGTGCCCGTGAGAAGAAGCGATTCGAAGAGATGTGTAAGGAGAATGAAGCTGGTGATAAACAGTTTTTCAAGCCCGATTTGGTGGGACTAATGAGGGAAGGTAATCGTTATCGTGTCTATTTTATCGAATTGAAGGTCAATTCGTCTTCTTCGATAGGAAAGAAAGCCAATATCAAGAGTCACATAATAGATTGGGAAAATTACAAATTTTTGTACGAGAACAGCGAGTACGAACGCAAGTCTTTTAGAAATTCTGTTACGTATACTTTGCGTTTGAAAAGCGGGTACGGATTAATCGATTGCAAGAACATCGAAGAGGTCATCGAGAGGATAGATTTCGACGAAGCACCAAGCCTTTACATTGCGGTTGGACTGATGGATGAAATGGAAGAGGCGTTCAAGGCCAAGTTAGCTCGAAAATGGAATGAGGATTTTGCGATTTGGGAAGGTTGGAATACCGGAATAGTCGTCGGGAAGAATACTCCTGAAATTCTCATAGGAGAAATCATACCCATACGCGATTACATGAACACAAGCAAAGTGAAAAGCGATGGGTCTTTGAAAGAACGCATTTACAATACGGCAAGTTTGGTGTATTTGGATGAAGTACCAAGCGAGGTTAAAAAGAGGCTAGACAGCGAGTTAGCTCACATAGAAGCCAAAGATGAATGTGCTCTTTGGGAGGCAATATGTGCTCTTTCCAATCGGATAGAGCGAGAGGATTATCCTGTCATATACGACGGTTATATGGCCGATTCTTCGGTGGCTTATTTGTTGGGGCTTGCCGAATTGGATCCGGTCGAATACGATTTTCGGCCATTAAATGAGAAGATTGCTAGGTTCATCGTTCCTTACGAAATACGTGGCGACTTAATCGAATACGCTCAGAATTTATATGGTGAGCAGATTGCGATAGAAAAACATGATGGGGACGAAGAGAATATTCAGGGAGTACAGGAAGTATATCAACTAGTGTGTTCTTTTTCCGATGTACCTATCGATTTGGTCGTGACGACTTTTCCGTATCAGACTGTGTTGGCGAAATTTGAAGATGAGTTGGCGAATGAGTTGGGATACACTTACGACGACGAGGTCATACTCGACTATCTACACGATGAATACAATCTTCCCGAGGCCAAGACAGCAATATTTGAACTAGTGAAAAAGGGAGTTTCTGCAATGCCGGAAATACACAGCACGAAAACGAAGGTGTCTTTGCTTTATAAATTATCTCTTCTCAGTTGGTTTCATACGTACGATTATTATAAAACGATACTTGCGACAAGTCTCTACAGATTTAAAGACTTGGAAGAAGAGATTCGTTCTTTGGAAAGAGGGTCTATCGATAAGCAAGATACATTGCAAACAGAATTATATGCGATGTACGGGGATGGGTTCAGTTTGGGTTTAGAGAAAGACCAGGTTTATTTCGTTTACGAAGATGGTCACAAGGATCCAATTGCCATTTTGGATTTACCATCTTTATATCCGTTCGATTTGAAGAGTGAGGAAGAACGATGAAAAGTTTGAGTGAACTGTACGATAAAATAGAAACGTGCAAGATGAGTTTATTTGCGGCGAGAGTGGGAGAAAATATGCCGTCTTTGTTGTCTGATTTGGTCTTACATTTCGGGTTGCAAAAGAGCAAGAAGGTGAGTGTGTACACGCTCGAGAATTCTTTCTGGTTTCAGTCGCACGTGACGGCTCACCTTTACGGCACGAAGTCTTATGCATTGGATACTTATTTAAATCCGTGTCTATATTATTACCGAGAGGATAAGTTAGATGGAAAGAAGATATTGGAATGTTTGGAAATTCTGCGAAAGAGCGACATATCCATCGAGCCTTTGGAGTACAAAGATGATTACGTGGATTTCATTTTGACCAACGAGAGAAAAAATCCGTCCGACGTGGTGATGATTTATCAAATCGATTCACTTTTCGGGAAAGGGAAACGGTCACCTAAGGAGGTATTGGACGAGTTTTGCAAGCTTCGAGACGAGACTCGCGTCATCTTGGTTTCCGGAGTAAACCGGTCGGTCGAAGAGACGGGCGAGTATACTTGGGAAAATGTCCATTATTTTAAGGAGATAGAACCTTATGTACAGGAGTGCGTGCTCATGCACATCAAAAGGCCATATACGTCGGATGAAGAGAAGATGGAGATAATCGAGACCAAGGATACTTCTTTCAAAGTGATTTATAATGTAGAAACGGACAGGTTTAGATAGTATGGAAGTAAAAGTAATAAAGGGAACAAAGCAAATAGGTGGATGCATAACTTCGATTAAAACGAGGGAAACCGAGATAATCGTCGACTTCGGGGAGGATTTGGATGATGAAGCGAGAAGGTGTCTAGATAGGGAGTCTCTTCTTGCGAGCATCGAGGGAGCCGCGGCCGTCTTCATAACCCATAGTCATGGGGACCACGTCGGCCTCGTGAATATGATTCCTTCGAGAATTCGAGTGTTCATGGAGGAGATGACCAAAAGAATAGTCGAGGTGTCCGCCGATTTCGGGATATGTGAGCCTTTGACGAGGCCAGTCGAGACTTTCAAGTTGACGAAAGGCAAAGTCGAGTCCATCGTCGTCGGGGATATAATCGTTACACCTTACATAGTGGACCACTCTGCGTACAATTCGTGTATGTTTTTAATCGAGGGAGAAGGGAAGAGAGTATTACATACGGGCGATTACCGCAATCACGGGCGGAAAGGGCCCATTTTCGAGGATACTTTGAGAGCCATAGGTCAGGTAGATTGTCTCATCACGGAAGGAACGACTCTTTCGAGGGAAGATGGACGACATTACATGAGCGAGTTTGCACTCGAGGCCAAAGCTAGGAAGTTAATCGAAAAGTACGACCAAGTATTCGTCTTGGCTTCTTCGACGAACATCGACCGCATCGTAACTTTTTATAAGGCACGTGGCGACAAGAGTTTCGTCATGGATACTTTCACTTCGGCAATCACGAGGGCGATAGATTTTGCCGTGACGACTTCGAATCCGGACGTGTATCAATGGAACCCGGCGAAGTATGTGGCAAGGAAGAGTGAGGAGTTCAAAGCGAAGTACATGACTGGTAAGTACGACTACGGGTTCCTTCCGAACTACGTAATGTTCGTGAAACAATCGATGATGCCGGATATCAGAAAATTGGTGAAGTTGGGGTTAGCTACCAACGCGTGTTTAGTTTATTCGATGTGGAACGGTTATCTAGATGAGAGTGAAAGTTTAAGGAGAATGGTCGATGAGTTATCGAGTATGGGCATTTCGATGTACGAATTGCATACGTCTGGGCATGCGGATGTGGAAACCATGAGGTTACTATACGATATATCGAGGCCAGAAAAGGTCGTCGTCATACATACCGATGGGGGAGAAAAGGGTCGAGATGTATTTCCTTGCGAAGTAGCTTTAGAAGATGGGGAAGAGTTGATCATTTAAGTATGGGCCGTTTAGCTCATTTTTCTTTATTTCGACAACTAACGATGGTATAATAATGTCAAGAAGGAGAGTCATATGGAAGAGGAAGAATTGATGCGCCACATCGCAGTTTTTGCTACGAGCGTGGTCGTTTATGGAGTCGTAAGTTCTGTGGCTGTGGAGAAGATAAGTAGGGCAGTTTTGAAGAAAGATGCGGCAAAAGAGGATTTGATGCTCGATAAAGTGCCAATCGTGAGGGGAGAAAAAATTCAATGTGTCATCCCCAGAACTCGTCTTAAGAAGAAAGTAAACAAAGTCATAAACGAGTTTATTTCGGTGATGAAACAGAACGATTTCGATTTGAGTTGTTTATACGAGAATTTTAAAACGGACTGTATCGTCACGACGAAGGGCCGTTCTATAGGGTCTTACGATATCGCGAGTAAAAGCTTGATAGTAGACGGGGACGATTTGCGAAACACGCTTTTGAGGGCTTTGCTCGATGCAGCTACGACCAAAGAGTACGCGGATTGGCTGTATCGCGATTTGACTGTTCGCGGGTTCGAAAGATGGAGTTACGAAGTGATTAGAAGTGAAGGCCATAGGAAGGAGTCCGCTCACACCGGATATGGGTTGAATGCCGGTTATAAGGACGTATTGTTGAATCGCCTTTTTGGAGTTCCTTATCGACATGAGGAACTAGCCGACGTATGCAATCTTTTGGAGATGGTCGTCGGGAAGAGGAACATGATGTCTCTATTTGGAAAGGGCGACTGTACTGGCGTCGTCGAAGAAGTAAAAACGCACGCGCAAGCGGTAGGCAATCCTGCGAGCAACGGCATGGAGTATCGGTCACTTTTGATGATGGATAGTCTATATGCGGGAATGTACGAGCAGGGATTAGTCGGAGTCGAGTTGGCTACAAAGAATTATAGTTCTATCGTCACGTGGCTTGCAGAGCTGGTCGTGAGAGATGCCAATCGAAGATACAAAGAGGCATTCGAGTTTGAGAAGGATTGTTGGCACCCTGGAAACGACGTGTTTTGGGAGTCCGGTCTTTCAGTATACGAAGATTACGTGCGCGCTAACACGCCGAGAGATGAAGTACGAGAAATCGTCGACATGCTCAAAAAAACGCGAGAAATTTTGGCGAAGTATAGAAATAGAGGTTTCATGGAACCTAGACTTACCAAGAGAGATTGCGAGAAATTGAGGGAAGTCGATAAAAAATATTCGATTAGACCGATGTCGATTATCGGTTAGGAGGGAAGTTATGGATTTAACTTGGAATTTAGATGAATTGTTTGTAAATGATGAGGCTTGTTACGGGGCTTTTGCCGAGATAGATAGCCGACTCGAGGAACTCGAGAATCATAAGCCTTCAGCTTTGACTGGAAAGACTTTGAAAAGTCTTCTCGATGCAGGATTCGCTTGTAAGGAACTAGCCTATAAGGCTCAAGTGTACGGTTCCTTGAGGTATTATGCGGATGTAAAAGATGAAGGTACTAGAAAACTCAAGAGCGACGTCGAGACTAAGTACAACGAGGTCGTGAGGCGTTTGTCGTTCATCGATGATATGATAATTCGCGAGGGAGAAGCGAAGGTGATGTCGTACATTGCGGCTGACGAAGAGTTGGAAGTATATAGAATTTATCTCGACGACATTTTTAGACGCGAGAAACATACGGTCGTGACGGAAGAGAAGACCAGTCTGCAAAACGAGATTAATGCACTTTTGGAAAGGTACAACGCCGTCATTGCGGGCATCGAACTCGGGACTATAGTAGTCGACGGGAAGAAAGTCCAACTGACCCAAAAGGATATAGCTAAGTACTTGGTCGCGCAGAGTCGTGAGACTAGGAGGGATTCTTTTGAAAGTTTGAACAGGGCATATGAAGGCGTGGCCGAGGAACTTGCTGGTATTTTGAACGAGATATATTTGAAAAGAATCAGAATAAGTCAAATAGAAGGGTACGCGTCCGTCAAAGAGTCCGCTTTGGATAAGGAAAATATTCCGGCCTACATAATCGAACGTCTTATAGATGGTGTGCACGAGAATATGCCGTATTTGCAAAGGTACATGGATATCAAAGCCAAGTATTTAGCGATAGACGACGCACATCTTTACGATTTAGGAGTGCCGTTAGACTTCGGCAACAAGAAGTCTTATCCATTAGAAGAGGGGGTAAATATCGCCAAAAAAGCGTTTTCGATTCTCGGGGAAAAGTACGTCGAGATTGCCTGCGATTTGCTCGCTCGCGGACATGTGGATGCCGTGCCGAACGATAAGAGGCATCCCAGTATAGTGTTTTCGTGGCTCGGGTATTCTTTCTTGAGTTACAAGGATACCTACAACAGCCTCAAAGATTTGGTTCACGAATTGGGGCATAGCATAAACGATTCCCTTTCTATGAGTTTGCCTTTTCCTTATAGAATAAGTACGGTTTTTACAGGAGAAACCGCGTCTATTACAAACGAGATATTGCTCAACAGAAGTTTGTTGGAACAAGCCGAGACAGATGAAGAGAGGATGTTCTATCTCAGTAAAGAAATCGACAACTTCGTGACAAGCATGTATCGGCAGACGTTGTACACAGAACTGGAGGAAAAACTACTCGACAAGGTAGCGGGCGGCGAAACGCTGTCGGCAAAAACTGTCAATGAAATGTATTTCACTTTACTCAAAAAATACTATGGCGACAACATAGTTTACGATGAGTTGTCGGCAGTCGAGTGGACGCGGCTCGGAAAGTTGTTCCGTTGGGCATTTTATTCCTACAATTATGCGACCGGCCTTCTGATTGCGAATGCAGTTTATTCCAAGCTGAAAGATGGTTCACTTCCCATAGAAAGGTACATCGAATTTCTTTCGTCGGGAGCAAAAGATTATTCTATTCCGCTTTTGAAGTCTATCGGCATAGACCTCGAGGACGGCGAAGTTTTCGAGCGAGGATTCGAGATATTAAAAGAGGACGTGGTCGAGTTGGAGAGTCTTTTGAGCAAGAAGGAACATCGAATATCTTTGGAGCAGTCGTAAGTTTTATTTGCTAATAGGACATTTATAAGATTTAAAGGAGGCACACATGGGAAATAGTTTTACTGTCGAAGAGAAGAGAAATTTCATGTTTAAGAAGCATCTCAAGGACCACTTATTCGAATATGTTTTGGATTTCGTAGAGCCAATCGTGTTCACCGTCATACTTCTCTACATATGTAAGGCTGAAAATTATCTGTACGGAATTGTGGTTGCGGTCGCATATTCGATTTTGAGACTAGTTTATAGCATAGTCCATTAGAACATAGGATAAATTACTTCGTAATTTATCATTTGCCTTACCTCACGGTAAGGCTTTTCTGCTTCATAGACCCTGTACCCAGACTTCTCCACAGACTTAAGATTCGATAGTCGCTACCGTACTTTTTTGCTCGATAATTATATCTTACGTTCTTTTTACCCTAAACACTCTCTCATATATTTTACTACTCCCTCG
>CAYYLF010000030.1:0-16325 GCA_964472425.1 uncultured Muribaculaceae bacterium | reverse complement strand
CTGATGAGAGATGAAAACCTCATGGACCAATACAACAAGGGAAATACGCGCATGAAGGCGAACATCCAATGGAGTCTCGAAAAGGGCCGCGAGGAAGGCCGTGAAGAAGGTCGTGCCATGGGTGAACAAATAGGACTCGAAAAAACGGCAACCAACATGTTAAAAAAGGGAATAGACCTAGATACTATACATGAAGTTACTTCTCTATCTATGGAAAAAATCAAAAACATAGCTATGATGCTATAAAAAGTTACTAGATAGCAAAATCCGAAGAGGCCAATCTCTTTTTCTCTTGGAAATTGTATTTTTAGAATATTAATGTTATAATTTGCCTATGTAAACGATAGATGAGGGAGGTATATTTGTGAAGGAGTATCAAAGAAAGACAATCGAGTACTATGATAAAAACTGGCAAAAGTATTACGATACTTGGGATGGGTATGTGCTCAAGGAAGCAAACATTTTTTTAAGTTACCTCGAACCAAATTCGAAGATTCTCGACTTGGGATGTGGTACGGGAAGAGATAGCAAATATTTTATGGAGAAGGGCTATCGTGTAATTGCGCTCGATGCTTCTAATGAGATGTGTAGAATAGTCAGAGAAATCGATGGTTTAGAAATGAGACAGATGAACTTTCTCGATATGGATTACGATGATGAGTTCGATGGCATATTCGCTTGTGCGTCACTTTTACACTTGGATGATGAGGATTTGATTCGATGTTTAAATTTGTGTTCGAAAGCCTTGAAGCGTGGGGGAGTAATGTATATTTCTTTCAAGTATGGAGAAGAAGTGAGGATTAAAGAGGGACGATTTTTTAACGATATGACCGAGAATAAAATCGAAAATGTAATTGGTAGGATTCCCGAGTTTGAAATTGTTCGTGTTTGGCATAGTGAGCAATACGAGAGTCATAATCCCTTCTTAAATGTAATTTTGAAAAAGAGAGGGAGTCGATAATGAGAAAAGAAAGTTTGTATATAAAATCGGTGATGGATGGGCTCAATCTGTATACGACAGTTTTTACGCCTGAAGGAGATATCGAGGGAATAGTTCAGATTTCGCACGGTATGGTCGAACATCAAGTCTATTATTACGATATGATGGAATATTTTGCAAATCGGGGATACGTGTCGGTCGTGCACGACCATCGAGGACACGGCAAGTCCGTGAAGGATGACGAGGATTTAGGCTTCTTTGGGGATGAGAAAGCAGAGAGTATCGTAGAAGATTTGCACCAGTTAAGTCTTTTTATAAAGGGAAAGTTTCCAGGAGTACCTCTTTATCTGTTCGGACACAGCATGGGATCTTTGGTCGTTCGCAAGTACATCAAAAAGTACGACGAAGAAATAACGAAGTTAGTCGTGTGCGAGTCGCCGAGCATCAACAAATTTGCAAGGGCAGGACATTTGCTCGCCAAAGCAGTGAAGTCGGTGAAGGGAGATCACTATAGAAGTAGATTCTTGAATCGCATGGCTCTTACAGATAAACCAAGCGACCAGTGGCTTTCGGTGAACGCTGATTATACGAAGAAGTACGCTCGAGATAAATACTGCACTTTCATCTTTACGACGAACGGATTCGTCAATTTGACCAAATTGATGATGGACGTCTATTCGAAAAAAGGATGGATTCTGAAGAATCCGAATTTGCCCATTTTCTTCATAGCCGGCTCAGAAGATATAGTCATAAAGAACGAACGGAAGTGGAAAGAGAGCATCGAGTTTTTGAGGAGAATCGGTTATGTCAATATCGAAGCAAAGTTGTATCCGAAGTTTAGACATGCAATTTTCATGGACGGAGGCGAAACAGTTTACAAGGATATTCTGGAATTTATCGCGAAGTGAGTAGAATTTTCGAATCGAGATTTTGATTCTTTTTTTGGGGCTTGACAATTGAACGGTCGTTCAACTATAATATAAATAGTTGAACGACTGTTCAATTGTTAGGAGAGGTGTAAATGGGACGAAACGAATTTACTTGCGATTGCAATATCATACACAAGGAGTCGGTCGAGGCGGCTTTGGTTAAGATGCCCGGGGAAGATATTTTCAATGGACTTGCAGATTTTTTTGCTTTGATGGGGAATACGACGAGAGCCAAGATTCTCTATGCGATTGCGGAACACGAAATGTGCGTGTGCGATTTAGCCAACGTGCTCAACATGAGCAAGTCGAGCGTATCGCATCAACTTGGGCTTTTGCGAATAAGCGGAATAGTTCGAGCTCGAAAGTCCGGGAAGGAAGTTTATTATTCTTTGGATGACGACCACGTAAAAGAAGTTTTCGAGGTGGGCTTGTCGCATATAGAACACAAGAATGGAGGTAAAAGATGAAAACGGAAAAGAACATATTGGTCGCATTCATTTTGAATTTGGGATTTTCGATTTTCGAGTTTGTTGGGGGGACTATCACGGGAAGCGTGGCAATCGTCTCGGATGCGATTCACGACATTGGAGATGCACTTTCGATAGGCATTTCGCTCTTTTTGGAAAGGAAGAGCAGAAAGAAGCCCGACGAAAAATATACGTACGGGTATATGAGATATTCGGTGCTCGGAGGCTTGGTAACGACGAGTATTCTCTTGGTCGGGTCCATTCTCGTAATTTTGGGAGCAATTGAGCGAATACAAAATCCGGTGGAAATTCATTACGACAGGATGATTTTGTTCGCGGTCATCGGGACAATAATCAATTTTTTGGCAGCCTATTTTACCAGAGATGGCGACTCTATCAATCAGAAGTCGGTGAATCTTCACATGTTGGAGGATGTGCTCGGATGGGTCGTCGTGCTCGTAGGAGCCTTCATCATGAAGTTTACAGATATTTCTTTAATCGACGCGATTATGTCGATAGGAGTATCGTTCTTCATCTTCCTTCATGCATTCAAAAATTTGAAGGAAATTGCGAATCTGTTTTTGGAAAAGACGCCCGAAGGAATATCCATCCTCGAACTTCGAGAACATATCTTGGAAGTCGAAGAAGTCGAGGACGTACACCACATCCACGTCTGGAGTATAGACGGAGTGAACAATTATGCGACCATGCACGTCGTCACGGCCAAGCCGAGCTTTAAGATAAAGTCTCTAATAAGAGAGGAACTTCGCGAGCACGGAATTGCCCATGCGACTATCGAGTTCGAAAGTCCCAAAGAACATTGTGAAGAGATAGAATGCCACGTCGAAGAGAACGTCAAAACTTCTACTCATCACCACCATCATTAGTCAAAACGGTCTATCCGTTTTTGTTTTGTTATGATATAATCTATAGAGAGAAGGAGTACCTCTTTTATGAAATTGACTAAACCTAAAATTAAAACGACTTCTATGGCAAGTTTCGAAGATGTAAAAGAGGAGAGCAAAGTGTTCGGAGCTCACTTTACGATTACTCCGAAAAACGGGATATTTTTGGAGGACATCACTTTCGAAGAGTGCATTTTTGAGAATATCGCTTTTGAGAATATCGAGCTTGTGAATGTCGATTTTGTCGATGTAGTTTTTTCGAATTGCGATTTATCCAATATCAGATTCGACGAGAGGTTTTTCAATCGAGTCGAGTTTAAAAATTGCAAGATAATGGGCACCACTTTCATAGAGTCGTCCATGCGCGATGTGTCTATGATGACGTGTAATACGAAGTATCTGAATTTTGCCGAGGCGAGGATGACGAACGTCGAGGTAATAGATTCTGAGTTAATCGGGGCGACTTTTCAGGATACAGAAATAAAAAATATCTCTTTCGAAAAGGTAAATTTGGGCGAATCCGAGTTCGTGCGGACACCTTTACGTGGGGTCGATTTGTCCACGGATGAGATAGGTGGTTGTTCGTTCGATTTCGAATCTTTGAAAGGTGTGACTATCGACGTTTTGCAGTGCCCGAAGTTGGTCGGAATGTTGGGAGTCAATATAAAAGAGTAAACGATAACAGAAAGGAAGAGTGTCATGGACCAGGAGAAAATCGGCAAGTTCATCAAAGAAATAAGACTCAAAGAAAACATGAGTCAGCAGAAATTTGCCCAAAAATACGGGGTGACTTATCAGGCCGTTTCGAAGTGGGAAAACGGCAAGAACATTCCGGATTTGTCCATTTTGAAGGCGATGTGCGAAGAGTACGACATGAATTTGGACGATTTTTTGACGACCAAGATAAACAAGAAGAAGAATGTTTGGGTTCCCTTGCTCATCTCCTTGGCATTAATCGTCGCGTCTGGGGCGGTCGTGTTCGTCTGTTTTCGTCATAAGCCGAGCGGTTTCGAGTTCAAGACTTTGTCGACGACTTGCGACAATTTCAATTTGTTCGGAAGTGTCGCCTACAATTCGCGCAAGTCTTCGATATACATCTCGAATATCACCTATTGCGGAGGGGACGACGAGAGAGTGTATTCTAAAATAGAGTGTACTTTGTACGAATCGGAAGGTTCAATCGAAAGGACGATAAGCAATTACGATTACGATGGGAAAGAACCCATCACTTTGGAAGAGTTTTTGAAGGCGGTCGAATTCAAAATCGACAATTACGAACAAACTTGTAAAGCTTACGAGGATGGAGTTCTCCATTTGGAGATAGATGCGTCGGGCGAGGAAGGAGTTACTACTTACAAGATTCCACTTTCGACGAAAGAAGAGTGCAAGAGTTAGAATTCAACCCGAAGTTGAGATGATTCAACTTCGATTTTATTGAAAAAGGTGAACGATTATAGTACGATAGATGTGTACAGAAAGGAGTATTTGAAAAATGAAAGATACAAAAAAGACGATAATGCAATTCGTAGGTGCGATTCTCTTGATAGTCGTCGTGGTCGGAGGATTGATGCTTTTGACTAGAGAAGGCAAGGTCACGGACGGGGAGAAGTTTAAAAGCGAGTACGAGGCTTTAAACAATACGGTCCGGAAGAGCGACGGAGCGACTTACGGAGCGATGGATATCGACAAGGATAATCCCATCAAGTACGTATCTGCCAAAGAGGCCATCGAAGTTTTAAAGAGCGACTCGGCCATAATGTACATCGGTGCACCTTGGTGCCCATGGTGTAGAAATGCCGTGCCAGTTCTATTCGAGTTGGCAAAGAAAAACGAAGTAGAGACTATCTATTATGTCGAGTTGGACGACATCAAGTCTACTTACGAAGTCAAGAATGGCAGTCTTTTGAAGACGAAAGCCGGGACGGACGATTACTACGAGTTCTTGGATGCGTTCGGAGATAGGCTTTCAAATTACGTTTTGAAGGACGACGAAGGCAAGGAGTACGACACGGGCGAGAAGCGCGTATATATGCCTTACGTGGTCGCCGTACACGATGGGGAAATCGTCGGAGATAAGGTCGGGACGGTCACGTTGGATGATGGACAAGACAAGTATGATAAGTTGACCGACGAGCAACACGACGAGTTGATGAAAGAATACGGGAAGTTGTTCGCGCTCGCCCTCGGGGACGAGGACGTATGTTCGGACGAACATTGCGATTGATAGATTGTCGAGAAATCGATAATCTTTTTTTAAAGACTAAAAAAGACTCAGTCAAGGGCTGAGTTTCATTTTTCTAAGATGGCATCGACGAGACCATATTCGCAGGCTGCATGGGCATCCATGTAGTTGTCTCGTTCGGTGTCTTTGTTTATGCGGGCGACCGTGTTGCCGGTCAATTTGGCGAGGAGTTTGTTCATTTTGTCGCGAAGTTTCAGAATTCTTTCCGCGTGTATTTTGATGACGGTCGCTTGACCTTCCGTTCCTCCTAGGACTTCGTGTATCATGACTTCACTGTTCGGAAGAGCAAATCTCTTACCTTTGGCGCCAGAAGCGAGAAGGAAAGCTCCCATCGACGCGGCCATTCCGACGACTATGGTCGAGACATCGCTCGAGATGAAGTTCATCGTATCGAAGATGGCGAGTCCGGCACTCACCGAGCCACCCGGACTGTTAATATATAAGGAAATATCCTGGTGACTCAAAGAATCTAAATATAGGAGTTCCGAGACTACGATGTTTGCAAGGTCGTCCGTAATTTCGCCACTTAGGAATATTATCCTATCGTCGAGTAGTCGGGAGTAGAGGTCGAATGCTCTTTCTCCATTCGATGTTCGTTCTAAAACAGTTGGAATCAAAGTCATTTATTTTCACCTACTTATATAGTAGTAAGATTGGACCGATTTTATACAGTTATTTTTTGGGGAATAGTGTCGGAAGGAACAGGAAGAAGAGCAAAATGGGGTAGTACTTGTAGAGTGTGGTCATTATCTCGTTGTGGTTGCAGGCGATGGTCGAGGCAATGAGGAGTAGAACTAGTGGTATGTAAGATTTCCACATTTCTCGTATTTTCATGTTTTTAAGTCCCGCGGCGATGGTCGTGACAAAGTCGGTCACAATCATTATGACGAACAAATTTTCGACATTCGAGAAGAATTCGTATATCTTAATCCTCTTTAGAAGGATGAATTCGGGATATCTATAGAGAATCGCTTCTTGGTTGCCGAGAACCGTTACGATGAGAAACGATATGACGAGAACCGTGATGTTCGAGGTGGCAAAGTTCAGCATGAGCGATTTTTTGTCTTTGAAGTCGTTCAAGCAGAGGACGGGAGTGACACTAGTCAAAGTGTAGATTATGGTTCCGATGGCAATCGAAGTGACATCGAAGGAAAGAGGCAAGAGATTGTCGATTTTGGCATTGCTCACGAGGATGGCACAAGAGGCAAAGAATATGAAAAAGGAAATGGTGAACAAGATGAAAACGGTCTTTTTGAATTCTTTTAATCCCGATTTACTGAGGACGAATCCCGAGATGAGAGGGACAGCTGCGAGAATGAGGTTCGGAGTTTCTTTTAAGTACATCGTCCCGCCGAGGTTCGCGATTATAATGGTCGCAAAGAAGGCAAAGACGAAACCCGAAACTTTTTTGAACCAGGGAGCCGCGAACGGCTCTTTGACTAAGTAAAGGATGATAAAACTCAAAAGTATTCCGATGAGTTCGGCTATCCAAAATCCCGTACCCGTGATGTTCAGAATCAAAGATATACCGAATCCCCAAAATAGGAAACGACTGTAAAAAAATGCTTCTCTATTCTCCATTTCTGCTCCCTTCTAGAGTGTTTAAAAGTAGTCCTTTTTCACTTATCGAGACATCGGAATGAAAATCGTATTCTACGGTTTTCCAAGTATCATCTTCGACGAGGCGAGGATAGTGAAGGTAATAATAATAGTTGAAATTGAAAATATCGTGATTCAGCCTTTTGGCATAGTCGATTATTTCCATTCCGGTTTGTTCGAGCAATTTGTTCAAGTTCGATTCGATTTCCTTGAGAGCTATCTCATTTAGAGAACTGTCTGCACTCGCCTCTAAAAGACGGACTTGTCCTTTTAGATTCAGGGTTATTTTGTCTTTTGAGACATCCATGCCTAGTTTGTATCCGTAGATTTCGAAGGTGTAGTCTCCGTACACTCGAAATTTGGTATTGAGTTCGTTCAGGATGTTAGCAAATAGGACGGCATTTTGGTCTATTTTGAAGGCCATTTTGTTGTCTATGAAGACGTAGGTGTCCTCCAGCATTATCGTCTCATTTTCTATTCCAATCGTACCGAGCATGTAGTAATTGTCTCTCAGGTAGTCGAAGATTACTTCTCTAAAAACGCTCGTCGTGAAGCGACCGTTTCCTTCTTGGTTGCGTTTGGCACTCATCCGCGAGAGTTCTCCTATGGATTCTTTGGGTTCGGTCTCGTAATCGAGTATTTCGTCGACATCTTCGCATACGAACATATAGAAGTCTTTTCGGATTCTCGTGTCGCGGAGGAGAAAGTCGAGAAAGTCTTCGATCCCGTTTTTGGCGACCGTATCACTTACGATTAGAGTTTTCATGTGGCTATAAAAAGGAGTCGACGAAGAGCCAAAATAGACGTCGTTCATGGCCTCGGATAGAGTCTTTCCTTTTCCTTTTAAAAAGTAGGAACCTTTGTCGGCCGCGTCACTCGTATCGAGAACTTCGATGTTGACGACATATTCGCCTTCTTCGTAGTCGACAACCATCGCCGAGACTATTTCGAGGTCGTTGAGTTCGTTGTAGTCGTAACAGCCCGTACAGAGGAGTACTAATAGTACGATTATAAGTTTTTTCATATGTAGGTCCCTTCGTTCAGTTTGACATTGGCCATGTAGGATAGAAAGGCGATTACGGTCATGGAAAGACCGTATAGACCGAGGAAGGAGGCGACCAAAAGAAAGGAAAAGCGAAGAATTCGAAGAGCATTTACCAGTTTTACTTCCGTGAAGATGAGACTCGAGATGAACGAGATGGCCACGATTATTATCATGATGGGGCTCACGAATCCGGCACTTACGGCAGCTTCTCCAAGGATGAGGGCTCCCAAGATGGAGGCACTGCTTCCGTAGTTACTCGGGAAACGAATATCGGATTCTCTTAGGACTTCGCATATCACGAGCATGATGACCGCCTCGACGATGGCGGGGAAGGGAACTCCACTTCGTTGTTCCGAGAAACTGATGAGGAGGCTCGTCGGGATGGCTTCTTGGTCGAAGTTGATGAGGGCTATGTAGATAGCCGGCGTGAGGACCGTCAAGAACAAGCACAGGTATCTGAGCACGCGAATGAAGTCGTCCGTAGTGAATGGGTTTATGAAGTCCGAGAACTTGGCATTCAAGATGAGGACGAACGGAGTGTTGTCGACGGTTAAAACTATGTAACCTTTCAAGAGGTATCTCGATACTATGGCCGGTGTTTCGGTCTTCAGAATGGTCGGGAAGACTTTGCTGTTTTTGAGTTCTTGGACTATGTCGTAGGAGTCGATGACTTCGCGGTCCGCATATTTATCGAGGATGAGTTTGGTCTTCTCTAAGGCTCCCTCGTGAACTTTATCTTCGAGATAGAGGATGCCTATTTTGGTTTTCGTATATACTCCGCGGTCGACGTTTTCAATTTTGAGGTTGTTGTTTTTGATTCGCCTTTTGATGAGGCCGATGTTCTTTTGGTAGTTTTCGGTGAAGGCATCCTTCGGACCATACATGTTCGGTTCGGTTTGACTCATCGTTATTCCACGGTCGAGACTCGCTTTGGCTTCGACGGCGTACATGGCCTTTTTGTGAAGGATGACGGCGAATCCGTTCTCCATATAGTAGAACATGTCGACACTCGAGGTCAGTTTGGATAGTTTAGGTCCTCCAATTATCGGTTCGATATCCTTAATTTTCTTTTTCAAGTCGAGATGGTTAGTCACATTTCGAATGATGAAATTGTAGACTAAGTTCGAGTCGACGAGACTTTCGAAGAAGGCGATATATATCTTGTCCTTGGTTCCCGATTCCAGTTCGCGTATACAGAAATCGGGATTTCCAGACAACGTCTTTTCTAAATATTTGGCATTGATATTCATACATTTCACCGTTTTTAGTATGGTAATTATTTCTAAAAACTTACCTATTATAATTTGTATTTTGGCGATTTTGTTGTATAATAATTATGAAATGAGTGATTTTATGTCATTAGTAGTAAATGGGCATAGTGTTATTCTGATGGCCGTGGTGAGTTTCTTCGTGAGTCTTTTGTTGGTACCCATCTGCAAAAAGGTCGCCGTACACGTGAATGCGATGGACGTCCCGAACGAACGGAAGGTGCACAAGAAGCCCATGCCGAGACTCGGAGGATTGGCAATCTATTTGTCGTTTTTGATATGCTACATGTTCTTTGGAGTGATTACGACCGAAATGTTGTCGATAGTAATCGCGAGTTTCGTGATAATTTTGTTCGGGATAGTCGACGACATCAATCCATTGAAGGCTCGATATAAGTTGATTGGGCAGTTGATATCGGCGGGAATCATCGTCTTTTATGGGGGTATCGTTTTAAAAGAAGTCTACGTATTCGATTATTATATAAGTTTCGGAGAGTTGTCTCCCTATTTGACTATCTTTTTCATAGTCGCATGTATAAATGCCATAAACTTGATAGACGGGTTGGACGGCTTGTCGTCGGGGATTTCGACTATCTACTTCATAACGGTCGCGATTATAGCTATCATCACGAATCGCATAGGCGGGTTGGACATCACGATAAGTATTCTCATGGCGGGAGCGACTTTGGGTTTCTTGGTTTTCAATTTCCCGCCGGCCAAGATATTCATGGGCGACACGGGGAGTCAATTTCTGGGGTTCATAATAGCCATCATATCTCTATTGGGATTCAAAAATGTCACGTTCAACAGTTTGGTCGTGCCCATCATAATTTTGGCTATTCCTATTTTCGATACGTTGTTCGCCATATTGAGAAGGTTCTTGAAGGGCGAATCGATAGGTACTCCGGACAAGGAGCATTTCCATCACCAGTTGTTAAAGATGAAATTTTCGACGAGGACGACCGTGCTCATCATCTATCTGATAGACATCGCGTTCGCGAGCGTGTCCGTGCTCATCACTTTGGGAGACAATCGAGTGGCAAGTTACATATATATAGGTCTCGCTTTGTTGCTCATATTCATCGTGTGGAAGACGGATATCTTATTCGAACATAAAAAAAGGAAAGAAAAGAAGGAAAGAAAGCGAAAGGAGAAAATGTCGAAGTAGACGTTTTCTTTTTTTTGAATTAATTATGAAAATTAAACCTAGTATGAAAAATTCAAAAATATCCGATTTTCACCAAAAAATACCATCAAACGGTAAAAAGTGGTGAAAATACGATAAATATTAACGATATGATAAAAAAATGGATTGACTTTCGAATAAAATAATTCTAAAAACGGCTGTTTACTTGTCAAATGCATAGAGTGAAATACAAAATTAAAATAAAAAAATGTTGAAAAATTTATAAACAATAGTAAAATATTCATGGAAAAGAAGCGGTGATTCAATATGGAAATTGTAGACAACAAACCTTTCGATGGAAAATTAACTGAGAGAGAAGTAGAAAACCTCAGGAAAAACGGCTTTTCTCAAAAGGAAATAGACGTCATAAAGAGTTATGTTTATCGTTATCGCGAACATCTAACGGGCTTCGTCGATTTAATCGGAGATAAGGACGCTCCTTCTAGAATGTTTTTATATAACATCAAGCATTACGGACATCTTTTGGAGGATGACCCCAAATTGGTAATCAGTAAAAAGGATGTCTTGTTGAGAAAACTCATCATCGACAAATTGATTAGGACGATTGGACCAAGCCAATTGAAGAATAAGCAAGTTTTCGAAAATAGGAATTATTTGAGAAAAGAACCGGATGATACGAGTTCTGTTTGCAAAGACAGTAAAATTATTTTACCTAAGGAACCCGTGATATGGACTCCGAATCATCATTTTAAAGACGACGTCCTCGCATCGTATTTGGCTGCGAAAAGGCAATCGTATATTCTCTTCGGAAGTGTACCACAGTTTTACAACACTTTCGATGGCGTTTTGGCCAATCTAGTCGGTTCTTTGATGACGAACAGAAAAGTTGCGTCCAGCAAACATGCTTCTATCGCGAAGGCCAATCGCGCGATAGAGCTCGGAAGCGACGTCTTATGTTTTCCAGAAGGCGTTTGGGATAAATTGCCCCACGATTTGCTGTTGCAGTTTTGGTCAGGCGTTTACCAAATAGCTCAAGAAAAGGGTACGAAAGTCGTGCCGATAGTTCATTACATTTTTGACCCTACATTACAGGTCGATAGTGAACTCAATCCTATCCATACGACGGTGGATGACCCGATAGATATAACGCAGTTTTCGGAAAAAGCTGGGTTGGATTATTTGAGAGATGTGATGGCTACGTGGTATTATCTCATGATGGAAAAATACGGGCACACGACTCGCGAGGACCTCATAAAATTTTACGAAAAGAGAGCGATGCAAAGAAATTCCGATTTGACAGAAGAAGAGTTCACCAACAGAAAGCTCACTTCTCACGAGGCTTTCGAATTATACTTGATGGACCTTTTAGACACGGTAGATTGGTACGACAAAGAGATAGAGTTATCTTACGATTATCGTCCTAAAAACATCGTCCGTCCAGAAGATGTATTCTCATCGATTGCCAATATCGAAGAAGTCAATCCTCACAATGTGAGCGACGTCGCTTATGGACGCCAATTAGTCAAAACCAGAAAAGAAGAAGATTATCAGAGAAGGTTCTAACTAAGTTAGTTCCTTTTTAAATTCTCAATTTTGGTATTTCGACAATTTACTTATTTTTCTATACGTGTTAGAATTATTATGGTGATAATATATGTCCGGAGTACTTTTGCCGATATGTTCTATCTTTTTTGCAGGTTTACTATGTCTCATCTATTTTTCTAAAAAACGCATAGACATCACCGAGAATAAAATGTATTCGACGATGCTCATATGTAGCCTCATAGATAGTGTATTTGTAAGCATACTTCAAATACTCGCTTTAGATGGAGTAGTAGGAGTCGAAGCAGTACTGGTTACGTTATTCAATAAGTTAGACTTCTTTGCTTTGATAGTGTTCTGTAATTGTCTACTACTTTATACTTTGTTGATTACAGTCGACAAGGTAAGGAACAATTTCAAACCGTATCTAATCGCTTCGATACTCATCGATACGTTATGCGCCATTTTCATATCGTTTACCCAAGTACAAGTCATTACAACCGGAGAGTACTACAGTGTGCAGGGTACGGCAATAAGCATCACGTACGTCGTCTGTTTCGTCTACATCATCACTTCCATTTTGACGGTTTTATTCAATATTAAAAGAGCAGACAAAAGGCACATACCGATATTCGTAGTCATGGGAATGATAGCTTTCTTATTTATCATATTTAAGTTGAATCCGTATTTGATAGTGATATCGATAGTACTGACTTTTATCGACTACATCATGTATTTTACTATCGAGAATCCGGATGTCAAGATGATTGGAGAACTCAACCTCGCCAAAGAAAATGCCGAGCGAGCGAATCGGGCGAAAAGCGACTTTCTATCGAGCATGTCGCACGAGATTAGAACTCCACTCAATGCGATAGTCGGTTTATCTGAGGATATGGAGAGCAGAGGAAACTGTCCAGAAGATATGAAGGAAGACCTTTCTGATATAGTCAATGCTTCGCATACTTTGCTCGAGATTGTGGGAAACATCTTAGATATCAACAAGATAGAAAGCGACAAGATGGAAATTATCGAGATTCCTTACAATTTTAAAGAGGAGATTTCCAGTCTCGCGCGCGTTCAATCGGCACGCATAGGAGATAAACCCATCGAATTTACTTATACTCTCGCCGAAGATATTCCTTACGAACTTTTGGGAGATAAAGCTCATGTCAAACAAATCGTGAACAATCTCTTGTCGAATGCCATCAAGTATACGGACAAGGGGAAAATCGATTTCACAGTCAAGTGTATAAATGAAAAAGACACGAGCCTCTTGATGATGACCGTGCAAGATACGGGACGCGGCATCAAAAACGAGAACTTGGATAAACTGTTCAGCAAGTTCGAGCGGTTGGATATCGAAAAGAATTCGACGACCGAAGGGACGGGGCTAGGGCTCGCCATCACGAAGAAGCTCGTCGAGATTATGGGCGGCAAGATAAACGTCCAAAGTAAATACGGCGAAGGTTCAATCTTCATGGTCCAAATACCACAAAAGATTAGTCACATGAACAAGCCTTTGAGTGACACTCAAGTATTGGATACGGCGAGAGTAATGTTGAGGAAACGTAGCAATGTCGATTATTCTACCAAGCGAGTTCTCATAGTCGACGACAACAAGCTCAACATCAAGGTTGCTAGGAGAAGTTTGGAGCCACTCGGATTCGAGAAAATCGACGAGTGTTATAACGGAGTAGAGTGTCTCGAAAAGCTCGAAAGTGAGACTTACGACTTGGTACTCATGGATATCATGATGCCTGTGATGAGCGGAGAGACGGCCTTAGAAAAGATGCGAGAAAAAGGCATAGATATGCCAGTGCTCGCCTTGACGGCCGACGCGATTGCCGGGGCAGAAGAAAGGTATAAAGAAGAGGGCTTCGTAGATTATATCGCCAAGCCTTTCTCTCAAGATCAGATAAAAGTCAAACTCGATAAGATATTCAAAAGTGTGCGGGCGAGCGAGTCCGAGACCGATAATCTCACTTTACCCGATTTTAATGAAAAAGCGGATGTTCAAACTAAGTCACAAAGAGAGTACGGCGAAGAGTATCTTCTACAAAGTGGAATCGACTATAAAAAGGGAGTAGAAAACTTCGGTGACCTTGCTACCTATAAAGACATGTTAATGGACTGGATTGCCGAGGCTGATGGACGCATAATGACTATCAAAAACTTCAAGAATGCAGGCGATTTAACAAATTACAGTATACAGGTACATTCTCTCAAAAGCGATTCTAAGTATTTGGGATTTACCAAATTGGCCGAGATGGCTTACGACCACGAGATGAAGAGCAAAGAAGGGGATGCCGGATACGTGAACAGCAGATTTTACGATTTGGAAAGCGAGTATAATCGCGTTTGCTCGATTATCAAAAACTATTTAAGTTGAAGTACTCGAATGAGGAGTGCTTTTTCTTTTGTCCGAAAAAAAAGATAGACTCTTTGTCGTCTATCCTAGTCGCGATTGTAAAGAATCGTAAATGTAAGTAAGTTCAACTTTTTTCTAGTACTTTCTTGCGTTCTTCTATGACCGTCTTGATAATGTTCTTGTCTCCGACGGTCAGTTTTTCTTTGGTTTCAAAGTAGAGGATGTCAAGTTCGTCGTCGTAAATAGACGCGAGTTCATTGTCTATGAGAGTGTCTAGAGAGATGCCCAGTGCTTTACATATTTTGAGGACGTTTCCTACGCTGGAATTGTATATTCCTCTTTTGAGTATAGCATCGACAGTCGTATATGGCATGTCGATTTTGAGAGCAAAGTGCCTAACCGAACCATATATACTGATTATATGTTTTTTCAATTTTTCTTCTAGCATAGGCATTCCCTTCTTATTGTTCATTATAATATAAAATATACGAAAAATCAAACATAACTATCCTCTTACACAGAGCGCATATATGAAATTGCATACATTTACATCTTGACTACATACTCAAATTTGTATATAATTAAACCGTATCAAGGTAATGTCCTTTTATTTAAGTATAAAGTATACCAAATTTTGTATATTTCGAAAGGAGTATCTAATGGACAAATTAAAAAAACTTCTCAAAGAGTTGAATATAGGGTGTGATGAAATTGCTAAAACTCTCGGATTCGAGTCTAATGAAAAAGTTGGTGAAAAACTAGAAAATAGGGACGAGTTCACCGTGAGAGAGGCAATAATTCTTAGAGACCTCATTCAAAAAAAGTCATCGAAAAGATATTCGATAGAGGAATTGTTTTCAGAATAGGAAGGGTGAATGTTATGAAGAAGAGAAATGTGTGGATAATTGGGGCAATGGTCGGTTGTGTCTTTTTGGGTTCGTTTATCAATGAAAGTCGACATCAGGTTAAAAAGATTACACCTCAAAGTAGTAGCATGATAGCAATGTACATCCAAGACGAGGACGGGAACTATAATTTGAGCGACGCTCAAGAGTTTCCGAAGGATGGGTATGTACTAAATACCGAGAAGAGCAACTGTAAGAATGGCGGAGTGATAAGTCAGAATGCCAACACAAAAGCATTGAGCTTGAAAGTCAAGACGAGTGACGAGTGTACAGTTTATTTCGACGTAGTGACTAGTGCAAATCCAAGTGCAGATATGTTGATTGCGAAAGCCAATGACTCGAGTGTAACCGACTATGCATCAGGAAACAGAAAAGAGATGTTCGCATTCGACCATCCAGAGGCAACTCAGATGAATGGGTGGACTGAAGAAGAGAGAAGAGATTATAGATATATAGGAAATGAGCCAAACAATTATATAACATTCAACGATGAGACTTGGAGAATTATAGGTGTATTTACAGTTGAGACAGAGTCTGGAGAGAAGAAACCGCTAATTAAAATAATAAGAGGCCAGTCTATAGGAACACTTGCTTGGGATTCGAAAAGTAATAATGAATGGTCAACCGCATCATTACAAAAAACATTGAATGGAGATTATTATAATCAAAGTGGAAGTTACAAGAGTACAGCAACTGTAAAAGGATTAAGTTCTACAGCCCGTTCACAAATTGCGAAAGTAAAATGGTATTTAGGAGGATCTAGTATATATCAAAGCTTAGGGGGCCCAGATTATTATAATTTTGAGAGAGGAACTACAGTAGTTAGTGGAAGAACGACAAATATAATGCAAAACGTAGGCTTAATGTATCCGAGTGAGCGCGTATATATATAATGACAACTAAGGGAAGATTATTTTAATATGGTAAGGACAGGAGGAGGAAATCCATTGGCTTTCAGCCACATAAAT
>CAYYLF010000029.1:0-16502 GCA_964472425.1 uncultured Muribaculaceae bacterium | reverse complement strand
AATGCCCTAGGTATGGGGAAAAACACCGAGTTTTGGCATGCCAATTTGACAAAAATGCTTAATGCCAATCTTTCTCTAATCTCAAGAAAAAACCAACAGTATAATCTGTTAGTAAAGAAACTGACCTATTCCTTCGGTTCAAAATGGAACACATCCAACCCAGGATACTCATTAGAATTCTCAACTTGCTGCTGATTTCCGACATTCGTAGGAGTATTTACGACACTAGATTGAACACCACTTGGTTGAGAAGCACTCACCATCGCTGGATTGACCTCCGGAATTGCCGTCGTGGGCATCGGAGCCACACTTGACATTACCTGTTCTGTAACCTGCATATTTTGTACCTGAGGACCTGGTTGACTTGCCATAGTTCCTTGTACGACTCCCGCATTTGGCATGATAGATTGACCGATTGCAGAACCAGCCACCATTCCCGGATTGGGATTCACGTGGTGTTTCAACTCGTCTTCCTTGATGAGTTCTCCCAAAGTCTCGACCACCAACTTGGCAAAATCGTAGTTCGCAATATAAGTCGCATCCTCTCTTCTGTAAGAAGTATTCATCATATTCTGAGGCATCGTCTCAATCGTATATTCGCCCATACCAAGAACGACTTTGACCGCCATCTTACGTGCCTCCATCGGACTACTCATGAAATTAGAAGAATCTGTTCTTCCTTTCACTAAGGCAGCCGTATCGTTGACCATCAACTGAACTGAGACGATTTCAGGAATAGTGACGACTCGATTATCGGCCCCGCCATGCAAAACGGCTTCACCATTCGCTCCGAGAGTTATTCCACGCAAATTCATATTCAAAACCTGTTTGACCGGCACGACACCAGCTAAATATGCGACCTTATGAACCGTCACATTTTTCCTGTATTCTGGATTTTTGATTTCGTCGAAAAACCTCTTTACATCCGCCTCGTTTCCATCTATCGAAAACGCCTTTCCATCGAACTTCGTTCCTTGTGCCATCATACCCTTGTTGACGATTTCGCAATCTCCGATGGTCTCGTACTCCTTCGTCATATAGTCATTCTTGTTGATAATCCAAAGCCTCTTATCGGTCGCGACGAGTACAAACTCGATTTCTGTCTGAGCTTCCTTAGCCGTGCGTACATCTATGACCGTCTCATCTATCGGCAAAGCCTTGTTGATAAGTTTGGCATTTTCCACACTCAAAGTCACACAGCAATTCAAAATCAGCTGCTCTTTACCATCCTGTGGGTCTTCGTTTCTCACGACATAAGGACTCAAAGGACCGATGTGCTCACTTCTCGTCTTCAACAAATCGTACTCCTGCATAGCATTCTTTTTCTCTTTAGCTGCATCTCCGACCGCTTTCGCGCCCGACTGAATTAAATCCATGCCCTTGTTCAATAAATCTTTAAAAGCCATACTCGTACCTTCTTTCATCTTTATTATACCAAGTATGACCTCTTAAAAACAGATTATTTGCATAAACTAGACATTTTGACTGTAAGATACTGATTATTCGATGATGTAAGGATTAGATTGAGAACCATCACCACTAGTTATTTTTACCGAAGAGTTAAGAAAGAGCGAAGGTCTAACTCCATTAGCATTATAAGAATCACTATCATAACTATCACTAACAAACCCATTAGAACGGATAGGATATATTGTAAATCCAGTTTTAGAAGCAATAGATAAACTCCACTGATTACTGCTATTAAATAACCAACCCGCATTTGGAGTACCATTATTACAATCACTGCCGTTCGTATAACAAACACTATCTACTCCGTTTGCGTATGAATACATATAATCACTAATATACATTAATCCTATATTTTGCACTATACTAGTAGCTCTCTCTTGCCCAGAACAATTAATACCATTTTCTGTAGCGCAAGTTTTTAATCCTCTCTCAAAATTATAGAAAGAAGAAGCATTAAGTGAGTTTGAGCTTGCTCCACCTAAATACATTTTACTTTTACCGTTTGTGACCGTGCGGTTGTATTAAGACCATTTTGAATAGTTACTTTTACATCTTTGCTGGACAAATCTTTATTTGTATATGTAAATTGTTCACCAGTACTATAATAATTATTTAATAATGGTTGAATTAAAGATTTAGACTATTCATTTCTGTAATCATAGCCAGAATTAAGATTCCAAGGTATATCTACAATAGACACATCCTTGATTATCTTAATCAATTGCTCTTTACTACCACTTTCTGTTTCAACGGTAAACACTCCTATAATTCTCCAAATTTCATTATTGAAAGTTATATAGTTGTTTGGCTGATTCTCTATATATCTATAATCTCTTCTCTCTTCTTCGGTCCACCCTGTCGTCTGTTCTGCTTCTGGATGGTCGAATACAAACATCTCTTTTTTATTTCTTGAATTGTAATCTATTATACTTGCATCATTCATTTTTGCTAACAAAGTCTTCGCGCCTTCTCCTACTACAGGACCCTTTACTACATCAAAATAAACCGTACATTCATCACTTGTCTTGACTTTCAAACTCAAAGCTTTTGTACTAGAATTTTGAGTTATAACTCCTCCGTTCTTGCAACTACTTTTTTCAGTATTCAATACATATCCATCTTTCGGAAACTCCTGAGCGTCACTCAAATTGTAATTACCGTCGTCGTCTTGAATATACATCGCTATCATACCCTCACTATGTGGAGTAATTTCTTTACTATATTTTTCCTCTCCCTTAAAAACTCCACCAAAATAAAAACTAGTAACCATCAATGCAATCGCAATAGCGATATTTCTTTTCTTCATTTCCCTTTCTCTCCTTCTTCTATTTTACAATCACCAGAGGTCATAAAAAGATAATCTATCGTATGACCGGGCAAAAGCCTATCTATTATCAATTTGCACTCGCGCAGCTTAAAATCCTTCTTTCCGTTCATTCGTTCACGAATAGAATCGTTACTGAGACCAAGTACGAAAGCGACATCGCTTTCCGATTTTTTCTTTTTTGCCAATTCAACTACTAAATTTGGATACATCTCCTGCCTCCTTCCGAATTCGGACGTTCGTATCATCAACACAAGTATAATTCGGGAAATCGTCTTTTGCCAATGCTTTTTTGGCGAAATTAATACGAAAGTTCGTTTTAGTAGTATTTACAATTACTTTTTTCTGCTGTATAATCAAAACTAGAAAGAGGGGAACTCGATGACTTTTAACGAAAAAATAGACTTGTTTATGGAAGAAAACGATATACCTAATCTAAAACAATTCGCCATTCTAGCAGGGATTCCATATACGACTTTGAGAGATTTTTACGAAAAGAAAAGTGCCGACAACTCTAGATTGTCGACTATAAGAAAACTATCACAATATATGAATTGCACCATGGATTATCTTGCTTATGACAATGTATTGACTGCCAACCCTGTTCCCGCGACTGACGACATAACCTATAATAAACTTATCAAACACCTTACTCAAAATCGAGCAATCTTGACTACTGGAGACCTCACAGTCATAAATACTATCATCGAACAAAGAAAAAAAGAAACTAACTAGTTCAATTTTAACCATCCAAACAGTAGACTTTCTACCTCCACTTTGGTAAAATAAACTTACCTAAAGGGAGGTATTTTTGATGACTTTAGAAGACTTGACCAAAGAATACGACGAACTGCAAATCACCTATGGCGAACCCACGCTCGATTCAATCTACAATGGAGGATGCACCGACCATCCGGACATCATGTTCGTCTTCATGAATCCGACCGGCCGAAACATCGCTTCTCAAAAAACTTGGACTGGCCCAAAGTCCCCTTGGATAGGAACTAAACAAATTTGGGACCTCTTCGAAGCGACCGGCCTTATCGACGAAGATTTATACCGTGAAATCAAAGCCATAAAGGGCTCCGAATGGACTCCCGAATTTGCAACGCGCGTCTACCAAGATGTCGCCGACCATCGTGTATTCATTACAAATCTTGGCAAATGCACCCAACTAGACGCTCGTCCCCTACCGGACTCCGTCTACAAAAAATATCTTCATCTCCTAAAAAAGGAAATTGCCATCGTCCAACCCCACGTAATAATACTCTTCGGAAATCAAGTTAGCTCGATTGTCACGGGCGAAAAAATATCCGTAAGTCAAACGCGAAAGAAAGCCTTCCCTCTCGACATAGAAGGACACACATATACCTGTTATCCGGTCTTCTATCCGGTTGGAAATGGTCGATTCAACATAGACAAATCCATCGAAGACATCAACTGGATAAAGACAAACATTCAAAGAAGCGATGTGTCATCATGATATACCTCCGAAGATTTTCTCTTCTTTCCGACCTCGAAGAACACTACATTCTTGAAGCCGAACGTCGTCGCATTTTCACGAATACATACCCACTTCACATATTCCCTGAAATGGGTCTTGAAACCATTCGTTTCGGTCCGATTACCTGCTTCTACGGTGGAAACGGCTCGGGCAAATCGACCCTTCTAAACATAATCGCGAGTACCCTCAATGCGACTAGACTTTCCCCGATAGACAAAGGCTCCTTCTTCGAACACTATGTCGCTCGCTGCAACTTCGACATGGCTATCGACGACCCTATCGAAATAAAAGCCATCACTTCGGACGACGTCTTCGACTACCTGCTGAGTATTCGCTCCATAAACGCCGGAGTCAATCGTTGCAAAGAAAAACTGAGTGCCGAATACCTTTCGAACAAATTTTCGACTGAAGATACGAGTTTCGAAAACTACGCCAAACTCAAAGACCTCACCGAAGCCAAATCGAAGACGATGAGCCGATACGTCCGTGACCGTTTAGCTAACAACAATTTAGAAGAACACTCGAACGGAGAATCTGCCCTTCTCTTTTGGGAAAAAGAAATAAAAGAACAATCAATCTACATTCTAGACGAGCCCGAAAACAGTCTATCTGCCGAAAATCAAATAAAACTGGCCAAATTCATAGAAGACTCGGCTCGTTTCTACGACTGTCAATTCATCATTTCGACTCATTCGCCCTTTCTTCTATCTATGAAAGACGCGACCATATACGACCTCGATACCCATACCGACATCCCCAAAAAATGGACCGAGCTCGCCAATGTTCGCCTATACTACGACTTCTTCAAAGAACACGACGACGAATTTGATACACGATAAAATCCCTTTCAAGCTCTCGAAAGGGATTTTAAAATGACCAAACTATACAATTTTATTTGCCTCAATCGCATCATGTTCGAATAAATATTTGACTCTGTATCTGCGCACTCCATTTACATTGCGTACTTCATCTGCTGAACATACACTCCCCAAAAACGAATCGATGACCCTATCGACCTCGGCCTTTGCCGCGTCGCTCAACACCCCGTTTGCATCGTACTTTACCCATACGATATCGGCTTCTTCCAACATATTCAAAAGATCTTCGGCTGCCAATCCTGGTCCGACCTCCTCCACTCGAACGCGGTCTATTCCCATAGGAATACTAGAATGAATCTGGCCATCCGGACTCAAATACAACATCGTCGTAGGACGCTTATCGACATTCTCTTTTTCTTTCCCCGGTTCCCCCTCGTCATCCAAAACGTGACTGTCCAAAGCCTCTGACCCCTCATCATCCACCAAAGTCGAAGAATATTCTAATCCAGGATAAAGATACCTAAACTGTGAGAATTCGCCATATAATCCTCGATACTGCCCATCGCTCAAAGGATAAAACGCTCCATCCTTTTTCGAAATATACCCCAACTCCAAAGCCAAATCTTGAGTTATGGAAGGTTTCTTACTCTCGTCGAAGTACAAATCTATCATAGTCGACCTTGGTACATTCGCTTTGACCATAGAAGAATCGATAGACTCGGTCTTCAATCTAAAATTGGCTTTTATGTACGCATACTCATCGGCCGACAACCAATAATAATTACTCTCACATTTATATCCGAGTGACCGAGCATCTTCGCTAGATATACGATAATGAGCCGACTCGTCGATATATATAGTTATCTCGCCAGGTTCTCGTTGACTACTATCCGCAGTCTTTTTTTGCGCATCTAATCTCGAAGTTGCCGACTTCAACTCGCCGATTAACTGGGGCACCCTACCGATGAGCGCATCCAATATCACCGCATTCTCACGTTTTACCATCTCGTCGATTTTGTCGCTTCTTCTTTTGAGATAATGTGGCAAATCGGTATTTTCCAACTCGGGAAATCTCGCGATAGCCCGACGTGCCAATGCGCGAGCATCTTCATTCAAATAGAAATCCATTTTCTTGAGCGCATTTAACTTGCCGATAAATTCGTCCGCAACTCGTTCATAATCTACGTTTTGACCGCTCATGAATCGTCTACGTATGGTATGGAGCATCTCGCCAACTGCCGATTCCAACTTCGTCACAAACTTTTTTTCCTTGCCGAGAAATTCGAAATCTTCCAAAGAATCTTCGATAAACCTTGCCAATCGTCTGTTCTCGCTCTGAACATTCAAAAACCTCTGCGACTCTATGTCGCTCATTATATTTGCAGACTTTCTCCTGACAGTCCTACTCAAATCGGATGCCTCGTTCAAAACTGTCTTAAAAAACTTAAATGACTGTATCTCCATATAATTCTCACCTAATCTCTACTAACAGTATAACACAATTGCCCGCGTTTTAAAAAAACAAAGACTGCCTTTGACGACAACCGAAGTTTTCAAAGACAGTCGAATATACTAAGGATTCAATCTATTAGGCCCCCGGAAGATGAATTCCGATTCCTTGAGACTAGGAAGACCCAAAAGTAACATAGTCAATCGGTCAACTCCGAGTCCGAACCCGCCGTGTGGTGGACAACCGTACTTGAAGAACTCCAAATAGAACTCCACATCCTTGCCGAGTCCCTTTTCTTCGGCCTGCTTCTTCAAGACCTCGTAACGATGTTCCCTCTGAGCTCCGGTCGTAATCTCGACGCCCCTCCAAAGAAGATCGTATCCGAGAGGCATTCCCTTTTCATCTCTCATGTGATAAAAAGCCCTCTTATCCGGTTTGAAATCCGTGACGAAGATGAACTCCGAACCGAATTCCTCCATCGCATACTGACAAGCTAATCTCTCGGCCTCACTCGTGAGGTCGTTCTTCTCGCTCTCCGGCACGCTGTAGCCATATCGCTTCTCCAACTCCGCGTACACGTCTGCCAACTTCACGCGTGGAAAAGGCTTATCGGGCACGACGACCGGCTTCTCGAACACTTCGGCAATTTTTGGGCCGTACTTTTCTTCGACTTTCCTAAGCGCGTGCGTGAGCAATTTCTCCTCCAAATCCATGACATCCTCGTAAGAATCGATATAACTGAATTCCACATCGAAGCCCGTAAACTCCGTACTGTGTCTGTTCGTAAACGACTTCTCGGCACGGAAAACCGGACCTACTTCGAAAATCCTATCGAACCCGGCGGCCATGGCCATCTGCTTGTAAAACTGAGGAGACTGAGCCAAATACGCCTTCCCATCGAAATAGGACACCTCGAATACCTCCGACCCGGACTCCGAAGCCGCAGCAATCAACTTGGGTGTATGTATCTCCGTGAACTTATTTTCGTACATGAACTCTCGCATCGCCTCGACGAACGCACTCTGCACCTTGAAAATCAAAGTGTTCTTCTCACTTCGCAAATCGACCCATCTATAGTCCAAACGCGAATCTATCTCGGCCGTCTCGTCGATGGGACTAGGCGCGGCCAACGACTCGATGTGAATGGACTCTGGCAAAAACTCGCATCCTCCCATCTTCACGTACTCACTTTTGACCATCTTACCGGTGACGCTCACGACCGAACCGACCGTGCACTTCGCCGCCTCCGTAGCCAAACTTGTGTTCTCTTCCTTCGAAAAAGACACCTGAATCTCCCCTGTGACATCCTTCAAAATCAAGAAAGTCATGTATTTCGTATCTCTAACCTTCTCCACGAAGCCCGCTATCCTAGTGACTTCGTTTTCTATCAAGTCTTTTACATAAGTTCTCATCAATATCCTTCTTTCTATCTATTACACTCATCATATCGTCGTAATCTTCGCCGGGTTCCATCACCAAATCGAACCCATCGTACGTACTCATGTGAGCAGCATCCACCGCATCGTCCGCGACGAATGCGACTTTGACCACCCGTTCGTGCTGAGACTCGTCGACCATGTTCAAATCGCTCGGTTGGTCTCCCAAAAGCAATACTTGTCCCCGACCTTCCAACTTAGTTTTTACCTCGTCTGGCAAAGACACTTCGTTCTTGTTCAAACTGTGAATGATGTTGCCACCGACTCCGCTTGCAACTCCATCCGTAAACGTAATTCTGTTGCTACTTATGTAGACGTTCTCGTAAAGACACCCATTGTTTCGCAAAAAACACTCGATAAAATTCCCGATTCCGGCGCTTATGATTATGACCGGCACACCCTTCTCTGCCAAAAAATCGAAGAAACCTTTGGCGCCTTTGCGAAACTCCATTATTCGAAGGTCTCGTGCCGCTTTCTCAAAGAGCTCCTCTCTTATCCCGTACTTTACGAACAAATTTATGTGCAACTCGAACCATTCCTTCATCTTTGCACTCTTCTCACCCAAAGGCATATCGGGGTCTATCTCCATGGGTCTATAAATGTCGTATAGAGCATTCCTCTCGGCCGTATATTCCTTCGGCACCAAATCGCTCGCGGCCAAGATGGACCAAGAAGTCTTACTACTTCCATTCGTAATCGTCCTATCGAAATCCGCGACCACATAACAATTGTTCCAATCGACCTGTAAAAATTCGTCTTCTTTGTGCTTTATCATAAAATCTTCTCCTCACACATACAATATTTCTTCTATCAAATTGTCGAGCATCACCGTCTTCACCTCGCGGGTTGCCATGTCGACCAATTTGACTCGATATTTCTCGATATCTTCCTTATCGAACGTCACCAAGAAAGTCGCCTTAACTTTGTCCTCGGTAGCTTGCTCCAACGAATAATCTACTTCCGTCTTGAATCCAGCATCGCGAAGCATGGCGCCGATTACGAACCCGTCATCCAAAACTTCCTTACAAGAAGGTGACACGTACACATCCAATGGTCCAACCGCATCCTTATATGAGACGTTCTCTTCTAACTTCTCGTAATCGATGGAGAAATAGATTAAATCGTTCTCGCCTAAAGCTCCACGACCGACCTCTTCCTCGTCGACGTACATCGAAAATCGCAGTTTATCCTTGCCGAGGTCGCCTTTTTCTTCCTTGGCCACTACGTCCAAAGCTTCCAAATTCTCGACGACGAATGGTGCGTTCTCACCCCATAAAACGACCGTACACTCTTCGACATCCATATTCTTCAAAACCTTCACGGCCATGTTTATCATCTCGGACACATCGTAAATGGAATTATTCCATCTCATTGCTCCCAAGACGACACCTTCCGTTTCATCCCAAACTGGCCCATAGAAATATGCCTTCTCACAATCCTCCGGAATTTCTTCGCGAACTTTAGCCACTATATCGGCATATCCCTTGCCATCCACATAGGCAGGCACCCGCAATGCCTCAAAATTGTTGAGCTCACAAGTACCTTTGAACACATCCAAAATGTACTCGTACTTTCTCATATCCTCATTTTTCAATACCATACACATCGCTCCTTTTCAAAACAAAAAAACTATCATGTTAGGGACGAACGATTTATCCGCGGTGCCACCCTACTTCACAATAGTTATTGTACGCTTTTTCTTTGTCTTAACGCGACCAACCACGTCGATGATTTACCGAAGTGTCTTCCCATATCGTCACCTGCGATTTTTCCACCGCTCAATCGCTCTCTAGAAGATAATCGTATATGGTACTCTTCTTCCATCGAATACTCCCTTATTTTAGTCTATTTTGACTATCGTGTCAAGACAATTGCTCACCCAACGAAAATAGAAATATGCTCAAAAATTATAAAACACATCAACTCGTTCTTCCCTTTTTCGTGAAAATAGTGTAAAATGTTCAGTAGAAATGACTTCTCATTTTTCCGCATTCTCCAAAGAGTGCAATAATTCCAAATATTTTTGTTGAGGAGCCGTTTCTTTTTTTGTTCTCAAAAAAAGCCGTAGCGTCCATTTCCTCATCTACGGTTTTTTCTAATTGTAAAATTCATTCAACTTTTGGCCTGTACTTTCACGAGTTTGGCATGAACGACCATCTTAGAAGTATTCGTATGGCACGTCGACAAAGTCAAAATCTTATCCTCGCTCGTCACCTTCGTTCCAAAGTCGACCTGTGATCTAGAAGCGAGAGTGTCCAAAAACTCTCGATACTCTTCGTCACTGTCGAACTCATTGGCCAAGTAATAAGTCTCCGTCGGAGTTATGTAAGCCGAAAAGATTTGGAAAACCATATTCGCCTTATCGGTTGACACGTAAATCATATGATTTTCTTTATTCGCATACCACTTTTCTTCCAATATAAGTTTTAAAGACCCGAACATCGCATAATTTCGTCTGTTGTGGCCGTACACTATGGTATTTTTCTTAAGATTATCCCAATCGTCCCGGAAATCGCCGAATATCCATCCGGCCGAATTCACCGACTTGTCGAACGAATGCTCGAGATAATAATCGTTATTTGTCGTCTGAACGACCGGAGCACTCACATCTAAACCGTTTATTTTCATGTAGGCGACCGTGTCCGAATTGACCTTCTTCAACTTCGAGAAGTCGACATCGACGAGTGCCAATTTCGAATAATCTGGTTCCCTTAAAACAGTTCCATCCGAAACATCCGGTTCATTCGTCGAAGGAACTTCACTTTCTTCCGGTTCGATTACGCGTTCGACGATTAACTCCCGAACATTCGCCATCTGTTCCTCGCTAGCTGAATTATCATTTTCCCAAAGATTGACCTTGGTCGCACAGTAGACGGCCACAAACACGAATGCAATTACGACTATCCAAAGCATGAAGTTGCCTTTTTTCTTTCTCGGTTTGGGCTGTATCTTTTGGCTTGACTGCTCACTTTTCTCTTTCTTTTCTACCGGTTTCTCTTCAGGCTCGACTGGCCTTACTATCTTTTCGCTCTCTTCTACGACGAAAGTCTTGCGTCTTGCTCCACTCGTCATGATGGGCAATTCGACATCTTCTTCCTCGGACGAAGCAGTTTTTTCCCTACGGGCTAAAATCTTCTTCCCCAAAGGCCGCGAAAGCTTCTCAGCATTTCCTTGCGTAACTTTAGGTAATCCGACCCCGTGAGAGTCATCATCTATCATAATCGGCAATTCGACGTCGTTTTCTTCTTTCATAGACTCTCACTCCTTTTCTTTCTTTTTTATGAAAAAAGACAATAATCGGCACTTATCATCTTTTTATTATTATTTCACTTTCTCTAAAAATTATCAATCTAAGCGTTTCTTCAACACCAATCCGAGACCACCGACACTTACGATAGCCAAAGCCGCATAAATGGTAACTCCATCGAAAGTCTGTGGGTTTTTGATATCTTCACTCGGTTTATCAG
Source organism: uncultured Muribaculaceae bacterium (assembly GCA_964472425.1). Lineage (GTDB taxonomy): Bacteria > Bacillota_I > Bacilli_A > RF39 > UBA660 > RUG11867. The sequence continues at coordinate 5,033 of CAYYLF010000029.1, read as the reverse complement.
AAGGCTCTTCGGTTGGATGATTTGGGTCAACTGGGCCGACTGGTTCACTAGGCTCAGTAGGGTCCGTAGGCTCAGAAGGCTTTTCCTCTTCGTATTTGCTTACCGCAGTACCATCGGGAACGTTGACTTCCTTTTCTTCGCCATCGAGACTAGCATAGACGACGATATCCTTGCCAGATCTATTTTCGATTAAGGCGCCTTCTTCGAAAGTGATTTTTCCTTCACTTACGTCGACTCCAGGAGCAATCACCAAAGTCATTCCATCAGGAATCGTAACTTCTTCAGTCAAATCCTCGTTCAATGTAAGTTTAGAACCTTCTTCCAAGTACTTTAAAGCCTCAGATGGAGCAGTAACTTCGCCGCTGATGCTCAAAGTAACCTCATCTCTTGCAGAATCCTTTCGTAAGAAACCGCCATCGGATATGATAGTATTCTCTCCTTCGAAAGAGACAGATGTAGGAAGACCATTCTCTTCAGAATAATCGTCATATTTACCGAGAAGAACTGGCCAATAACCTTCGACAGTAGAACCCTTTACCAAAACGTTAGCCCCGAAGTTCCCGGTCTTATCAGCATAACTCATCGTGAATATAGCCGCACCATTCGGAACAGAAGCAGCCTTGATGCTAGAATTCTCGATTGTCGCATTTCCATAGTTTAATATCGTTCCAGCCGTGCCAGATTGAGATGATACTCTAGAATTTTTGATACTGAGTGTCGTCCCTTCTTCTGCTTTGAGTGCAGTCCAATAAGCATCGACATCGACGCCATCGACGGTTAAAGAGCCGTAACTGCGTATACAAGAAGATGATGAAGTCTCTGCCTTTTCTCCGTCTATAACAGCCTGCTCTTTACCACAAACGACCTTACCATTCTTGATTGTCAAATCGGTCGAACTGTTGATGAGATATCCGTATCTTACTCCCCTTGTCAAAGTATGACCATTCAAATCGATAGTTTTGATATTGCTATTCGCCGCGAGAACCCAAGAGCTATCCAAAGTAACATTGCCTTGCAAAGTGACAACTCCGTTTGCATCTGGTGTCAATTCTGCTGGCGTCAATGCCTGCGTATTGAGCGGATTCAAAGCACAAGCCGATGCGAAGATTCCCAATAATCCTAATTTTGTAGTCTTTTTCATATAGACTTCCTCCTTTAATTCTTTCCTTTCGAGATTATCCCTCGTAACTAAGAAAAGTATAGCACTTCTTTCTTTGCTTTACGACTGGAAATGCAAACCAATTTGTCAAATTGACGCATATTTTGACAAACTGTGATAAAAAGTTGTCGTCAAAGAAATGAAAAGACCGGTACTCGAGGTATCGGTCATCACGTTTCGTCTATCAAGACAATAATCCTTTATAATACTTCCATGCTAGTATTCGGAAGACTGCTCTGTTGAGAGCCTCCTCCTTGACACTTCCGTTTGCCAAACTCGTCTTGATTTGACCGAAAGTAGTCGCTACATCGCTCGTTATAATCAAATCGTTTCCCGCTGCAAGTGCCTTGCCACCTATGTTCGCGACGTTCTTCATGGCGCCCATGCTGATGTCGTCTGTTATGATGACCCCAGTATATCCGAGATTATTTCTAAGTAGATTGTGTACTTGCAAAGATATAGAGGACTCGTTTGCTCCATCTATCGCTTCGACTATGTTGTGACTCACCATCACCGCTTCGGCCCCGGCCGCGATTCCCGCTTTGAAAGGAGGAATGTCCTGATTCATCAAATCGGCATAACTCTTCTTCGAAACCGAACTGCCGACGTGCGTATCCAAATTGCTGCCGTAACCCGGAAAATGTTTCAAGGTATAAGACACTCCGAGTCCCTTGCTAGCCGCAATAACCGATTTTGCGTACTGACTGGTGAGCTCTGTCCCCTGCCCCAAAGTTCTCTTATATATATAGTTAGACGGGTCCGTAGACACATCGACGACCGGTGCAAAATTTAAATTGAGTCCTAACCCAGAGAGAATCCCACTCTTTACGCGAACATCCGCGACTATCGCGTCGAATCCACCTTCGCTGTACAGAACTTGAGACGATTTAAAAGGGCTAGCCGTCAAAGCTGGATTACTGCTGATTCTAGACACTATCCCTCCTTCCTCGTCTATCGCCGTGAGCAGAGGAACTTTTGCGGCATTTTGGACCGAGCTTATCATATCGATGACTTGTTGTCTACTCTTCGTTTTGAAATCTCGTTCGAAAAATACATATCCACCCAAATGGTATTGACCCAGGATGCTCTCAGCACCCGACATTGGATAACGAACTATCAAAGTCTGCCCTATCTTTTCGTCCAAACTCATAGTCCCGAGTTTCTGAAAAGCTTTCGTATAATAAGCACTGAATATTCCTCCATCGAGCCACGCGTCCGGTATTGAAGACGGGGTTGTGACTGTATAATCTATGACCGTGCTATTCCCATTCGAAGGTTTAGGATTATCTGGAGTCTCGACCTTGGGCACACTCGGAGTGGCCGGCTTAGTCACTCCCCCTGTAGAAGGAGTCCCGGTAGATGGTTTCTTGTCCTCTTTCGGCTTGCTCGTATCCTCTTTGTAATCTATAGATACTCCTGTTCCTTCCTTCTCCTCTATTTCATCCTTCGAAAACTCGTACACGTTCTCGTCCTCGTCCTCGATTATGACCGAATCTTCATCTTTATATAAGACTATTCCGGTCACGTGGTTTATCTTCTCTTTGGAATCTTCTCCATCAATTCCAGTCTTTTTCATGTCCACAAACACTAAAACACCAACTGCTACGAGCACGAATGTCACAAGTGCTACGATTGTCTTTTTGTTCATTACATACACCCACTTCTACTTCTTAGTATGCCCCTTTATCTGTATATTCAAACTATATTTCACCACAATTATATCATCGAGACCTCGCTCGCGCAATTTAAAGTTATCTGTCCTCCTCTTGCCCTCGAAGACAAAAAAAGATATAATTATAAAAAAGAAAGGTGATAAAATGGAATACTTAGACTATTACGATGAAAACGACAACTACTTGGGATTCGAAACTCGCGAAGTAGTTCATAGAGATGGACTTTGGCACAAAACGGTCCACAACTGGCTCTACACCGAGGATGGAAGAATAGTCTTCCAAATCAGAAAAGACTCGGGAAAGTTTTACACGACTTCTTCTGGGCATGTCGACAAAGGAGAAACCGTCGAACAAGCCTTCAAAAGAGAAACAAAAGAAGAAGTAGGGCTAGATATGGACGCGAGCGAAGCTAAATTGGTCGCTATTGTGCCTTGGAAAATGGACAAATGCAAAAAGGATGGAACCATTATGAAAGACCGCGCCAAGGCTTCCGTCTTCATAGCGCCGTACAAAGGAGATTACATGGATTTCTCGTTCGATGAAAACGAAGTCCTAGGAGTAGTATTCGTCGATGCTCGAGATACTCTTAAAATGTTCGAAGATGGTCGCGGCGAAGTGGATGCCACCCTCGTTCAAAGTGTGGATAATCGCCCCGTCGTGACAGAAAAAAAAGTGACTAGCGAGGACTTCCTCGTCATGCCCGGCGAAACTCATCTCGGCAAATATGGAGACGTTCTCGAAAGCGTAATCTCTGCGACTTCTAACTAAAAATTGCACGAATATTTTTAAAATATCGCCTTTTGTGCTATAATAGTACAGAAACGAAGGGAAACCATATGATTTTAAAGATAGATATCAAAGAAAAAATCTCGACCATTTACAGTTCGGAACTTTCGATTAACCTCGTAAACAAAAATGTATCCTACATGAAAGGAGACACCCTACTCAAAAACACCGAATACGAAGTATCCGAAAAAGAGATAGAAGAGTTTATTACGAACTACACCACTTACTGGAAAGAAGAAGAAATCGTCGAAAGAGAAGACGAAGGTCGAACAGTCGACATTTCCATCTATACCGACAAAGAAGTGACTACTTACCATTTCGAAAATTCGTTTCCGAATGATCTCGAAGAATTCATAAAAATTTTAAAAAACAAAGTCGGCATAACAGAATAATCGAGAATTTATCGAATAGAAATCCCCAACTAAAACGGTCGGGGATTTCTTATGGGCGTCCTCTAAAATTGACTTTTATCAATCTCATGGTATAATAATGTCTAAATCTAAAGGGGGAAAACCATGAAAAAAAGAAAAGAAGGGTTAGAAAGTTTGGATTCGGCCATCCAAATCGCCCAAATGGACAAATTCATCGAAGATTTCGATAAAAATATTAAAAAAAGCAGCAAAAAAGAATTCAAAAAAGCCGTGCAATTAGCCGCTCCGATTATCATCCTTCTCGTAGCGTTTTTTGCGACTGAAAATCCACTTTTTATCGCTATAGGCGGAGGAATAATGTGCACGATTGCCACAGTCACACTCGTTCGTGAAACTATAAACAGTTTTAGAATACTCAACTGCAGTAAAGAAGACATTATTCGCGAAGACGAACTTGAAGAAACACTCGAAAGAGGCGTATTGAAAACTCCTCATACAGATTTTTACACCGAAGAGTATGTCCGAGATCTAGAAGCGAATGATTCGAAAAGTCCAGATGAAAAAAAATACGAAGAAGCCCTAGAAAAACAGATGAACAAACGTCGTACTTTAGAAACAGACGAATTCTTAGACTGCCAAAAAACCAAAGTTCGCATTCTAGAAGAACTAGAAATATACAACTCGTTTTACTCTCTACCGCCCATTTCGATAAGCACATATGAATGGAATACTTTTTTTGAAGAATTATACGCTCTTTTCGCAACGGCCAACTTGGAAATAAACTTCTATAGAGTCATGTCCGAACTGCTGAGATACACTCTTTCGAAAGCATTAGTAAACGCTTCCAAATCGATTACTATCGAAAACTTTTTGGATAACCTCTACTATATTAACGGAGGATATGGAAATATGGGCATAGATACTTCGCTCATCACCGAAAAAGATTTAAAAAATCTAGCAAAGAAACTCAGAGCTCAAATTCAATCTTCTAAGGGGATTTTCAAAAATAAAAGTCAGAACTTTTAGTTAAGATATGGAGTGATA
>CAYYLF010000028.1:0-17479 GCA_964472425.1 uncultured Muribaculaceae bacterium | reverse complement strand
AGCATTACTTAAGTGCTCTGGTCACTCCTCAGTGTTGCCATATCCCCTCAAGTAATATGACTATTATATCAATTGTAGATAAATTGTCAACATTAACTCATAGGGACATTTTCACTAATTATCGACGATTTTACCGATTTTTCGATAGAGACATTTTCACTAATTATTGGTCACAGAAAAAAGAGACATTTTTACTAATTATTCACACATTTGGACGGTTTTTTTATTGAGGCGCTTGCAATTTTGCCAACTTTCATATATTATATACACGCAAAAAGGGAAAGGAAGCAAAAAAATGATAATCGATAGAGAAATGGCACTCATTTATGAGACTTTATACGAAAATGGAGAACTTCGCTCAGAAACTCTGATAGAGAAGGGCATATCCCGTTACAGAATAGGAGTGCTAATAGAAAATGGAATCCTTCGTGGAAACTGGTCCGAACCGTTCGAACTCGAAAAGATATGTGAATACGAACGATACGCACACATTCGAAATAATCAAAATGAAGGTGAACATATCCTCATCATGACCGAAGATGAACAAAGGGTCTACGACTGCCTCCTCGCAAACGACAAACTGACTGCCAAACTTCTCGGCGAAATCGGTGTAGATTCTTGGAATATTCGTAAACTAGTTTCCGACAAAATACTCAAAAAAGATGAACGCTTGATTGGAACGTATCACCTTGGAGACGAAGCCAAATTCGAAAACTATGCCAAGGAAGCTCTTAACAATCCGGCCGTCACTTCGGATGCCAATATAAAAGCGTTTTTGCCGGACCTTCTCGCAATATATGACCTGCTGTTGACGGGCAAAGAACTATCTAAAAAGACATTAAAATCGGCTAAACTCGATTCGAGCCGAGTAGAAGCACTACAAAAAGCGGGACTACTTTTAGAAGAAAACGGAACGTACACCGTAACCGAATTTCGAACACTTTATATCTACGCGAATAGCCTAATTAAAAAGGGCGACCTCGACCGAGCCAAAGCCTATTTCGAACTGTGCTATCGCCTCGACGTAAATAGGACCATCTTGCTACCAGTTTTAGAAAACCTTCTTCTCGAGCGCTACGCGCTTGCCCTCAAACACCTCGAATTTTTGAAAACGGCCGAAGGAACTTCCTACACTCGCGACTACGACTTCTACCTCTATGTTCTAAGTTTCCTCATGGAGCTCCCTAGTGATTTGGTAAAACGTACCAAAAAACTCGACACCGAAGATATTCTCGTTCAAAACGATAATGCGCCTCATACCGAAATGACAAATCGCATCCGTACGCTCATCTTCGAGCAAAAATTCAAGAAAGCAGTCTCCCTCACGAACGAAACCTTCGAAGAAGAGATTCCGAGAGAACTAGCTATCCTAAGACGCGCTTCCAGTCTCATCGCCGTCGAACAAGACGATTTCAAAGAAAGTCTGATATATAACATCGAAAGAAAAAACATCACGCGAGTAGCCGCTCTCATCCAAAGAGAATCGACTCGTCACAAACTCAAAAAAATGTACATTTATTACCTGCTCATCGCAAGAGACATCTTGGACATGTACATGACCCGAGTAATTCCACCTTGTACTTTTCCTAAAAGCGATAACATCTACGAACTCATCAAAACCAAAAACTACGACATAGCGCTTCTGAGAAACCTCGAACTTGCCGAAAAACGACAGATACCGATTCAAAAAAACCACTTGGGCATCCTTCTCTCAATCGCGGCCGATATGATGAGAAGAATCGAAACGGGCGATGGATCTTTGAATCCTCAAAGTCATTCCCAAAGACCAGCCTCTCACCCCTAATCGTTACTTAAAAACGGACTAATCCGTTTTTTCTTTCCCTTTGTTGTCGAAAACCTTGCAATTTTCCTCTTTCTATACTATCATATACCCTAACTGATGGAGGAATCTAGATGAACAACAAACTAAAAAAAGTATACGACGTATTTTTGTCGGGGCAAAGTCTCAATCTGCCCAATCTCTGGTCTATGGGACTTCGAAACGAAGACCTACGACTTTTCGTTCAAAAAGGATATATTTCCAAAACGGGACTTGCCAACTACACTTTAAACGACCCAGACTTCATTTTCGAATATGGCTGCATCCTTACCGAAAACAAAGACTACTACCGTGCCAAAAAGTGTTTTCTCAAATGCTTGGAGATGAATCCGTTCCATGAAGGAGCTATCACACGCATGATTCTCGACCTCATCGCTTTGGACCGTTATGACGAAATCCTACCGCTTTTATCACGTCTTGCCGTCTCTAAAGAAGATCGAGTTCGCGCCAATTACAACTTTTTTCTCTTCCTTTTGAGTTACGCCATCGAACTTCCTTATGAATATAGAACCATCGTCAAAAACATGCAAATAGACGACATCCTTTTGCCGAACGATTCTCAAAACAAAGAAACAGAAGAATCTAATGAAATCCGCAGACTTGCCTTCGCTCAAGACTTCTATACAGCTGTCGTCAACTTTTCGAATGAAATAGAAGGGAAGTACTTACCAGCCGAGGGTGCCATCATCATAGACCTCCTAATTCGGGCTCGCAAGAACAAAAAAGAATCTTTTCATCGCCTCATAAATGCCCTCAGAACCTTCAATATCCGAATCGCTCGCAATCTTCTCGCCAAAGAAGAAAGTGTTCACAACCTCACCAACTCTAAAAAGATGCTTCTTCTTCTTTGCAATGACATAATCTCCATGCAAGAAACGCAAGTGCCGAGTGCTCCCATTGCCGGTGAATCCGAAGATATCTTCCGACTCGTCTGTCTCAAACAATACGAAAAGGCCCTTCACAATAGCTTGATATTCTATCAAGATGACTTAGCCAAACCTCAAACCGAAGAACTTAATCGACTTCTAGCAAGTGCTTCTCGACTCCAAAGAGATTTAACTGCCCAATCGAAACGAATGGGAAATACTCGAGGCTCGTTTGACGATATAAAAGAGAGTATTCTAAAATCTTTACAAGCGGAAGATTGGCCTCTAGCTTTCGAACTCGTCCGTATTCATCTTGCCAGTCGCGGTCACGAAAAGTACTCGTACATAGTCGAAAACCTCATTCGCTTATCCTACATTTTAAAAAGTCCTTCCGTCATGTCTCCGCTCGCAACTATGAATCAAATCGTCGCCGGTGACTACCGAATCGACTCCTACCACTACATAGAATTGATAGACGATTGTTTGAAAGAAAACCGTATTTCCGAAGCCAAAATTTACTTTGAAACGCTATCTAGAGCTCTCCTCGAAGGCCACACGGATTTGCCACCGGAAGAACTCCACGATATTTTCTCCTCTCTCCGGTGTCGTCTAAAAACCAAATCGTCCGCCGATTGCCCTAAGACGTTGACGAATAGACCCATCGATAATTCGCGAACTAAACCGAAAATTGCCATTTAGACAAATGCCTAAAAAAACTTTTGCAATTTTGTCGATTTAGTTCTATTATAGATAATACTTTTCCAAAAAAAATGAAAGTGAGTCGATACAAGTATGAAAACAACGAACATGGACAAAGTATACGATACCTTTTTACAAAACCGTCCGATAACTAGAGATACTCTCAAACAAGCTAATATGAGTTATACGGACGTCATGGAAGTGCTCTTTTTTGGCGAGCTGAAAGAAGCCGCAGATGGCACGTACACCTTGGAAAGCGCAGACGGTCTATACGACTACGGTTGCCGCTATGCCAAAGATAAAAACTATTACAAGGCGAACCTTTGTTTCAAAGGTTGCCTACAAATAGATTCATTTCACTACGGAGCAAACCTTCGCATGTTCCTAGAAGACTTGACTCTAAACCGTTTCCAAAGCGCTCTTCTCAGTTATTCGATGGAGATACCTGAAGAATGTAGACAAACCTTAGCCAAAATAAAACACCAAAACCTCTATGTATCTCCGACCGATGACCGTTATAAAAGCCCTAAAAAACAAAACGACTTGAGAACGCTCATCTACAAACAAGAGTTTTATGAAGCCACTCACAAATTTGCTCAATTGAAAGCCGAGGAAGATGACACCGTCGAAATGATAATAATCGAAAAACTGCTCTTCAAAGCTCGCAATCTCGAACGCGACAAATCCAAAATGCTTGGCCAACTAGTCGACTCCGAGAGTTACGCTCGCGTAATCGAAATACTAACCCCCGAAAAAGAGATTCACTATCTCAGTGGTCCAAGGCGCGTTCTTCTTCACATGTGCGCGACGATGGAAAACTTGAAAAAGGGTATTATTCCTAAACCGATAGGCAAAGAGTCGGACAGTGTATTCACGAGCATTCTTCATAATCGTTTCGAAAGAGCTCGTCATCTTAATACCAAATACGCAATCGCGACGCACAGACCGAAGAAATATGATACCTTTAGACCTCTTCTAAATCGCATCATCGAGACCAAGATGAAACTTACAGGTACCTACGATTGCGAAACCGAAGCCAAGAGAGATTGCCTCAAAAAGTTTCTTTTGGCCCTTCGCACTGACGACCTCGAAAACGCCAAAGTGCTTTTGAGCGAATATCTCATTTTGACCGGCCTCGAAGATTACGACTATTTACTCGGCAATCTTTTTAGACTATCCATTCTAGCAGGTGATAAAACGTACGCTCGCATGATTATTGCGCTCGCTGACTTATTAACTGGCGACTTCGCCTTCGATGTAGACGAATTCGTCGCAGCAATCGAAGATTATTTAGATACAAATCATCTGCATGAAGCGAGTATCCTCATCGAAACCCTCTCGACCGCGACCTTGCGAGAACATGTCGATTTGACGAAAGACGAAACTTGCCGAGTCCTAAATGAACTAAAATTCAGCTTGTCTCTCGCACGCACGCTACCTAAGATGTGATTCACCATGACACAAACGACCATCAAAAGATTTTTGACCGATTCTACCGAATTGGTCGTTTTTCTTCGAGTTTTTTCCTCAAACTTATGATATAATAGAAGAACAAAGGAAGTGTTACAAATGGAATACAACAAAATAAAAGATGCCGCCAAGATAATCGCGAACAGCCCGTACCTGGTCGCGACTCCGACCAAATACAAAGGAAAATGGAATGACTACTTCGCCAATCACAATCCCATTCACCTCGAACTGGGGACGGGTCGGGGAGAATTTATCATCAAGATGGCCAAAAAATATCCCAACATCAACTTCGTCGGCCTCGAAATAGTCGACTCCCAACTCGTCATGGCCACCGAACGTCTGAAAGGTCAAAACCTTCCCAACTTGAAACTCATAAACGCGGACGCCCGCGACCTCGACCAAATATTCGGTCGAGAAATAGATACGATATACCTCACTTTTTCGGAACCGTGGCCTAAGAAGATAGACATGAACAAACGCTTCACTCATCCCGGCTACTTGAAACTCTACGACAAAGTATTCAAAAAGCACAAACACATCATCCTAAAAACCGACAACAAAGGGCTATTCGCGTATTCTCTCGAAAGCCTTTCTCAGTATTGGTACGTATTCGACAAAGTGAGTCTCGACCTCCATCACGATGAACGTGAAATCTCGAACATCATGACCGACTTCGAGAAAAACTACTACGAAGAAGGACGACCTATCTACTACATAGACGCCTCATTCGAATCCTAATTCTCTAATACTAAACAAAAAAAAGGAGTAAAAAATGATTACCATAACAACCGAAGAGAAAGAACGAGTATACCATCTGCTCGTACATAATAAACGTCTAACGACCAGTATACTCCGCCAAAACGGATTTACGGAAGGTAAGATAAATGCCCTCGTAAGGGAAAACACGCTAAGAAAAACGGGAAGGGGAGTATATGACCTTTACTCGGCAGGGCCTCTCTATCTCTACAGTGTCCGCGAACTTACTCGCGGTAACACGGAAGAAGCCGTGCTTTGCTACGAATACTACTACAGAGATTCTCCCATTGCTCCGAGTGCCAACTTTGCCATGTTCATGCGCTGCATTCTCAAAGAAGACTATGCAAACGTCGAGAAATACTTAGACGGCTTTATGAGACCTCCCGAAGACAGAGTTCAAAATAACGACTACAACTTCTACCTGTACTTACTCAGTTTCATAACCGAATTGCCCGAAAAATACCGAACTCGCGTTCACGCCTTGCAATACAGTGACATTACCATCCCTCAAAATCGCCAAGATAGAAGTCTCGAACCGCTCCGAATTGCCGCGTTCTACAATCGCAACTTTCAAAGAGGACTCGAGTTACTGAACGCCAAGGGTGACGAGACTATCTCCGACGTAGTCACGCGCCATCTCATTTGTCAAGCCAATGAAAAGAGCCAAATATTGAATTGTCGTGCGCGTACACTCATCAAAAACGCCGAATACGAACAACTTGTCGACCTTCTCGAGCACGAAGCTGAAAATCATCCCTTGAGACTTACCTTGCAAGCCAAACTGCTGATTGCCAAAGACATAGTCGATATGCGCCGTACCGGTTTACCGAGCGTTCCAAATATGGAAGAAACGAACGATTTCTATCGTCTCATCCAAATAAGAGACTACGACCGAGCTCTCGAAAACAACGAAACCTTCGCTTCTTACAGAAAATTGCCGGCGAATAAAAACTCCCTAGGGCTTCTTCTCTCGGCCGCCGTCGCGACGCGCGAAGAACTGATTTGCAAGCCAAAATCTCGCAAGAAACCCGTTCCTGCAACTCCACCTCAGCCCGAAAAAACTCCGCTTCCCGAAATGATTTCGGCTTTCATGGTAGGAGAAAACGAAGTGGGATTCGAACTTCTAAAAGCCATCATCAACATAAAAGGCCTTCACGAATATCACTATCTTCTAAAAGGACTACTCAAAATATGCATCGAAGAACGAGATACGGCTTTCACCAAACCGCTCATCGTCCTCTCCGAATTATCGCGCAAAACATTTCGAATGGATACGCAAAGCCTCATCGATGACTTCGATTACTTTCTCGGTGAAAAGCACTTTGCCTCTGCTCGAATCTGCCTAAGCCTCATATCGGAGTCCGCGCGACGCCAACATTCGGATATAGACGACACAGAACTCGCCCGCATCCTCGAAACACTCGGCAAGCGCCTTTCGAAAAGAAAAAAGAGAAGTAAAAAACATACGAATAAGCCGACACAAAAATAAGAAAAATCAAAAAAGAACAGTTTCATTCCTGTCCTTTCTCCGGTTTTCCTTTTTTCTTTCTCAAAATCTTGTTCTTTATTACGCTCAAATCGATTTTAAAATTCGGAAACGATTCGACCAATCTCGTCGTAAGTCGTCCCTGCTTGAGCAATGTCTCCTTCACAAACTTCGTTATCTCTTCGGTCATATCCTTAGGAACGCATTCTATCGCATTCGTAAACTTCATGATGACGTCGAGCGAAACGATTAAATCGATGACGAACACGACTGCCGACACGCCTGCAATTATATAGATAACTTTATCTGAGATGAGTGATAATACGTACAGAGTCGCAGGGAAGAGTACATATACGACTCCGAGTCCCAAGACGCCGAACGGAATGGCCATCTCCAAACAAATTCGACCGTTTATGTTGTACTTCTGCTCACTATAATCCCACCAACGCGTCTTGAAAATTTTCTCCATGAGATAACTAGCCACGTACTCCAAAACTGAACACAAGAACATGCTCATGAGTGCGAGCACGATGGGGTCCTTTTCGTAACCGTTTAAAAGAGTGTACAATAGGACACATCCGAGTCCATAAATCGGGCATAAAGGTCCGATTAAGAATCCGCGATTCACGTACTTCTTAGTCGTGATGATGCCGAATATTACTTCCAAACACCAACCCGCAAAAGAAAAGATGATAAAACATATGAACAACTTACATAAGTAGAGCATTTTAACCTCGTTTCAAGAATCTGAAAGTTTTAACCCAAGTCTCCTTGCAAAAGACGAAATCCATACTGACGCACTTATCGACGAGTGTGATGATATACCCAGTACTGTATCTCGGTGGCCTTATATTTAAAGGAAACATGTGTCGAAGAATCGCATTCTCGATTTTCGGATTCAAATACTTCGCATAATACTTTCGCGAATTTTCCAAAGCTACACGCGCATGAGTGAACCCGTGCCTTTGGAAAAACGGCTGCTTTATCGTGACATCCTGCCACGGAGTCGTATAGAAATCGTGGAGCACTCCTGCAATGGCTGCACTTTTATAATCCGCGCCCAATTTCTTAGCTAAACTGTATGCCCCTAAAGAAACCTTTATACAATGTTCGTACACACTCGTATCCCCGTGATGACGAAAATTCTTTCTCTTCAAATACTCTTTGCTCGTAATTATAGGTCTTACGATTTTATACCATTCTTTGTAATCTCGTGATTTTATAAAAATCCCCTCTTTTCATTACACTATAATAATATATATGTTTTGGCGTTTTGTCAAATTCTAATAAACATATTCGTCAACAATCTGTCATCATGAATAATAAAACATAATCCCAGAATAGAGCAAATTTCAAGAACACTCGTTCTTATTTCATCCCTCAAACGCCCATAAATAGGGCATTTTAAATTTTCCTTGACTTTTTCTGGGGGGGGGGTGGTAAAATAGGACTATAGAAGACTATGGACGAAGAGCAAGTATTGTTTTAAGAAAAACGATACTCGAAAAACACTTCCAAAAACAAAAAAATATGTGGGCAGGAAGCCAGTCTTTTACATGCTTTAAACCAGGAAAGAATAGGGATGTTTTATGAAGAAGTTGAAACTTGAAAACAAAAGAGCAATTCTATTGATTGCCGTGGCCGTGGCAGTCGTAGCCTTGGTGAGTATTTCGTATGCGTACTTCACCACGGCCGGGGAACATAAGCCGGTCGGGGCCGACTTGGGCACAGCTACTCTGGCTTTGAGGTTCGCGGACAACGACAATGGTATAAATGCTCAATTGGGCTTCGGAGAGACGATTACCAAGAAGTTCTTGATAGAGAACACGGGAACCGCGGAGGCTTCCTTGAGTCTAGATTGGAAGAATCTAATCAACACATATATGAATGGAAGTCTCACCTATACTATGACTTATTCGGAAACCGAGGATGGTGAGTACAAAGAACTACTTCCACCTTCGAATGTGCCGGTCTCGAGTAATCCACTTAGACAGACCATGGCAGGAGAGATAAGTGTTCCAGCCGGAGAGACTTATTACTACAACTTGAACATCACTTTGAACAATACGGACAAAGACCAATCACAGGACTTGGAAGCTGTTCTCAATACAGTATTCGATGTCGGCCAACCTTTGAAGTACAGATACTATACTTTGAGTGTGAATCCGAATGGAGGAGTATGGGATGAGTTTTCTAGTACTCAAGAGTACCTATTGAAAAACGGAGAGACCAAGACCATCAATACTCCTAGTCGGGTAGGACATACCTTCGAAGGATGGACATTGAATGGAGTATCCTCAACTTTGGAAGATGGCTTATTCAAGATGGGAATAAGTGATGCCTCTCTAGAGGCGAGATGGAAGGCGAACAGTTATTCAGTCACAATAGACCCAGCAGGTGGTAGCTACGATGACGAGACCGAATTCGATATGGAGTATGGGACTAATGTTACTCTTGCTAATCCTACTAAGACGGGATACACTTTCGACGGATGGTCTGTAAGTGGTGGTTCAATCGATGGCAATACTTTCACCTTAACTGAAGATAAAGATGTAACTATCACGGCCAACTGGTCTGTAAATAGTTATACCTATACGGTAACTCACAGACAGATGAATGTAGATGGAAACGGCTATACAGTCGTAAGTGCCGACACGATTACAGCTAGAGCTAACTATGGAGAGAAGATAACCCCTAAAGTGAACACATACGAAGGATTCACTAGTCCTAGTAGTAAAGAGATAACCATAAGTACCAATGAATCTCTTAATTCGGTCACATACGATTACACTAGAAACAGATACGACATCACGATAAATGCAAACGGAGGAACATATAGTGGAGAGACTCAGATAGAGGATGCTTATTATGGTTCTACCATAAACATACCTAACCCTAGTAAAGAAGGACACACTTTTACGAACTGGACGGTGAGTAAAGGAACACTCTCTGGCACGACTTACACGGTCGGGGCAGGAGATGCGACCTTGACGGCCAATTATACTGTCAATAACTACAAGTATATAGTTTATCATCGACAGATGAATGTGAACGGTTCGGGATATACGACCGTCGATGCAGATACGGACGAAGGAGAATCGGCTTTCGGTTCGATTGTAACACCAGGAGTAAAGACCTATACAGGTTTCACTTCTCCAGGTACCAAGAGTATGACCATCCAAGTGGACAGCAATCCACCAGTGAAAAACGTCTTAGACTATCAATATCCTAGAAACAAATACAATCTAACAGTCAATCCGAATGGAGGGACATACGATGGAAAGACAACCAACACAGTAATAGAGATGTACTACGGTTCTAACACGACCTTGGGAACTCCGACGAGAGAAGGGTACACGTTCGATGGGTGGACGAATACGGGTGGAACCTTGACAGGTTCGACATTCACGATGAGTGGAGCAGCCAATGCGACCGTGACCGCGAAGTGGAAGATAAACTCTTATCAATACAAAGTATACCATAGACAAATGAATGTGAATGGTTCAGGCTACACTATCGTAAGTGCGGATACAGTCACGGCCAGTGCAAACTACGGGACGACAATCACCCCGGAAGTGAAAACTTATACGGGATTCACTAGTCCAGATACGAGAAGTATGACTATTTCTACGAACACATCGAACAACGAGATAACGTACGACTATGTGAGAAACCAATACACTTTGACCATCAATCCAAATGGTGGATCATACGAAGGCAAAACGACCGACACGACCGTGAATGTATACTACGGAGCGACATACACTTTGAGTACACCGACCAAGACGGGATACAACTACAGTTGGAGCAAAGCAAGTGGGGCAGGTTCTCTATCGGGTTCAGTGTATACTATGGGCGCGGGAGATGCGACTGTGAAAGCGAACTGGACGGCCAAGACTTTCAGTGTGACCTTCAATGCGAACGGAGGGACCACACCGACAGCAAGTAAGACAGTCACCTACGACTCGACTTATGGAGAATTACCGACTCCGACATACGAAGGATACGAATTCTTAGGATGGTTTACTGCCCAAGAAGGTGGGAACCAAATACTATCTACCACCAAAGTAGCTTTGAGCAGCAATCAAACTTTGTTCGCTCATTGGAAAAAGATTAATCCAGCCGCTCCTCTTCTAGCTAAAGCGAATGACCCAAGTATAACAGATTACAATGCTGGAAACAAAAAAGAGATGTTCGCCTTCGACCACGACGAGTTGACTACGACTACAACAGACAATTATGGAACATACACACACTCGGCGACTCAAGTAGCGGACTGGACATCAGAAGAGAGAAGAGACTATAGATACATAGGAGCAAATCCAAATAACTATATAACCTTCAACGATGAAATTTGGAGAATAATAGGAGTATTCACAGTCGAGAATGAAAGTGGAAATAAAGAACAACTTATCAAAATAATGAGAGACCAATCGATAGGAGATATGCCATGGAATTCAAGTGATAGTAATGAATGGTCAACAGCATCATTACAAAAACTACTAAATGGAGATTATTATAATCGAGTGGGAAGTTATTCGACTAATGGTCTAAACTCGACCGCAAGAAGTCAAATCGCAAAAGTAAAATGGTACTTAGGAGGCTCAAGTGAAATATCAACTTTAAGAGGTCCCGACTATTATAACTTTGAGAGAGGGACGACAGTATATAGTGGAAGAACGACAAGTATAATGCAAAATGTAGGCTTAATGTATCCAAGTGATTATGTATATACATATGCAAATGGAGTAAATGATAAATGTTACACAGATGGATATAATTGTAATCAAGGAACCCCAAGTGCGGGCTGGTTGTATAACGGTGATTATCAATGGACCATATCGCCGAATGCGGCGGATGCGGACTACGCGTTCCATGTGCACAACGCTGGCTGCGTGGGCAGCACTAGCTTCGTGGACGCCACTGGCTACGTGAGCAGCACTCTTGGGGTTCGCCCGACGGTCTATCTGGACTCGAAAATCGCCATAAAGAGCGGGGACGGAAGTCAAGGAAATCCGTATACGATAGGGTGAAAAATCGATGATGGGAACCCGTCAGGTGTCCCCAGTCGTGACGAGCGAAGAGCGAGGACGACAGGGACGGCCTCTCGTTTTCCACAGGCAAAAAGAGAAGTAAAAGAGGTGAATAAAATCGAATGAATGGACGAATGAGTTTGAAAAAGCAAGGGAAGTTCTATGTCGCATACGATGGAGATGCATACGTACTTCATGCTTTGTTCGGATATAAAGTGGTGAAGGGACGAGCAGGATTTCCCTTAGAAGTACTCGGGAAAGTGACAAGCGGGCTAGAGATTAATCGAGTGAACTATGTCGTCCTCGCGAAGAATGAGGAAGTCGAGAGACGAAAATTCTCGCCGAATCGGTATGGTGAGTTAGCCGAGAAAGGTAAACAGATGCTCGAGATGAGTGAAGAAAGAGTCGATTTACTTCGCAAAGTAAAGATGATGAATGAGGAGCCTTCCCCAAAGGCTTCTTTTAATTCATAAATTTTGGATAAATGTATAACATATTAATAGACAAATTTCTAAGCCACATGTCAAACCTTGCCAAAAACGATTGTCTAAAACCACATTATGTAATATAATTCTAATTAGAAAAGGTGAGATAAATGACTGCAGTAGATATCATCATTATAGTAATACTACTTATATACATCGCGAAAGGATTCTCGAACGGAGTAATCAAAGAATCCGTATCCTTTGTAGGAGGCTTGGGCGTAATAGTGATTGCCTTCCTACTCAAAAACCCGTTCTCGGTCTTCATGTACCAGCATCTTCCGTTTTTCAAATTCTCCGGAATAATGTCCGGAATAACGGTTTTAAACATCATAATATACGAACTAATCGCATTCCTGTTCGTCGCCTCGATACTCTTGATAATCTATCAGATAATAATACGAATGACGAACATCTTGGAAACCATCCTCAAAATAACTTTCGTATTTGCCTTGCCATCCAAGATACTAGGCGCCCTCGTCGGATTCATAGAAGGCGTAGTCGTGGTCTTCCTCTTGCTCTTCGTAAGTGTTCAATTTGAAGCTACCAGAACTTACATAGACGAAAGCAAATATGGAAATCCGATACTGGCGAACACGCCAATCATGTCCTCGGCCATCAGTCCTATATACGACTCGCTCGTCGAAATATACGAAGTAGCCGAAGACTATAGAGATTCCACGGATAGAGATGCCGCCAACCTAGAATGTCTCGATGTCTTACTCAAATACAAAGTCTTAGACGCAGACAATGCCGACGTCCTCGTCGCTAACGGAAAACTCAAAATGCCTGGAATTGAAGGCGTAATCGACAAATACAGAGCGAAAGCGTAAAGGAGAGAAAAAACATGATTAAACACTTAGAAAAAAATGACAATTTTGAAGAAATGACAAAAAATAAATGCCTCGTCGACTTCTATGCCGACTGGTGTGGACCTTGTAAAATGATGGGCGCGACCTTAGAGGAAATCGAAGGAGAAATCGACATTCCCATCATCAAAATAAACACCGACGTTCACGAAGAACTATCACAAAAGATGGGAGTCATGAGTATCCCGACACTCGTCCTCATGGAGAATGGTCACGTCTTAAAAAAATCCATCGGATTCATGCCGAAAGACGAATTGCTAAAATTTATAAAGTAAAATGGGAGCAAAACTGTTCCTTTTTTCTTTTTCGTATGTTATAATCTTTATTAGAATAGTGAGTGGGTTCAAATGAAGAAACGTATTTTATTTATTTTTATGCTTTTGGGGATGATTTCCTATCAAGACGTCGAAGCCTGTGGACGAATAACCGACTTTACCACATCTGTAGGTACAGTCGTCAAAGTAGGGGAGACGTCGTACCAAGTTATGATTCCCGAAGGTACGACTCAAGTTACTCTAGAACCTACGACGGATTCGACTTGGGTTGAAGACTTCGGCCCTCGTACAGTTCGTACGGATGAAGGAGAAGTTCAACTCATAGTAGACGGCAATGTCTGTGGATTGGGTCTAACGACCTACTTTGTCGAATTCAAGAATTTGGACCCGACCATCGCCGAAAACGACGAGCCTACACAACCCGAACCGACCGAACCTACCACACCGACTGAGCCGAACCCTAATCCCGATGCCACTCCGGGCGAACCGGACACGCAAGTGAGCTATGGAGTTCTCACACTCAACAACCTCATCATCTCGAATGCCGACTTTACCTTCGAACCCGACAAGCGCGTATACGACCTCGAAGTCGAAGGAACGATAGGTAAACTCGATATCGATGCCATTTCGAACGACAATCAAGTCACGATAACCATCGGAGGCGACACGGACAATCTCAAAGAAGGTATGAACACCATCACGATATCCTTAGCCGACCCCTACGGTAACACCGGACTCTACGTTTTAAACGTCAACAAAGTCAAAGCCAAATCTTCGAACAACTACTTGGCCAGTCTGACCATCGACAAATATCAACTGAACTTCGATCCTTCGATAACAGCATACACACTGGAGATAGGCAAAGAATCGATGTTGAACATCACGGCTATCACGGAAAGCGAACTTGCATCCTACGAGATACTCGGAAATGCTAGCCTCGGCGATGGCTCGAAGGTGACGATTAAAGTCACAGCCGAAAACGGCACTACGCGAGAATACGTCATAACGACTAAGCGGTCCTTTAACATAATGGACTATTGGATTTTCATAGTCATCGCGTTGCTAGTCATCCTGCTCATCCTACTACTACTCATCTCCAAAAAGAAGAAAAACAAAAAGAAGATGGATGGACCAAGTTCGATAGAAGGGCAAACTGAAACGGCCGGAGTAATCGCCGAAGTCGCCTCACAAAACCAAAACACTGCTCAACCTGCGACGACAGCCGAAGGCGGCAACACCCAAACTTCGGTAACCCCCGGAACACTCCACATAATCGAACCTACGAACATCGAAGAACCTGCGGCCACTCCGAGCGAACCTACGACGAATCAAGCCGCAACGACGACTGGCACGACGTCGACCACACCAGAAACGCAAGCTCCGGCCGCCGATTCGCAAGATGACAGTCCGACCGAAGTATTCCAACTATAAACTATTAGACACCACTCGACGGTGTCTTTTCTTTCGATACAAGATAACTTTGATATGAAGAGCGTTCTGTGATAAAATATGTAATAGGTGAATGCACATGGAAGAACGTCTACAAAAGATTATTGCACAAAGCGGATACACTTCTCGAAGAAAAGCCGAAGAACTCATAACGAAAGGTAAAGTCTCCGTCAATGGAAAAGTGACTCGAGTTCTCGGAACGAAAGTTCGTCCGATCGACGAGATAACCGTCGATGGTCACATCATCAAAAGGGAACAAAAAGAGTACTATCTTTTGAACAAACCGCGTGAGACGATAAGCTCGGTCTCCGACAACCACGGTCGAAAGACCATCGTCGACCTCATCGAAACCGATGCCCGCATATTCCCCGTCGGACGATTGGACTACGACACGACCGGTCTCATCCTTCTTACGAACGATGGCGAACTTACGAACATCTTGACTCATCCGAACTCTCGAGTCCCCAAAACGTACCTCGCAAAACTGAACCACGTAATCGCGATGGAAGACTTCTTTGCCATCAAAAATGGTGTAAAAATAGACGGACGCCCAGTCGCAGTTAACCACTTAAAAATAAAGAAAAAAGACGAAAAGAAGGACACTTGCTTTGTCGAGATAACGATAACGGAAGGACGTAACCACATCATCAAAAGAATATTCGAGTCTCTCGGATACGACGTGACCAAACTGACGAGAACACACTATGCGAATCTCGACTTAGGCACCCTTTTGAGTGGAGAATACCGAACTCTCACCAAAAGAGAAATAGTCGAACTTTACAAATACGAGAGGTGAAACATGGAACTGAAAATCGAAAAACTCGACCACCGCGGCCGCGGAATATCGTATGACGAAGGCAAAATCGTATTCGTCGAAAACGCATTGCCCGGCGAAACGGTGGAAGTAAGCATCACTAAAGATACGGTCAAATACAAAGAAGGACTAGTTTCCCTGTATATCCACAAATCGGACTCGCGAACGAAGAGTAAATGTCCCTACTACGAAGATTGTGGAGGCTGCCACCTTCGCCACATGTCCTACGACGACACCATCAAATTCAAGAAAAACAAACTATCAGAAATACTCTTTAAATATGCCGGACTGAATCCCGACATCGAGGTCATCAAAAACAAAAACAGAGACTTCTACCGCAACAAAGTCGAACTTCACATTGTCGATGGAATCACCGGCTTCTACAAAAAGGCTAGCCACGACCTCGTCGAAACGGACCGCTGTCTGAACGTCGAAGAAGCCATAAATACGATTATGCGTTCCGTCGATTTTTTCCACTTGCAAAATGCCGATATGATCATCAAGTGTA
Source organism: uncultured Muribaculaceae bacterium (assembly GCA_964472425.1). GTDB lineage: Bacteria > Bacillota_I > Bacilli_A > RF39 > UBA660 > RUG11867. The sequence continues at coordinate 932 of CAYYLF010000028.1, read as the reverse complement.
ACTACAACGGCGAAGTCATAATCGACATAAAATCCGAAGAAAAACCGAACATAGAAATCGAACCCCTGCGCAACAAAGTGAAACTCGTCGGAATCGTCTACAACGACGAACTGCTCTTCGGCGCGGACCATTACATCGAAATGATGGGAGGACTCCTCTTCAAAGAAACCTACAACTCCTTCTTCCAAGTCAACCGTTACATAAACGAACAACTTTTCGCTCTCGTCAAAGAAAACTTGAGCTCCGACGAAACCGTCCTCGACATGTGCTCTGGAGTAGGAACATTATCCATCCTCGCCGCCACCGTCTCCAAAAAAGTGTACGGAATCGAAATCGTCGAAAACGCCGTCAAAGATGCCATCGTGAATGCTCGCATGAACAAGATAGAAAACGTCGACTTCATGCTCGGAGACGCCTTCAAAAATGCCAAAAAGATTGCCGAGCCTATCGACACGATAATCTTAGACCCACCACGAAACGGCTTATCTACGGAAGGTTTAAAGAGCATTATCGATATTGCACCAGATAAAATAATCTACATTTCCTGCGACCCCGTTACCTTGAGTCGCGATTTGAAAGTATTGAAAGAGGATTACGAAATTAAAAAAGTATATCTCCTCGACATGTTTAGTTACACTTATCACATTGAATGTCTATGCGTGTTAAACAGACGATAAAACCTTATAAATAAAATCATTTTTAAGAATAGTGCGACTATATAAATTAAAAGATTCTAAACTCATATTTGCTTTCTAACGAATAAATATTATAATTTTAGTTAGAAAGTAAATAGGCCGAAAAGAATTATTTTGCCAATTTTGTTATTAAAAAGATAAAATATAGTTATAGATTACATTTCCAAATGCACTTATATATGTTATAATTTAAGTGTGAAAGGAAAATAAATATGGAGTATGAAATTAAAATTTTAA
>CAYYLF010000027.1:0-17787 GCA_964472425.1 uncultured Muribaculaceae bacterium | reverse complement strand
ACGTCATCAGTTTCAACAACTACACAGTTTATGGGAAAGACCAGACAATCGCGGTGTACGAGACGAGCGATGGAGAAGATATTAGGCTACCGATTTCGTACGTCGATGTGTATTTGCCAGTCATCAAAGAGAAGTACGAGGCAGGTCTCGTATTGAACGATGCGGAGAGCAAGTACTTGTCGATGTTTATAGCGTGTGAAGAAGAAGCTAAAATGCTCGCGAAGGGAGATGAAACGATGATAAAGATGGTGACTTATTTGAAGAAACTGAAACAAGATGACAAGTTTTTGGAAAGCATGCGTGAAGACAGTTCGACCATGCAAGCCCAATACGAACTCGGCCAAGAGATTGGCCTCGAAAAAGGTCTCGAGACAACGGCAACTAACATGTTGAAAGATGGACTGCCCGAAGATGTAATACAAAAATACACCAAATTACCTTTGGAGAAAATCCAAAATCTTGCGATGACTTTGTAGTTGGAATTTTCTTAAAGATGAGAGATACGATTGTCTCTTTTCTTTTGTGTGGCCTTCTGTTATAATGGTTACAGGAAGGAAGCAGTACAGATGAGTAAAAACGAAACAAAAGAGAAACACAATACTAAGGACGAACTTTTGAGGAAAGGGAATGCAACTTTGCACGAGTTTAAGGATTTCATCTCGAGAGGAAACGTCATAGATATGGCCGTAGGTGTCATAATCGGAGGGGCATTTGGTAAAATCGTCACTTCGGTCGTGAACGATATGTTGATGCCTCTAATCGGAGTCATAATCGGGGGAATCGATTTTTCTGGACTCAAAGTAATCATTGGCGGGGCCGAAATTGCTTACGGAACATTCATTCAGAACGTGATAGATTTTCTAATCGTGGCCGCATGTATATTCGTATTCGTGAAAATTATCGGAAGTTTCAATAAAAAGAAGGAAGAAGAGGCTCCCGCCGAGCCAGTTGTAGACGAAAAGACCGAACTTTTGAAAGAAATCAGAAATTTGTTAAAGGAAAGAGAAAATGAGCGAAGACGAAATAGAAAGTAGATTGGATTCGGTGCGAATAAATCTAGAGGGAGAGCAGTTAACTTTGGAAGAATGTTTGAAACCTCCGCCTCTCCAAAAAATGGAGAAATTATACGATTTTTATAACGTTTTTAACGAAGTGCGAAAGACTAAATTGGCCAAGTTAAATTACTTACGCCGAGAAATACCGAGTCAGTTTTTCGATAATCTTATGAACATGTCTACTGTCGAAGATAGAAAAATATTGGCGAGGTTGTATAATGGCGAAGATATTGAACACAGCGTGAATTTGGCGAGTATGGCCTTATTGGGATACATATTTGTAAATAAAGAAGGGAAAGTTATATTGCCATTGGAATTGGGTTATTTTATATCCAATTTTATGATTTCTAATGGTTAGGTGAAAATTATGATAGATGTAATTAAGAAAATTGACGAATATAAGGGTCGAGAGGTTCTCGATGAAATTAAACAGAATTGGAAAGTGTATGTCGACGTTTTGCTTAAATGTGTCGAAGATTATGCAAATGAGAGAACTCAGGTGGAAGAAGGGGATATGACACCTTTGAGTGTAATCGCATCCATCTTTTTGCTCGCGGAGCACGGAGAGAAGAGAACATTTCCGTCGGTGGTAAAAATATATACGAAGGAGGGCACTTCGCCTTGGGAAGAGTTAAACGACAAGTTACCTTCTATTTTGGTGAGCATCTTCGACGGAGATTTCGAGTTATTAAATTCGGTTATAGAGAACAATCAATTGAACGAATTCACGAGGGAAGATTTTTTGAGATGCTATACGTATTTTTATAACGATGGTTCGATAAGCGAAAAAGAGCTCAAAGACTATCTTTTAAAGCTCATCGAAAAATTTGAATATGACGATTCGATATACGACGGAATACTAGAAGTCATCATAGATACGCACATGTTTTCGATGATGGAAGATGTCAAAAAGATGTTTAGAGAAGACGCAATAGATTTGCGAGTACGGGGAGGATACGACGATTTTCTAGACGACATTTTCGATTATGGAGAGAAATTCGATTCGTTCACGAAAATCGAAGATGCTTCGGAAGAGCTCGGTTGGTATGAGGGCTTCGAACGCGCGGAGAAGGAGAAGCACGTCTCGAAGAAGGCCTATAGTAAAGCTCTTGAAGATTTCGTTTCCATGACGGTAGAGAAAATGTACAATCCTAATAAAATCGGCCGGAACGAGCCGTGTCCTTGTGGAAGTGGCAAAAAATACAAGAAGTGCTGCATGGATAAAGATAAGAAAGATATGATAATCTTGCCTTACCAAAATTTTATAAATGACAGTTTGCAAAAGTATCCGAAAGCCAAAGATGACGACAGCAAAAAGGATTTGTACGATTTTTATGACGAGGATTATATCGAACTCGACAAACTGTTATACAAAGTTCTCAAAAGGCGTTCTATTCCGTTGTTCGTTCAAAGAGATTTGTATCGCGAGAATTTGATGGATTTGAAAGTATGCCGTGAGGCAATGCCAAAAATGAAGGAATTGGCAAAAAAAGTCGAATGTAAGACTTTCGACGAGTTCGACAAAAAAGTAGCAGTACACTTTAGCTTGTACGCGTTTGTAATGAAATACCATTGTATATTGAGCGATTTACATGCCCAACCATCTTGCCCAAATCGAAAAGAATTGGTAGAAGAGATGGCCGAATTAGACGATTTCTTGTACGAGAGATTCGACTGGGATGGAAACGCTAACGAAATAGTCCCAATGGACATTAAAAATTCGGTTTTCTGTTTAAATAATATGCGGGAAGAAGCACTCGAGTTTTTCAGAGGAAAATTGAACACTTGTCATCCCTCTTTGAGGTACGACGTTTATATGTATCTTTTCGACTTTTTGGCAAGTCGCGGCGGGATTCAGGCAATAGATGAATTGATAAAAGAAGAAAAGGACATCGGTTTAAGGGCTCAACTCGAGAAGTTGAAGGCAGAAATCGTCGAAGAATATGTGATTTCTATATAAAAGCGAGAACTCTCGCATTTTTCTTTGAGTCTCGGTATGGACAGAGAGACGGTAATTTGATACAATATATAGGAAATGGGGTTGCCAATTTATGAACATTTTTTTACCTGATATTTACCAGAAAAGTATATATACAATCAATTACGAGAGCCTCAAAAATGCTGGGATAAAACTAGTTTTATTCGATTTGGACAATACGCTCGTGCCCGTGAAGGCAAGCGCGCCGACGAAGAAGCTCAAGGATTTGTTCGAGGATATAAAGAGGTTAGGTCTCCAACCGATAATTTTGTCGAACAGCGGGCAAGCGAGGGTCGCCCCTTTCAAAGATGGATTGTTCGTCGATGCCGCATGCAGTTCTCGCAAACCGCTCAAGAGAAAGTACAAAAAGATTCTCAATATGTACAACGTGAAGCCGTCCGAAATCGCAGCTGTCGGAGACCAACTTTTGACGGACGTTTTGGGGGCGAACAGAATGGGTATCACGTCCATTTTGGTAAATCAAATCAGCACGACGGATTTTCCATGGACGAAGTTCAACAGGTTCATAGAGGGGCTGATATTGAAGCACTTCAAGAAGATGGGAGTATTTTCCAAGGGGGAGTATTATGAATAAAATATGTTTCGGATGTGGAGCAAAGTTGCAAGCTCAGGATGAATCGATGGAGGGATACGTTCCTTTAGAGAAGTTGGAGACGAGCGATTATTGCAAGCGTTGTTTTAGGATGATACATTACGGCGAGAAGAAGAGTGCACTCGTGCCTAAGAGTACGAAGGAAATCGTCCGCGCGGTCAACAAGAATGCAAAGATGGCCGTTTTCATGACAGATTTTGTGAACGTGACCGACGAGGTCATGGGGATATATGCGAGTATACAGGTCCCAAAATTGCTCGTCATAAGCAAGAGCGACATCATACCGAAAAACGTATCTTTCGACCAAATCCGAAACTATCTTAGAACCGTGTACGATGTGCGCGAAGATGTAGTGTTCACTTCTTACAAGAGCAATATGAACACTCTTATGAAGATGTTGTACGGTCACGACGAAGTTTATTTTCTGGGGCTTACCAATGCCGGAAAGAGTACTCTCTTGAATACACTAATCGATAATTCGGGAGGGAAAGTGAGAAAACTTACGACGAGTTATAAAGAGAATACGACTCAGGATTTCGTGCGCATCAAGTTGGGGAATGCGACTTTCATAGATTCACCGGGATTCGTCCTCGACAATTACGAGTTGGACAAGTTTACCAACATAAGCTCGCAAATCGTGCCCATCACATACCAAAACAAAGTGTCGTGTACCTACAAACTGGGCGAGGAGATGTCGATTACCATCGACGGAGAGACGAGCGTAGTGTTCTATTTTTCGAAGTCCATGGCCATAAGCAGGCTCTACAATAAGCAGATAGCTGGGACTACTTTCCGCGTGCAAGGCAAGCGCGACATCGTGATATGCGGACTCGGATTCGTGAAGTTCACAGATGAAGCGATGGTGACTATCCCCGCGGATATCATGAAGTACGTGAGTGTGAGGCCTTCGATAGTCGGAGGGAAACATGAGTAAAGTAAGATTGATGAGCGAGACGCTCGCGAACAAAATCGCGGCCGGGGAGGTCGTCGAGAGAATTTCGAGTGTCGTCAAGGAACTCGTCGAGAATGCGATAGATGCCGGGGCCAAAAACGTCAAAGTGGAACTTTTAGATGCCGGAAAGAAGCAGATAAGAGTCACGGACGACGGGGTAGGCATGGATAAGGAAGATGCCCAAAACGCATTCAAACGGCATGCGACGTCGAAGATATATAAAGATGACGATTTGTTTTTCATAAACACTTTGGGCTTTCGCGGTGAGGCTCTCGCGTCCATCGCGGCCGTGAGCGAAGTTATGCTCGAGACTTACGATGGAGCGGAGGGAACTCTCGTCCACATGAAGGGCGGAGAAACTTTGGAGGTTGGAATCGCTCCTTCGAGAAGAGGAACAGTCATTACGGTGTCGAGCTTGTTTTATAATACGCCCGCACGTCTCAAGTATTTGCGAAGTGAACCTTCGGAGTTGGCGTACGTATCTCAGTTTATAGAAAAGTTGGCCCTTTCGTATCCGGCCGTCTCGTTTACTCTTACGAACAATGGTGCAACAATCGAAAGGACTAGCGGTTCGGGTGTTTTACTCAAGACCATATACGAAGTGTACGGTCGAGAAGTGAGTGTGAATATGCTCGAAATTAGAGGGTCTAACGACGACTACGATGTGAGTGGGTACATTTCGAAGCCCATCGTACAACGGAGCAACCGAAATTTTATGAATACGATTATAAATGGACGAATCATCAGGAATTTAGAACTGAACAAGGTGATAAACGATGCATACTATACGTACAAACCGGATTCGACTTTCCCAATCGTCGTCATAAACATCGAGACGGACCCGACTTTGATAGATGTGAACATCCACCCGACTAAGCAGGATATCAAGTTTTCGAAGATGGATGCCCTTCGCGAAGTTTTGACTGGTGCCATCAAGGATGCCTTGTACAAGACCATGCTCATCCCGGACGCGCTCATGGGGAAAAAGGAAACCAAAGAGGCCGAAGGAACCGACATCAGTGCCGATGAGAATTTGCTTGCCAAGTTGCCGAATGCTCTTTTCGTGAAGGACGAAGGCGACATACAAAGAGAGAGACTCGACACCACGATGATTGTTCAGCGAGAGAAGGATACTCAAACGGAAATCGATTTTGCACCCGAGGTGCGGAATGCAGAAATCAAGGCTTTGGAGTTGTATCCGGTGGGAATAGCACTCGGGACGTACATAATAGCCGAAAATCAGGAAGGCGTGTATCTCATCGACCAGCATGCCGCGGTCGAGAGGGTGAACTACGAAAAGGTGTTAAAGGGGCTGCTCAAACGGGAGAAGGCGAGCATGCTCGTGCCGATTCAGATAGAATTGTCGAGTTCGGACGCGGCCATAATCGCGAGCAACATGGACAAACTTGAGGACATGGGGTTCGAGCTAGAGGAGTTTGGCATAAATACATACCGAGTTAATGCCCATCCTTTATGGGTGAAGAAGGACTACGAATACGAGACCATTCGAACCGTGTTCGACTTGCTAGCCGAGAATGTAGGCGATTTCGACCCCTTGAAGTTCAACGACAAGGTGGCTGCGACTATCGCTTGTAAAAAGAGTTTAAAGGGAAATACGCGCATAACTTTGGAGTTGGCTCGCATCATACTTGAGGAACTCGTGGTGTGCGACAATCCGTACAATTGTCCGCACGGAAGGCCGACAATCGTGAAGTTTACGAAGTACGAATTGGAAAAAATGTTTAAGAGGGCGATGTAAATGGAAATTGAGAAAATTGAGATTAACGGGTACGATGTGTACATCCACAAGACGAAGAAGTATTCGAGTATCCATATGAGATTTCTCTTCGAGAACGATTATACTAGGGAGAACATATTCAAGTACGACTTGCTCGCGGAGTATATGATTCACTCGGCAGCCAAGTACAAAACGAGAGAGGCCTTGAACGAGCGGAGAATGGAATTGTATGCACTCCAATATGGAGTGAATAATTACAACATGGGCGAGAAAATGTTCACGGAGGCAACTTTCAGTTTTTACGACCCGGAATTGGTGGGAGATGAATACATGGGTGTGGCTTTGGAATTTGCCCACGACATTCTTTTCGAACCGAATTTCGAAGGCGGGAAGTTGGATGAGGACGAGTTGGCTCGAAGCAAGGCCAATTTGGCGACGAACGTCGAAGAGGAACTCATGGATTTCAAACGCCGCTCGAATGTGAGTTTGCTCAAAACCTTGTTCCCAGGAACGTACAAGATGGTGGACAAGGTGGAGTCTCGAAGCGAGTACGAAGATATCGTGAATGAATTTACGGACGAGGATTTAATCGCGGCTCACAAACATCTAATCGAGCACTCCCTCGTAGGCTTAGTCATCATGGGAAATGTCACGGACGAGCACTTGAGCAAAATCGAAGAGTTATTCAAGTTCGCGGAAGTTCGCAAGTTGGATGAGGATTATAAGGAAGTCATAGCAATCGACTCGGCAGTCGGAGATTTCAATCACGTAGTAGATGAAGATTACAAAGAGTCGGTCGTGCGGGCTATCTATACTTATCCGACCGAATCTCGGCGCGACAAACTCAAGTATTACACGATTTGTCGCATGATGGGCGGGTCCGGAATGCTCATTCACAGGACTTTGAGGGACGAGCAGGGCATCGTCTATTCGGCCGGAGCGTCTTACAGCAAAAAGCTCGATTATTTGGTGATGACCGCGTTTATCGATGCGAAGAATGTCGAGGTTGCCTTGGAGGGGTTCGACCGCGTACTCGAAAAGTTAGAGGACCGAACACTTGTCGAGAAACTTCTAAATAAAGTAAAAGAAGAGGCTCGAGAAGACGAATACATCTTCGATGAGTCGAAGTGGAACGTCTTTTACGAACTTTACGATACGGCTTTCAACTTCGATATATCCGAGAGTGAAAAGAACGAACTCATCCAGAGTTTGACGGTCGATGATATCGTGGAGGCTCTTGCAAAAATGAAGAGGGCGACTGTACACTTCTACGAAGGAGCGAAAAAATGAGAAAAGAAATAGTCAAAAGGACTTTGTCCAACGGAATAGATGTCTACTTGTATGCGGACGAGTTTTTGAAGAGAATGATCGTGTCCTATACGGTCAAGTACGGGTATTTGGGATATTACGACGAATTCTATTACGAGGATAAGTTGTACAAGATGCCTCCCGCGATGGCCCACTTTTTGGAGCATACTTTGGTCGAGACGAGCAAGTATGGAAACATGTTACACCGGCTCAGAGAGAAAAACTACGAGATGAACGCCTATACGGCGGCTGAGCATACATCGTTCTATTTCGTCGGCATAAAGGATACGTGGGAATCCTTGAAAGAACTCATCCACATGGTCGACGATCCTGGATTCGACGAGAAGAACATCGAGAAGGTCAAGCCGGCGGTCGCGGAGGAAGCGAACAAAACGATGGATGAGAAGTATCAACACGGATATCATGCGAACAAGCGAAATGCGACGGCGGCCTACAGTGCCTATTATCCGAACTACAATACGTTAGGTTCGTACGAGACGACTATGGGCATAACGATAGAAGACGTCCAGGCATGCTACGACGCTTATTATGCCGATGAAAACAAGTTTTTGACGATAGGAGGCAACTTCGACATCGACGAGATGGTCGATTATTTGGAGAGTATATATAAGGAAATAGAGAGACATCCAAACAAGATGAGACCGGCCGATTATGGGGATTTGTTGCCAATCAGGAAGGCATACGAAGAATTGGTGAAACCCGTCGCGACCGACCATTACATCGTGTCTTACAAAATTCGAAACGATTTCGGGATAGACAATAGACGATTGGATTTGTATCTTACGATGTTTTTCAAGATGAAGTTCGGAAGCGACAGACCTTTCGTAAGGGAATTGAACGCGAACGAGGTGATAGTCGGCGGGATAGGCTGTACGGCCGATTTCTTTCAAGATATAATTACCATCACGTTTGGGGCAGATGTCTTGAATGCGAACGAATTCGAACGCAGAATCGAAAGCGAGTTAAACTCCGATGGACTCGAAGAGCATCTATTCGAACTCATCAAGAAGAGTTTGAAGGTCGGAGAGTTGTCTAAAATGGATTACATATACAGGAGCCTCTTGCGCTTTCCGAGGACTATCGATTTTTCGGAGAAGCTGTACGTGACCGAGGACATAGAAAAATTTACTTTAGATGATTTGAGAAAAATCGTCGATAAGATAGATTGGTCTTTGAAGACCGTGACAATCATAAAAAAAGAAAAAGTGGATTAGAAACTGAATTGTTCTAATTCACTTTTTTGCGGTTCCAATTGAGGTGATTCGGCTGTTTGATTTTCTACTTGAGAGACGGATTGTACTTTTGGTTGAAGTTCCGTAGATTCGATTTGTACTAGTTGAGGAGCAACTTCTAGAGAGGGTGTAATCTCTTCGGTTGCAAGTGCTTCGATTGGCGCCGCAGTAGTCGGCTCAGTTGGTCGAGTGTCCGAGGCGGTTGTCTCTATCGCAGGAGTCTCGGATGGAGTAGAATCGTTCACCTTACCGGCCGTCTTTAAATCAGATAGACCAAGAAGGTCGTAAGAGTTCATCTTTTCGTCGTCGAGTTGGATGAGTCGCAGGATTTCGTCGATGGAAGTCTCTCCAGTCAAGACTTTGCGAAGTCCATCTTGAAGCATAGTGCTTATACCGGAGTTCTCGGAGAAAACGAGTTCTCGAAGGGCACTTTTCGGCATGCCAGAAGAGATGGCGTCTTTTATTTCTTGATTGATCAACAATATTTCGTGCAACGGAAGACGGCCACGATATCCGCTCGTGCAGGCGTCGCATCCTTTGGCTTCGTATATTTCGTTCACATCGAGACCGAGGGCATTTTTAAATATTGTCTTTTCGTAGTCGGTAGTTGGACGGAGATGTTTACATTTGTCACATAGACGACGGGCCAGTTTTTGGGATATGATGCCGGAAAGGGCCGCGCCTAAGAGGTATCGTTCGACGTCCATGTCCAAAAGACGTTCAATCGTATTTAGGGAGTCGTTCGTGTGTATAGTGGATAAGACCAAGTGACCAGTGATGGCCGAACGAACGGCTATACGCGCCGTTTCGGTATCACGAATCTCACCAATCATGATGATATCCGGGTCCTGACGGAGGATGCTTCGAAGGGCACTTCCGAAGGTCATGCCGATTTCGGAGTTGACTTGGACTTGGTTTATACCGTCGATGTTCATCTCTATCGGGTCTTCGACGGTTATCAAGTTTCTGTTCTCCGTGTTCAATCTCTGTAAGATGGCGTATACGGTCGTCGATTTACCCGAACCGGTCGCACCCGTGACGAGGATGATTCCGTTCGGAATGGCAATCATCTTTTTGATGGTCTCGTAGTTTTCTTTCGTGAATCCCAAGTTTTCGAGACCGGCACTCGACATAGAGTAGTCGAGGATACGGATGACTATCTTTTCGCCCATATTCGTCGGCAAGCAAGAGACACGTAAGTCGACGGACATGTCGGAAATGAGGCCTTTGATGGCACCATCCTGAGGTAGTCTAGACTCGGTTATGTTCATGTTCGCGATTATCTTTACGCGCGTAATCATATTTTTTTTCATAGTAAGAGGCACGGTCGTATAATCGTGCAAGTCGCCATCTATTCTTATGCGGATGTGGATACCTTCGCCGTAAGGGTCGAAGTGAATGTCGGATGCTCCGCGCTTGACAGCATCGACAATCATGTCGTTTACTATGTCCACGATGGGCGTGTTGTCGTAGTCGAAGGAAACCAAGTTCACGAATTCCGAAGATGCTTCGTTTTTAGGCTCGGATGATTCTTGGTTGGATACGTCTAACGGACTCGTGGCAGAAGTATCGTCATTTAATGATGCATTTTCGGTCATTGTCGCCAGTTCTTGTTCTTCTTCAAACATATCTTCACACCCTTTTATTCTCCTTCAATTATATTATAAAGTGGCGAATATTACAAGGTATATCCCGCGAATATGTGCGTTTTTGACGCGATTTTTACTCGACGGCAAGAGCCAATCATCGTTCGATTTCGACGATTTGTCTAAAGTTCAGTTTTTTCTTCGAAAAATAGATGTCCTTTTTTATTTGGTCGAAGCGCGTGACATAGTCTTCCATATGAAAAATGTTCGCATTTTCGATGTACGTTACTTTGAGCGAGGAATGAGTATAAAGAGAAAACTTCAAGAATTCTTCGTATTCTTCGATTTGGCCTTCCGACAAGTCGGGAAGGGGTACGCTCGAAGGGGCATATTTCAGTTCTCTACTAGGGACGACCGATGAGAACGGTCTCCATTTTTTCATTCCTCTATCATTCACTCGCGATGGCCTCCAATTTTCTTATTGCGTTCTATCATAGTCGAATCTGCCAATAGGTTCGAGGCCTTGATAATCGAGTTTTTACCGAATCTAGTCTTGATTTCGTCGACGGCATTGTTGATGTTGTCTTTTTTGACTTTCTCATCGTAAGGCTCGAACAAGTTCAGCTGTTCAGTATTATTATTCTCTAAACCGCCTAAACTTATACTAACTTTTCGGATGGGATAGTCTTCGTAGAATTTTTGGAAGATGGTTTCGCATACACCCAAAATGGTCTCGGCATCGTCCGTGGAGGCCGGAATCTTTCGCGAATGATAAAATCCGCCTCCGTAAGCTTTCGAGTATCCTATGCCGAAGCCGATGACGCGACATTTTTTGTGATTTTTTCTGAGGCGAGCTGTCAAGACTTCGGTCATTTCGCGTATGATGATTCCTATGTTTTCTTCGTTATAGTCTTTAAAGAGAACTTGGCTGTGACCGTACGATTTGTCTTTGGGACTGGAATTGAAGTCGGCGATGCGGGCGAGGTCGATGCCGTTCGCGTGGTTCCACATTTCTTCGCCCATGACTCCGAATTTGTTTTTCAATTTTTTCTTGTCGTAATTGGCGAGGTCCCCAATCGTGTAAATGCCCATGTTGTTGAGATTTCGTTCCATGCGGCGTCCGATTCCCCAAAACTTGGAAAGGGGCGTAATCGTCCAAAATTTGTTCTCGATGTCGTCGTAGGACCATTTGGCTATGTTATCTTTGGTGTGTTTGGCTTCGATGTCCATGGCAACTTTGGCAATGAGCATGTTCGGACCTATGCCAGCAGTAGAGATGAGTCCCGTCTTCTCTTCGATGGTCTTCATAATTTTCTTAGCCAGTTCGTAATCCGTGAGATGGTAGAGTTTCAAATAATTCGTGACGTCGAGAAAGCATTCGTCAATCGAGTAGACGTGGATGTCTTCGGGACTCACAAATTCCCGGTAGATTTCGACGACCTTTTTGCTGTACTCGACGTATTTGCCCATGCGCGGTGGGACAGTTCGATATTTTATATGGGATGGTATTTCGTATATTCTCGTTCGCGAAGGAACACCCAAGGATTTCATATAGGGCGTGACGGCCAAAGTGATGGCACCATTTCGGCCGGGTTCGGCGACGACGAGCGGGGTAGTGAAGGGGTCGAGACCGCGTTCGACACATTCGACAGTCGCGAAGAAAGATTTCATGTCGATTACTATGATGTGGCGTTTCGGTAGATTCGAAAATGTAGTCATATGCAGTCACTCTCCTCGTCAGTTTTATTATAAACAATCTCGTTGGTTTTATCAATGTGTCTAGAACATTTGAGAAAGAAGGAATAATGTGTTATCATTATATTAGTGATGAGGTGAGGTACGATGTATGCTGAAGTGTTAATAGAATACAAGGTCAAAAGTCTAGATAGAACGTTTACTTACATCGTGCCTGAAAACTTGAGAAATACGATTGCGGTCGGGATGAAGGTGCGAGTCCCGTTCGGAAACGGCGATTCTTTGATAAACGGGTTCGTGACGAACATCAAGTACGACGCGGATTTGGGGAATTTGAAGGCAATCGCTGATATCACCGATACGGAACTGGTGTTGAACGAGGAACTCATGGAACTCGGGAAATTCGTTCGCGACGAGACTTTGTGTACTTTGATAAGTGCGTATCAGACCATGTTGCCGTCGAGTTTGAAAATCAAGGATATCAAGTCCGATTACAACAAATACGAGACTTACGTAAAACTCAAAGTGCCGAAGGAGTTCGTGCGAGGATATCTAAGCGAAGTGAAGGGCAAAAACCAAATCGCCATTTTGAACGCTCTTTTGGAGAACGACAAGCTTTCGAAGAAGGACTATAATGCTGCGAGTATCAAGTCTCTAGTCGAGAAAGGAATAGTCGAAGAAGAGAAAGTGTCCGTCTACCGGATAGATAAGGAAGAAGAACGAGTCCCAGATGAGGTCACTTTGACCGAGGACCAGAGACGAGTGTACGACGAGGTCGTGGCTCGCGAGGGAGAGGCTATCACTTGTCTACTTCACGGGGTCACGGGAAGTGGCAAGACGGAAGTCTACATGCATCTAATCGAGCACGTAAGGTCTAAGGGCAAGTGTGCCATCATGCTCGTGCCGGAAATTACTTTGAGTATGCAGATAGTGAACAACTTTTATAGACGATTCGGAAGCGACGTGGCGATTTTGCACAGTGCTCTTTCGCAAGGGGAGAAGTACGACGAGTATTTGAAAATCTTGCGGGGCGACGCCCACATAGTCGTCGGGACGAGAAGTGCGGTGTTCGCGCCAATCGCCAATTTGGGATTGATAATCATCGACGAGGAGCAAAGTGAGTCTTACAAACAAGATAATACTCCCAGGTACAACGCCATCGACGTCGCAAAGTGGAGAAGCGAATACAACAAGGTGCCGCTCATCCTAGGAAGTGCGACTCCGACGTACGAGTCGTATGCGAGAGCTTTAAAAGGCGTCTACAAGTTGCTAACTTTGCCGGAGAGAGTGAACGACGCGCCCTTACCGGCGGTCAAAGTCGTCGACATGTCTTTGGAAGCTAAGAAGCGAAACATGGTCATCAGTTCGTATTTGAAAGAAAAGTTGCAAGACAGGCTCGAAAGGGGCGAGCAGAGCATCCTCCTTTTGAATAGACGGGGGTTCGGGACTTTGGTGATGTGTTCGGCCTGCGGTTACACGTTCAAGTGCCCGAATTGCGACATCACTTTGACGTATCATAAGAGTTCGAACGCACTGAGGTGCCATTACTGTGGATATTACATAAGGAAACCCGAAGTTTGTCCCGAGTGTAAAAGCGAAGGGATAAACGACTCCGGACTCGGGACCGAAAGGCTCGAGAGCGAACTAGCGAAGATGTATCCGAACGCTCGGATAGTCCGCATGGATGCGGACACGACCTCACGGAAGGGAAGTCACGAGAAGATAATCTCGGACTTCAAGGATGAGAAGTACGACATTTTATTGGGGACTCAGATGATAAGCAAAGGATTAGATTTTCCTAAGGTCACCTGTGTCGGGGTCATAAGTGCCGATGCGTCTTTGAACATACCGGATTTCAGAAGCGGAGAGAGGACTTTCGCTTTGTTAAATCAGGTGGCCGGTCGAGCTGGGCGAAGCGGTCTTGCCAGCGAAGTCGTCATTCAAACTTACAATCCGGACAACTTCACCATCAAGATGGTCGAGATGGGGACATTTCTCAAGAATTATCAGTACGAAATGGCCATGCGAAAGAAACTCAAGTATCCGCCTTATTATTATTTGGTCGGAATAAAGGTTTGTAGCCGGGTTTACGAGGATGCGAGCGTCGAGGCGACGAAGGTGTACAATCATTTGAAGAGCAACATCAGTCCCGAAAGTATCATCTTGGGGCCGTCGACCGCGGGCGTGTTCAGAATAAACAACGTATATCGGTTCCAACTCGTCATCAAGTACAGGTACGACGACAAGCTGCGGAAGGCTTTGAGGACAATGGACGAGATGTACATAGACCACAAGACGGTCTATCTGGAGATAGATATGAATCCATATTATATATAAAAGAGAAAGTAGATTAAAAAAATGATAATTACGAAAGATATGCTAAATAAAAGGGTGCCCGTCGACGAGATTCCAACAAGGCTCGACAGTGCATTAAATCTATACAGTTATGTCGAGGGTGGGCTTATAGTATATAATGTCAATCCGGCAACGTGGAATTGTTTGTATCCTTTCTACGAGCTCAATCACAAATTTACTATCGACGAATACGAATTTGAAAACAAAAATCTTACTTATGGAGATTTAATCGAAGAATATCAAGCTCTATATAGAAAATTTTATGAAGATGAACGTGGAATGACTAAAGATGCTAGAAAGAGAATCTTAGTCGACGAGTATGAAAAGACTTTCAATCTAAGTGGAGTTTCAATTTTCGATGAACTGGAACCTTTGTACGAGCTTAAGTTTTCGAAGTCGAAGAATGTTTGGACACTTTACTATTTTGAAAATTATTGTGTAGGTAAAATCGACACATTAGATGCCCTCGTAAATCAGAGAGTGTACGACCAAAAATTCATGCCATTAGACAAAAATATTAGACAAATAGATGGAGTTGAACTTGTAGGTAATTTGCCTTATGTCTTGGCAAATGAAGATAACATAGAAAAATTAGAAAAAAACATGTTGAGAAAAGCATGAAAGAAGGAGTCATATGAAAATAAGTAAACAAGAATTGGAAAGAGAAGAGGTTCATCTCGAAAAAGTCATCGGGATAATCGATGCTCAAATAAAGGACAAGAACGTCGATATCGAGGGTTACAAGGAAAAGATAGTTCGCGAGAAGAAGTTCATCTACGAGAACCAGAACGAGTTCTACGACGGAGATTTGAGAAGTGCTATGAACGACGAGGATTTCAATGTGGGTCTCGTCAATCAGAACATCGTCAAGGTATACAAGTTACATAGAAGCAAGGAGACACCTTATTTCAGTCGGATAGATTTCGAGCGAGATGGAGAGGTTCGTTCTTACTATATAGGTTTGACCGGAGTCGACGAGGATTACGAGCCGGTCGTCTACGATTGGAGAGCTCCGATTGCGAATCTTTACTACAATTACGGCGTGGAAGAAGCGAAGTACGAGACCGCGGAAGGTGTAGTCGAAGGGAAGACCGTCTTGAAGCGGCAGTTCGACATCGAGATGGGGAAGATAGAGAACGTGTACGATTCGGGGTCCGAGGTCGATTCTCGGGACGAACTTTTGGTGAGCGTCTTGGAAGGCAATACGAGCGAGCAAATGAAGAATATCGTTCATACGATTCAGAAAGAACAGAACGAGATAATCCGCTACGGAGGGCGCTCGCATCTAATCGTCGAGGGTGTGGCCGGCTCGGGTAAAACGAGCGTAGCTTTGCACCGAATCGCGTATCTTTTGTACAACCAGAAAGGGCTCACGAATAGAAATGTGTTGATTTTGTCGCCGAATGCCATCTTCTCGAATTACATATCGAACGTGTTGCCGGAGCTCGGCGAAGAGAACGTCATGACGACGACGTTCGACGACTTCGCGAGCAATTACATCAAGGGCATGAAAGTCGAATCTATCATGGAGTTCGTCGAGAGACATTACGAGGTCGGAAGTGAAGTTGTGGAACCGACTTCGAGTGGAACACCAGTTCGTTATAGGGACAGACTCGACGAATTCCTTGGAGAATATTTCGATTCTTTACATTTCACAAAGAAGATGGGTCTCAAGACTTCGTTCATTTCTAGTGCCGAACTCGAAGAAATAAAGACCGGTGTTCCTAAGAATCTTTCCGTGAACGACAAGTTCAATTACATAGCCGAGAAGGTGTGCGGTCGGTTCGATTTGGACGAAGTGAAAAATGCGGGCAAGATGAAAGAGAAAATCATGGAGGTGCTCGGAGTGGAGAAGAATCCTCTTCGTTTGTACGAACAGTTCAGTCATAAAAAAATCGACGAGGTGGTACCTTACGAGGACGTATTCGCCATATTGTATTTGTATTTCGAGACTTGGGGTTATCCGACGTTCGGACATGTCAAAGTAGTCGTCGTCGACGAGGCACAGGATTATTCTATGTGGCAGTTCGAGTTCTTGAAGAGAATATTTACGCAAGCGACTTTCACCATATTGGGCGATAAGAACCAGAGGGTCAATCCCTATATAAGGTACAATTCGATGGAAGAAATTGCGGATGTGTTCAAAGATTCTAAGTACAAAAAATTGTCGAACACGTACAGGTCCAGTAAAGAGATAATCGAGTATTCGAATGCGATTTTGGGCCTCACAGGCATCAACTCGATTAGACCTTCGAACGGAATAGAAGTCGAGTCTCGCATGAGCGACAATTTGGGTGAAGATATAAAAAGTGAACTCAAGCGGTTTCATGAGATGGGTTACAAACGCGTGGCCGTCGTCACCAAGACGGCGAGCGAGGCAAATAACTTCAAAGAAGCCGTAGGGACGGACGACGAGTTCATTCCGGTCTATTTGGCGAAGGGACTCGAGTTCGACGCGGTCATAGTCGCGACCACAAAAGAGGATGCATACAAGAGCGACGAGATGAGTTTGTTCTATGTAGCCGCGACGAGAGCTTTGCACGCTTTGACCGTGTTCAACCAGTGTAAATAGAATTTAGATTGAAAAATAAAAATACATACTTTGAAGGAGGGGAGGGGGTATGTATTTTATATTTCTTCTCTTTCGATGTTTTCGGTCGTGAGTAGTTGTTTAGTCTTGAGATTGGTGAACGTTATTTCGTATCCGCATTCGTTGGCAATCTTTTCGATTGTAGCAAAGTCCGGTTGCAGTGTTCCCGTTTCGTATTGAGAAATCGTGTTGCGGGCAAATCCACATACTTTACTTATCTGTTCTTGAGAGAGACCAGCTTGCTTTCTCATGGTCTTCAGTATTTTTCCTATCATATCAGTTTATCTCCTCGACATAATTATCTTATTTTAAGACAGTTTTTGCTTGACTTGTCTTAAATAAAGACATATACTTGTAATAGAGTAGTATCTGATAATAAGACATTATGGTAGCACGTTAATTATTGGCATCGATTGTTAGAAAGAATGCTCTGTCGTGCCATACTAAGAGAAGTGAGGGAAATTTATGAACTTCAAAGACAAAGAACTGGATGGATTGCCTCAAATCAAAGGCAATTTGCGAGTAGGTAAACCATTAAAGAATAGACATTTCAAGCATACACGAATATTGGGAATAATGCTCATAGCCCTATGTATTCTTGCAATCGGTTCGGTTTCATTCGCATACTTTGCGACGTCGACTCAAAAAAAGGAACTGGAAAGTA
>CAYYLF010000026.1:0-18457 GCA_964472425.1 uncultured Muribaculaceae bacterium | reverse complement strand
ATAATCTTCATAGATGTATACTTGCCGAACATCGAAAAGAAGTACAACCGTCTCGGAAAAGAGAGTCTCACCGAACAAGAAAAAGTCGCTCTCGCCATGTTTGCAGAAAATGAAAAGACAGTAAAAGATTTGATTGAAGGAGATGATGAATTGATGAAATTTTTCAAAAAGCGCAAGGAATTGAAGACCTATGACCCTTTATTCCAGGCTTTCGACCATCGCGAAGACTTTATCAAAACCCAATTCGCGGCTGGCAAAAAAGAAGGTCTCGAACAAGGTCTCGAGCGAGGTCTTGTTACTGCTAATGAAGTAAACGCCAAAAAGATGCTTCAGAAGAAATACACTTTAGAAGATATCATGGATATCACAGGGATCCCTTTAGAACGGCTCAATGAATTAAAGAGTGCCTTGCCGATTACTTAATTCCAAAGTAACATATGAAAAATGTGAAAAGATGGAGCATCACTTTCACTTACCGCCAGCCCCTGATTTTAACTGGCCAACAATAGACCACAACTCACATACCAAAAACTGAGAAAAAGAAGGAAATATTTGACAAACAAAAGGGGGTAGTTTAAAATTAAAATCACATAGGAGGTAAAACGTGAAAAAAGAAACTACTAACAATACGAACAACAAGGACAAAGCTTTAGAAGAAGTCATGGCCCAAATCGAAAAACAATTTGGCAAAGGAGCAATCATGAAACTGGGAAGTGAAGAACATATTCAAGTCGAGACGACACCTTCCGGTTCCCTGAGCCTAGATATCGCCCTCGGAGTAGGAGGCTATCCTAAAGGTCGCATAATCGAAATATTCGGACCAGAATCGAGCGGTAAAACGACATTCGCTCTCGAAGCTATCGCCGAATGTCAAAAACTCGGAGGACGTGCGGCCTTCATCGATGCCGAACACGCTCTCGATCCAGTCTACAGTAAAAACTTAGGAGTGAACATCGATGAACTCTTGCTGAGTCAGCCCGACACGGGAGAACAAGCTCTCGAAATAGTCGATGCTCTCGTCAAAAGTGAAGCCGTAAATCTGATAGTCATCGATTCGGTCGCGGCCCTCGTACCGAAAGCCGAAATCGAAGGCGACATGGGCGACTCTCACGTCGGTCTACAAGCTCGTCTGATGAGTCAAGCTCTTCGTAAACTTTCCGGAAACATCAACAAGACGAATACGACTGCCATCTTCATCAACCAGCTGCGCGAAAAAGTCGGAATCATGTTTGGAAATCCTGAGACAACGCCGGGTGGAAGAGCTCTAAAATTCTACGCCTCTGTCCGTCTCGACATCCGAAAAGGCGAGGCCATCAAAAATGGCGACCAAGTCGTCGGCAACAAGACCAAAGTCAAAGTCGTCAAAAATAAAGTCGCACCACCTTTCAAGAACATCGAAGTCGACATCATGTACGGCCAAGGAATTTCCAAAGAAGGGGAGCTTCTAGACATCGGTTCGGAACTTGGAATAATCGAAAAGAGCGGAGCTTGGTACGCCTATATGGGCGAAAAAATCGGCCAAGGTAAAGAGAATGCCAAACTTTTCTTGAAAGATAACCCGCAAGTCGCCGATGAAGTCGAAAATAAGATTCGCACACATTACGAAATCGGTTCTGATTCTAAAACCGACCAATCACCCAAAGAAGATTAAAATCGTTTAACTTGTCCACGGTTCACGTGGACATTTTTACTAATTATTCACATGGGCATTTTTCTTTGTCCCGACCAATTTGACAACGAAACCTTTTTATGTTATCATAACCACCCAAAAAGGGGGATTTTATTTATGCAAAAAATCGACGACTATGCTCTTTCTAGAGAACTATATAAAACATATGGCATTTCCGAATGGCACGAGAAAAGGATGCTTCTAACTGCCGAAGAACAGATACGCATTTTATCCGACTTGATTGCTCACACGTCGAGCGACCTTCTCGAAATCGTATCTCTCCCGTTTCCAAAATTTACCGAAAAATATTTTCAAAACTATCCAGCCTCGGCTGCATACTTTAAAGACCCCAGTTTTGCTTACAAACTTTACTTCCTAGACGATGCGAACATGCGCATATTTGCCGAGCAAATGAGAAATCCAAACCTTTCTCGTAAAGCCATCTTGCGTATCCTCGGATATAAAGAAGGAAACTTCGACAAAAATCTTCTGAATGTCATGATGATGACTTCCTTCGAAGACATTCCTAAGATGATAAGTGTCGCGAATGTAAGTCAAATGAACTTGGTTAAATTCGTATATTTGACTCAATATATCGATGCCGCCGAAGCCGCGAGGCTCAAATTATCCCTTGCGACAGTCTTCGAACGCGACCACGTCGACGGCTACGAACTTGACAAGAAACTCGCCATACTCAACCCGGCGACAAGATTTCTCATGACGGCGTATTTAGGCCTCGAAGGTTACCATCGACACCAAGTGAGCGAACTTAAAAGTTATTTTAGTGAAAACAGAACTTACGTTCCATATATCCAAAAACTCATCGACACGCTACTTCCCAGACTCGCCCGTCCATATGGAGAAATGTACACTTTTCTCAAATTTGCTGGCCAAAGTTCGCCTTCGAACATGTTCGAATACGGCAATAAAGAATTTAGGGACCTCGATATCGTTCTCGAAACGAAATACTTCGCACATAACGTCTTGAGCCAAACCGAAAAAGAAGTGCTATCGTCGTATCCATCGAAAAAACAAAAACTGTACCTTGCGGCCAAATGTATGTACAAAGACGCAGAAAGTTTGGCGCGCAATTTCACTTCGACAGTATCTCAAATCGAAGAACAACTATCCACTATCAAAATATAAAATTACCAGAAAGGGGAATGACAATCATGAATTCACTAGAAACGATTGACCACGGTCTTTACCTAGAAAGCGAGATATCCGAATGGCATGAAAAATGTCAAATCTTGAGCCGAGAAGAACTCATCCGCGTGCTCAAAGATTTAAAAGAGGGAAGAGAAAGTGAACTAGCCAAGCTCATCTTACTTCCATTTCCTAGATTCGTCGAACTATACTTTCTACCGTACTCCGAAGTCAACAATTACTTCCAAGACCCCTCTTTTCCTTACAAGATGTATTTCTTATCCGATGCGGCTCTTCGTTCCTTTGCCGAGAGAGCCCGAAAAATCATACCAAAGTATACTCCTAAATCTCGAAAAACTCCGCACTCATATAACGACGAATTATACTTTCTTCAAACGACATCTTTAGAAGACATACCCAAAACGGTCACATATACGAAAGCCAAACTTTATACCATTAAATACATCCAAATGACTCGATATATCGATGTCGACGAAGCTGAACGTCTAAATATGAGAATAGCTCAAAGTTTTTGGCTCGACCATTCGGTTGGCTTCGACCTCGAAGGAAAACTGAACCTTCTGAATCCGACCGTCAAGAAGATAATGATAAAATACTTGGGACTTTGCGGCGAACCTATACACTCGCTCGACGACCTAGCTGTACTCGTAGGTATTACGAATCATAAAAGGTCCGATTTGATTTCCGAACTCTTGGATATATTGCTTCCCAAATTCTCCAAATCGTACGAAGAATTCAAATCGTCTATCGGATACGATGAAACCATGCAGACTCCAGGTAATTATCGCGAATATAAAAATCCAAAATTTGCTCATTTAGATATAGTTCTCGAAACGAGACGTCTATTTAGACAACTGCCCGAAGCTGACCAAGCGATTCTATCTAACCTCACTAAACCGGAAAGAGAATGTTACCTTGCGGCCAAATACATGTTCAAAACGCCCAAATCTTTAGCTCGAAATATGACACTCGCTCTCGACGAAGCCACGAAAAGACTCGCATATATCGCCAAAGAGCAAAAATAACACAGCTGAACATAGCCAAAACGATAAAAATAGAAAGAAGAAAATTCAAATGACTCCAAAAGAAAAACTTAGTATCTCCCTTTATGAGACTTACAATATTGCCGAATGGTCAGAAAAATCTTGCGTTTTGACTCCAGAAGAACAAATGCGGCTTCTCGAAGAATTGAAAAGTGGAGTAGATAGTGACTTAACCGTCCTCACTCGAATGCCATTTCCAACTTTTATCGAGACTTATTATTCCGCTTTTCGAGCCTACCAAGAGTACTCATATGACCCTGCATTTCCCTACAAAGTATTCTTCCTCTCGCCAGATGACCTTCGCTACTTTACAGAAAGACTACGTACGCCCGAAAAGAGACGCGCAGCTATCCTCGAGGAATATCACCTCCCCAAAAGTACTTATACGAACGGTATGATGCCGTTTCTTTTACAAACCTCACTCGAGGATATACCAAGGACGATGAGTTCCAATAGAAGAAACAGGAACTACGAAATAAAATTCGCGTACCTAACCCAATACATCGATGCTTCCGAGGCCAAGCGACTCGGCCTTTCACTTGCCGAGGTCTTCTCGAAAGATGGAGCCGACGGCTACGACCTCGAAGGAAAAATGAGACTTCTAAATCCTGCTCTTGCAACCATCTTCACACACTACCTCGGTTTATATGGTCACAATCGAATGAATAAAAAAGAAATATCGAAAAGTCTCAATTTTTACTGTGACCCCGACAACATCCTTGCCCCGTCGAACATAGCACTAGAAGCCATCGAAATTATATTTCCATACTTTATGCGCCCGACGGGAGAACTCAAAAACTTTCTGGGCGTTCGCGACCACTATAGTTCTAAAAAGAGCATACTAGAATATGCCAATCGAACCATTCGCAATCTCGATATCGCCTTAGAAATCAGATACATCGTAAATAACCTGCCGCTAGCAGACAGATTGATAATTTCTCGCCACGAAGAAAGCGAGGTACGTCTCTATATTGCCGCCAAATATCTGTACAAAGATACGGCCAGCCTCGCTCGCAATTTGGTCGTCACGCCAGTTCGTGCCGAACAAATGTTGAATAAAGTAAAATGAACGAAAGGAGTGGATTTTATGAAACCACTAGCTATTGACGTAGATTTATATCGAGTTTATGGTATATCCGAATGGCATAACAAATGTCAAGTTTTGACAATTGAAGAACAGCTTGCCGTTCTATCCGACTTAAAAAAAGGATGTACTACCGAACTCGTCGAACTTGTAAAACTTCCTTTTCCCCAATTTATCGAAAACTATTTTTTGCCTTTTTCTGCCGCCAACGATTATTTCAAGGACCCTTCCTTCGCCTACAAACTATACTTTTTGGACGACTCGTACCTGAGATTGTTTACCGAAAAAATGCGCGCCCCTTCGATAACTTATCGACAAATTATAGAAACGTATTCTATCAAACCGCGTTTATGTTGGGAAGAAAAAATAGGATTTCTAGAACACTCCGATTTAGAAGAACTCTCCCATATTCAAAGTTCTACTGCGCAAAATAGAGACTACTACTTGAAATACATTTACCTTACCCAATACATAGATATCGCCGAAGCGATGAGATTGGAACTCCCCATCGTCGAAAGTTTTCTAAAAGATGGCTCAAACGGGTACGATTTAGAAGGTAAACTCGCCATGCTCAATCCCGCCGCCAAACATATCCTCGAACTATACATAGGATTACACGGTCATAGACGTCACTCACTTTCCGAAATAGGAGAGTTAATCGTCGGCAAGAGAAAATCGCATTACATTCGACAGATTGTAGCCATTTTTATGTCCAAGATTCTAAAATCATCCACTGAATTTGCCTACTATATAGGATACAAAGAAGAACTTCAAACGCCCGGAGTGATGCATCAATACATTTCTCGGGACTTCCGCAACCTCGACATCCTCGTCGAAACGCAAGCTCATTTTGCCAGACTAGACGAAGCAACCCAAGCTTATCTCATGACACTCACCGAAAAAGAACGAACCGTCTACCTTGCCGCCAAGTTCATGTACACGACACCAGAAACCTTAGCCAACAATTTGGTCATATCCTCCCTCGATGCCCAACGTCGATTGGATACACTTCGCTAGACTTTCTTGCAGAATCTTAAACAGCCTTCAAAATAGTTGTAAAAATTCTCATTTGATTATATAATTGAAGTACATTAGAAAAGGAAGTGACCCTACATGGGAAGAGCATTCGAAGTTAGGAAGGCGAGCATTCAAAAAAACGGTGCAGCACGCGGAAAGATATACACGACATTTGCCAAAGAAATATATTTGGCCTGTAAAAGAGGTGTTCCGGAAATCGAGGCGAACGTCGAACTCAAGAGGGTAGTGGCCAAAGCCAAAAAACAACAAGTGCCAAACGACATCATCGAGCGAGCCATCGCCAAAGCTAAAGGTGCCGGTCAGGAAGATTACAAAGAAGTCATCTACGAAGGATTCGGACCAGGGGCTTCCACACTCATCATCAAGACCCTCACGGACAATGTCAATCGAACGGTCGGCGAAGTACGAGCAGCTTTCAACAAAGTGCATAAAAGCTTGGGCGTAAACGGAAGTGTCTCCTACAACTACGACCACTTGGCCATCATAGGCGTCAAAAGTGACAAAGAGTCGGAGCTGTTCGAAGCCCTCTTGGACGCCGGTATCGAAATTCACGACTTAGAACGAGACGAAGACCAACTCGTCATAACCGCGGATGCCAAAGACTCATCCCGCGTCAAAGACGTAATAGAAAAGCTACTTCCCGATTCTGAACTCGAACTCGACGAGATAGGGATGTATCCGAAAGACAAAATAACTCTCGAAGGAGAAGACCTCGAAACATTCAACAAACTCTACAAAATGCTCGACGAAATAGACGACGTGACCGAGATTTACACGAACGTCGAAATGGATTAAAAAGGGCCGCGACCTTTTTTCTTTTAGAAAGGATTGAGAAAATGAAAAGAGTGGAAGGCTACGTAGATATCCTAAATCTTTTGGGAATTACCCTAGAGACTGTTCTCGATGGTACTGATGAACAAAACTATCGAGCTTCAGTCGAACTCGACGAAAAACTGCAATCGCTACCGAACGTGCACATTCTAAAAAACAATCTCGGCATAAAAGTCGTCTTTTCGGTCACCTGCAAAGACGAGACCTATTACTTTAAATACGATAGTCTTGCCCAACCTGAACATGAACTCTTCGCTGCCGAAGTTGCCGCTCGTCTCGGCATTCCACACGTCGAATACGACCTCGCTTCCTTCGGCCCATACAAAGGAGTCATCTCCAAGAACTTCAAAGACCCCAGGGCCAAATACATCACGGGATTGGAGCTTATCGCATCCGCTCATCCCGAAGAAGTACCTACTTTCGATAACGAAGAAGATGAAGTGTATAGAAACAAACTTATCGCTCGCCATCTTCAAAAAGTCCATTCCTTCGAAGGTATCTGGGATGCCCTCGAAATCGCTTACAAAGATAGACCGAACTGCGCCGACATCGTATCAGACCTCATGAACAAACTCGCTCGCGTCTTCGCGATGGACGTCATCCTCGGCAATACGGACCGTCACTCCGAAAACTGGGAACTCGTCGAATATCCGGACGGGCGAGTGGACCTTGCGCCCATCTTCGACAATGCTTGGATTTTCCATAGGGAACCCGAAATATCCGCGATTGGCATGACCGTCTTGAATCAGGAACGCGACAACTTTTTCGCGAGCGACCTCGAAGAAAACATCGAAAATCTTATAAAAACGAGTTCGGTAGAATTTACGAACATGCTCGTCGATTCCCTTTGGGTACTGAAAGGCGAAGTCGTCGATGAAATTCTAAAGAACATACGCCGCAAAACGTACAAGGAAGTTTTGCCCAACATGGCCATCGACTATAGACTCGTATGTGCCCACCAATTGAACTTTCTTCTAGATACTCTGGGACTCGCTTCGATTCCCATCTCGCGTTCCGTCGACTTAGACGAAATATTGAATCTTCACAACCCGATGAAACGTTCGAATGCCGAACTGGCCGTTTCGATTATTACTCCTAGCCAAATGGTCCATGCGACGCAGGTTGATGGTTCCTACGATGACCACCCAACCTTGCTAAACGACGTCTTTGCTCACATGTACACGGAAGTGCCAAAGAACATGCGCGATTATTGCATCGAGATTCGCTATGTCGTCTTCGATAAAAACAGAAGATACGCTTATGTAAAAACTCCGTACTACATCACACCATCCGAACTCGAAAATCTGACTATCCTAAATATCGAACTTAAGAGACACGGTTTCACGGTGTACTCTCTCATAGGAGAATTCGACCCTCTAACGGGTCTCGAACCAAAGACAGATGACTCCCTCGACATCCCTCTCGACAAAGACGACATAATAGAGTACATCGCCCTACATCCCGAACACGTTCGCGAATACGATTTGCCGTTCGGTGATGAAACGATAATAGCAAAAGACAAACATGCCACGAATACACTATAGAAAGGAGACAACTCCATGCAAAGAACGCTAGGTTACTTGAACATTGCCGACATACTCGGGCTATACTTGAATGACGAAATGCCAACCACGGAAGATGACTGGGTCGAAACTTCAATTTCCATGTACGAGTTACTCTCTAAGCGAAGTGACATAACCTACGAAATTCGATGAAGACTCTGGCAACTTCGTCCTCCATTTCGATTACGAAGACGAGACTTACTACTTCAAATACGATTGGACCTCTGACCCCCTAAACGAACTAATCGCGCACTACGTTGCCAAGTCTTTAAGCATCCCGAGCATCGCATACGACCTCGCTCATCTTGGACCTTTCAAAGGAGCTATCTCCAAAAATTTCAAAGACCTTGAAGCCGAATATGTAGATGGATTCGATGTTCTCAAAGAAGCGCGACCGGCAGATTTTGAAGAATACCTCGCCAATTTCGATGGTCCGGGTCCAAAACCGCAAACAGAAGAAGGAGTTAGGCTCCTAGCCGAACGCTTTTATAGTAAAGTGAACTCTCTCGAAGGTATCCAGGATGCCCTCGAAATTCGCTATGCAACGCGTCCCGACGGACAGCAAATAGTAGGGGAGTTGATGAACAAAATCGTGGATATGCTCGTTCTCGACATCGTCCTCAAAAACCCCGACCGGAACATCTTCAATTGGACCATCGCAGAATATCCGGACGGCCGGGTCGATCTCGTTCCTGTTTACGACCACAGTCGCATTCTAAAAAACTCGCCTGTACAAAATACACATCTCGAACTTACTATCGAAAACCATCGCGGGTCGTTTCAAGATAGTAACACCTTGCTTGAATCGGTTATAAGAACTCTCGACGAACCGAGTGTCAAAAAAATTCGTGACCATCTCGTCGATTCTCTTTGGGTTCTGAAACGCACTAAACTCGAAAACGTCTTCTCACTCATAAAGAAACAGACCGGCTGTTTAGTTTCTAAAAAAGTACGAGAAGAGTATTATGAAAAAGGTGAAAATCATCTATCTTTTCTCATGAAAACACGCGGAATAGAAGAATTGCCCGTCTACAAAAAGACGAGCTTCGAAACCATTCTCGCCATGACGAATCCTTGCCAGTACGACGACGGAGAGATAGCCGTGACCGTGATTACTCCCAACGAAACTATTCATGCCACCTCGACTGAAGGTTATCTTTCTTTTCACGAAGACCTTTTAGGCGAACTCTACAAAGATACCTATAAAACGGGAATAGATGTTCGCGGAAATACCATCGAGATTAGACACGCCGTGTACGACGAGCACAATCATCAAGCTTTCGTCGAAATACCGAAGTACATAACCGACCGCGAATATGACGAACTTTTTCAAATTATTACCGGATTGAGTGCTCACGGAGCCGTAATACTATCTTCGATTACCGGATTCGACCCGATTAGTAAGCGTTTTGAAGCGGAGCCGCCTCGTCAATACGAAGGATTAGAAATCCTCGAAGTTTTAAAAAACTCCAATCACGTCGTCGAATACGACTGGCCCTTTGAGCCTTTAAAGACCACCAAAAACAAAAATATATAAAGGAGTGACTTTTATGTCGAACGAAAATACCCCCGATAAAGCCTACCGTCTTGTAGACTTGGATGAAATACTAGAATTGGATAATCACGAAAATCTCAAGGTCGGAGAAATAGCCGTAACTGTAATCACCCCTGAAGGGACGATTCACGCCGTTCCTTCGATTCGCGGCTTGAAATCGCATTCCTCCCTGCTCCGGCCGATGTACGACGACCTTTTCGGACCCGAAGTTACAAAGCCTGATTCCTATTGCATAGAAATTAGGCACGTAATATACGACTCGGATACGCACGTCGACTATCCCTTCATTCCGCACATCATAACACCAGAAGAGCATGAGGAGTTATGTCTCGTTCTCGAAAAATTGCTCGCGAATAACCACGAAATGCTGAGCTCGATAACCGACTTCGATCCGCGCATCTTAAGCGCCAGGAACCCCAAACTCGCCAAAGAATTCGAATCCGAACAAATCCTCGATTATTTGAGAAGCGATGTGCCAATCGACGACTATCGGCTACCTTTCGCACATACAGGTGTTCTAGCCCCACATCGTAGAACCAAAGCGACTACTCTCGAATGAGTTTTTTCTTTGGGTTGATTTATCGCTCGAAATACATTATAATTGAGGTGTAGATACCCGTACTGGTATTTACGAATAGAAAGTGAAGGAAAAATATGGAAATTACGATTACATCCATATTGTTTCTCATCATTGGGTTGATTGTCGGAGTAGGAGCCGCGATTGCCATAGTCTTAAAAACCGGACTTGGAGCCGGCAAAAAGGCCGAGGACATCATAGCGACTGCCAAAAAGGAAGCCGACAAGCACAAAAGGGATACACTCTTAGAACTGAAAGAAGAATCTCATAAGCTAAAGTTAGAGACGGATAAGGAAATCAAAGAGAGAAAAAGCGAGCTCTCCGCGACCGAAAACCGCCTTTTAGAACGTGAAAAATCACTAGATA
This sequence comes from uncultured Muribaculaceae bacterium, assembly GCA_964472425.1. Classification (GTDB taxonomy): domain Bacteria; phylum Bacillota_I; class Bacilli_A; order RF39; family UBA660; genus RUG11867. The sequence continues at coordinate 7,565 of CAYYLF010000026.1, read as the reverse complement.
AGAGAGAAGAATTTCTCCAAAAACGTGATAACTCCTTAGAAGAAAAGAACAACAACTTGAACTTGCTGCAAAATAAAATCCAAGAAAAAGAAGCAAAGATGGATGAACTATTGAAAAGCGAGATGGAAAAGCTAGAAAGCATATCCAAATTTTCGAAAGAAAAAGCTCGCGACCTCATCATCGAACGTGTCGAAAACGACATGGCCAAAGAAATATCCAGCATGATAAAAGAAAGGGAACAGGAAGCCAAATTGGAAGCCGACAAAAAGGCCAAAAATTTGCTCGTCGAATCGATGCAAAAGTACTCGAACGACGTCGCGACCGAACAGACCGTTTCGACTATTACTTTGCCTTCGGATGAGATGAAGGGAAGACTCATAGGCCGCGAAGGAAGAAACATTCGTACTATCGAGTCGGTGACGGGAGTCGACCTCATCATAGACGACACCCCGGAAGTTATAGTCATCTCTTCGTTCGATCCCTTTAGACGCGAGATAGCCCGTGTGACCATCGAGACGCTCATCAAAGACGGAAGAATACACCCGGCGCGTATCGAAGAGGTGTACGACAAAGTTTGTAGAGACATGAACTCTCGCGTTTTGGAACTCGGAAACGATGCCATTCGCGAACTCGGACTTACGAAATTCGACCCCGAACTCGTGTCTCTGATAGGAAGACTCCACTTCCGAACGAGCTTCGGCCAAAATGCTCTTCAGCATTCCATCGAAGTAGCGCGTCTTACCGGGCTCATGGCGAGCGAACTAGGCGAAAACGTAAACTACGCAAAGCGTGCGGGACTTCTCCACGACATTGGCAAGTCAATCGACTTCGAAATCGAAGGAAGTCACGTCGAAATAGGCGCGAACATCGCGAAGAAATACCACGAATCCGAAATAGTTTTGAATTCCATCATGTCTCACCACGGCGACTGTGAACCGACTAGCATAATCGCTTGGCTAGTCCAAATCGCGGACACCCTAAGTGCGGCGAGACCTGGTGCGAGAAACGACTCGTTCGATAACTACATCCAACGACTCGAAAACCTCGAAGCCATCGGAAACGGCATGGAAGGAGTAGATAAATCGTACGCCCTGCAAGCCGGCCGCGAACTTCGCGTCATGGTCAAGCCTAACGAAGTAGACGACCTTGCCAGCTTCAAACTCGCACGAGATATAAAAGAAAAAATCGAATCCGAACTTCAATATCCGGGAACGATTAAAATCACGGTCATTCGTGAGACTCGTGCTCAAGAAGAGGCCAAATAGAAGGACACACGATTGTCCTTTTTTCGATGGTATGATATAATCGAATAGGTGATAAACGTGAAAGAATGGTTATTGTGGATAGGATTAGGGCTTTACATGGTTTTGCTCGTAGTGTTGAGCTTTTGGCACGGCAAAAATGAGGATAAAGAATACAAAAAATGTGGAATAGGGGTATGGCTCACCATCATCTTTTCTTTCGGAACAGTGGTCGGTTTCTGCCAACCATCGACACCTTTGACCGTACTAATCGGCTGTGTATCTTTCGTTTTATTGATAATCGGTCTCTATTTAGTCATCAAATATAGGAAGTATCTTCGCAATTGGACTTCCCGTATGCGCCATCCCCGCCGATGATAGATGGTGCCACTCCCATCATATTCGAATATATAATATTTGAAAGACTCATCTAAAAAGTGCTCTCGTGGCACTTTTTCTATTGTCTTTTTGCTCGTCTTAATATAAAATACTTATAGGTGGTGATAAGATGGATACTAAGACTATTTTGCCGGCAGATACATACACAGTAGTCAATAGGACTATCCTCACCGAATACGAAAGAAAGACCATCATCTCTTTATATTCGCCCATAATCGGTTCGAATGCCGTGAGTCTCTACTTTGCTCTTTGGCAAGATTTAGAAAGAAACCTCAAAGATGGCGAAAAGTTCAACCACCATCATCTCATGAGTACCTTAAAACTCGGTCTCGAGCCTTTGACGACCGCGCGCCACGCTCTCGAATCGATGGGGCTCATGAGAACTTACTATAAGGCGGGCGACCTCGGGGACTACTACTACGAAATCTTTAGTCCACTAGAACCCTACGAATTTTTCAATCATCCGATATTTTCGGTCATCCTTTACAACAACATAGGAAGTGTCGAATACTCCAAACTCCAAAACTATTACAAACGTCAAGGCACGATTCCCAAAGATTACGAAGAACTGACGTATACCTTAGATATGAGTTTCAAATCCGTAAGTGCCATATCCGTACCTACGGAATCTAATCTCGAGCAGACCGAGAGTAGGGGACCATCCATCGACGAAGACTACATCGACTTTGCCTTGCTCATAAGTTCCCTTCCCAAAGATATGGTGAGCGAACGTACCTTCAACAAGCGCACTCGCGCTCTCATAAACTCGCTCGGATTCGTCTATAATATCGACACTCTCAAAATGGTCGAACTCTTGAGAAAGGTTTTGAACGAAAACGGAGTCATCGACAAGGAGAGTCTCCGTTTGAATGCACGCAAATACTATCAATACAACAATGCCGGTTCTCTTCCGACCCTCATCTACCGCACTCAACCTGAACACCTGAAATCTCCCGAAGGAGACATGTCCAATCGCGGCAAGATGCTCTACATCTTCGAAAATACGACCCCGTACGACTTTCTCAGGAGCAAATATCACGGAGCCGAACCGACCGCTCGCGACCTCAAACTGTTAGAGTACCTAGCCGCCGACCTCGGTCTCAATGCGAGTGTCATAAACGTCCTCGTAGACTATGTCCTAAAGAGTAACGACAACAAACTTACCCAAGGATACGTCGAGACTATCGCAGGACAATGGGTGAGACTCAAAATAGAGACGGCCGAACAAGCCATGAAGACGGCCGAAAAAGAACACAAAAAGAACAAAGCCAAAGTTTTCCAAAGCAAAGAAAAAGCCAAGAAAACGGTACCCGAAACGCCTATCTGGTTCGACAAGGCCGAAAATGCCGGCGAGATAAGCGAAGAAGACAAACGGGAACTCGAATCTATGTTAAAGGAGTTTAGATGATATGGACCACACTAAATACGATCGAACAGAACTTATCAAAAATTACGAAGAGGCCCTCAAGGACCCGTCTTTCAAATACGTGACGACTCTCGTCGACGTCGATGACGAGCACCTCATGAGACACACGAGCAAACTCCAAGTCTCGGCCCAAGAATTAAAAAACTGCAAAAACTGTAAGAGCCTTCACGCTTGTAAGAATCGCGTTCGCGGATTCATTTATTATCCCAAAAAGAACGGCGACCGCGTCGGTTTTCACTATGTCGCTTGCAAATACAAAAAGACGGCGATTCTCATGGAAGAAAAGTCGTGTGACTACTACGAAATGCCAGGAGCTCTTCGTACCATAAGCATGGCCGACATACTGTTAGACGACAAATCGCGCGTCGACATCATCAAATGGCTCAAAAACTTTTACGACACATTCCAGGATAATCCTCATCAAAAAGGCCTTTACCTGCACGGTTCTTTCGGCTCTGGAAAGACTTTCCTGATATGTGCCATGCTCAACGAACTGGCCAAAAAAGGTGTCGACATATGCGTCGCCTACTACCCAAAACTACTGCGTAGCCTCAAAGATTCCTTCGACACCGACTTCGCCTCGCGCATAGCTAAACTGGAAAGAGTGAGTGTCCTCTTCCTCGACGACATCGGGGCCGAATCGGTCACTCCGTGGAGTAGGGACGAAATCTTAGGTACCATCCTTCAATACCGGATGGACGCTTCCTTGCCGACGTTCTTCACGTCGAATTTGACCATCGAAGAACTAGAGACCAATCTCTCTTCGACCAAAAACGGAGTCGAAATGGTCAAAGCTCGTCGCATCATCGAAAGAATAAAGGAACTTTCGGACGATATGACCTTGATAGGAAAGAGTAGACGCGGTCAAAGATAAAAAGAATGAATGGGAAAATCGATTAGTGTGACAATTACGAGGTGAATTCTATATGATACGAAATGTCACGACAAAAATTAAAGAAAAAATTACAAAAATCGATAAAAAAATTGCCATAGGGGTAGGCTTATCGCTCGTCTTGTTAGCCAGCCTAATAATCGTATTCGCCAATCGCCATCGACGCGACGTCGTACTCGAAAATATCTTCGACCCCGATGCTCCGATTGCCGTCCAATTCGAAGATACTTACGGATACGTAAATCGCCAAGGCGAGACTTTGATCGAACCTGCTTACCTCACGGCTGGGCCTTTCTACGGTCAGTATGCTGCGGTGAGTCTCGCCGATGGCGACAGAGAAATATACAAAATAATCGACACCAAAGGAAGTACCATTCTCACCTCGACCTCCGCGAACAAGCCTCGTTACTACAAAGAGTACGGCGTGTGGCTCGTCGATAACAAAATATATTCGAGCGAACTCAAAAAACTCGCAGGAGGCGACCGGCACATTACATATATAGACAAAGGATATTTTGCCTATCAAGAAAACGACGCCAAAGCTTCGGGAATAATCGACTACCAGGGAAAAAAAGTCTTCTCGTGGGATGAGAACTACATATCCGTAGATATTTCTAAAACCGCTTACGACGAGTCCTTGCCATACGCGGCGATAAGCAACTACGAAGAGCGCGAGAGCATAATCTCCCTTCGTACGGGCAAAGAACTATACACTCTTTCTGACCCCAAAAATCGTTATCTCGAGGTCGAACCGGACAACGTCTTCCGCATAATCGACAGGCAAGATAGCTATAAAACCGTCGAATGGCTCTATCTCTCGGACGACAAAATAGCTTTTCAAACTTCCGAAGAGATATACGACATATCGATAGACGACTATCTCAAAAACATTCTCAAAATCGATTATGGAGTCAACTACGAAGCCGCTGGACGCTCCGAGCGATATGCTTATTACGACGTAGCCAATGGCCGGTTTTTGGATGCCAAATACGGTGCGAGCGAATCGACCACCAAAAACGATTGGATGGAAAAAATCTACGGTTACAAAACTTACACTTGTAGTGGACTTTACGGGCTCATGGAAAAGGATAAAATCTTGACCGATTGCACGAACAGACGCATATCCTTTCTTCCACGCCAAACTTACGACTACATGAATATGTACTACCAAAAGCCCATCGCAATAATCGAAGGCGATGCCGACGTACTCATCTATAACCTTCGCGAGCACCGAGAATTGGCTCATTATGAAGTCGCCTCACTGACTTCTACCGACGACTCGACTTTCCTAATCGTCACGGAATACGAATCGGACGGATTTACGAAGAAAAACTACGTCGCTTACAATCTCATCACGGACGCGGCCTTGGAGTTTGCTTCGACCGCGAGTATTGCCGTTCATTCGAACTATCTCGTCGTTACAGAAAACGGCAAAGACACTTATTACGACGTTGAACTCGATGCCATTTTCGAATTTGCGGGATAAAACGTCATTTTAAGGCCGTCTCTACGTTTACAATTCCCGCATATTTTGCTATAATTAAAAACTGATAGGTGTGGTTAACATGAAATTACCTGATTTGCGAAAAGCCCAAATTCGGCACCGAGAAAACGTCCAATATAAGGACGCCGACATAATCAAAGATATGTCCCTTTTCAAAGGCCAAAAATACTTTTTAAAAACGTACGGCTGCCAAATGAACGTCCACGACTCCGAACTTATCAAGAACCTCGTCGAAGGGATAGGATTTATCGAGACGGACAAGATGGAAGGCTCCGACCTCGTCATTCTAAATACGTGTGCCATCAGAGAAAACGCTCACGACAAAGTATTCGGTTTTCTGGGACGCTGCAAGCACGAAAAAGAAATCAACCCCGACATGATTATATGTGTATGTGGATGTATGGCCCAAGAACCATCCGTTTGTGAAGAGATACTTGCACATCACAAATACATCGACCTCGTCTTCGGTACTCACAACATGCACGAACTTCCAAACTTACTTTTAAATAGGAAAAAGGGTACGAACATCGAAGTCGAATCCAAAGAAGGGGACGTCATCGAAAACTTAGACTACACTCGCGATTCTCGAATCGAAGCTTGGGTCAACATCATGTACGGGTGCGACAAATTCTGCACATACTGCATCGTACCTTATACGAGAGGCAAACAAAGAAGCCGCCAGTCGAAGAAAATCTTGGAAGAAGTCGCCAAGCTGAAAGAAGAAGGTTACAAGGAAGTGACTCTCCTCGGTCAGAACGTCAATGCTTATGGCAAAGACTTAGACGAGGAGTTCTCCTTTGCCGAACTGTTGCTTGCCGTATCCGACATCGGTATACCTCGCATCCGATTCGTAACTTCCCACCCGTGGGACTTCTCGGATGAGCTGATCGATGCGATTGCCAGCCGGCCAAACATCATGCCGTACATTCACTTGCCTTTGCAAAGTGGCTCTTCTCGAATTCTCAAACTGATGGGTCGAAGATATACCAAAGACGAATACATGACTCTTTTTGAAAAGATAAGAAGTCGCATACCCAAGGCGGCCATCACGACCGACATAATCGTCGGCTTCCCAGGGGAGACGGAAGAAGACTTCCAGGATACACTGGACGTCGTCGAAACTTGCAAATATGACAATGCCTTCACTTTCATCTTTTCTCCGCGCGTCGGTACTCCGGCCGAGCGGATGACGGATGATACCCCGCGCGAAGAAAAAGAACGCAGGCTCGCGAGGTTGAACGAGCTCGTAAATCGCTATAGCCTCGAAGCCAACCTCGCCTACGTCGGAGGGACAGTCGATGTCTTAGTAACCGGAAAAAGTGACCGAGGAGAAGGCAAGGTGTGCGGTTACACCGAGACGATGAAGCTCGTCAACATCGACGGACCAGATGACCTCATAGGTCGCATAGTACCCGTAAAAATTACCGAAGCCAAAAGCTTCAGTTTGAATGGAGAGGTGGAAAGATGAACTATTTAAAACTTGCGACATTTATACCCTGGATAATCTATTTTGTCGAAATAATGCTCTATCGCATAGGGGTGATAGAAACGCAAGGACTCGACAAAAAAAAGTACTTCCATCACATCAATAAGAACTTTTTCTCTTCGATAAACATGAAAGAAGTCTTTCTGTTCGTCATCTTCATGATATTCATCCAATATGAAAACACGACCGCGCTAGAGATACTGTTCCCAGCTATGTACGTCTATCTTTTGATCGATTTCTTCCATACGAGAGCCGCGGACTGCAAAAAAATCGAACACAAGAGCCTCATGGTCGAAAGTGTCATCTTGCTCTCCATCATAATCGGCTTCTTCATATGGAAAGACCACCTCTACACGACTTACATCCTGATGTTCGCCGTATCGATTCTGAGTTCGTTCATCATCTACTTGTTCAGTCTACCACTTGGATTCGTTAAAAAGAAAAAGAGATAATTTTGAACAAATATGATATAGAAATTCTAATAGATTTCTATATCATTTTTCTATTGTCATAAAATTTTTTTTTCTTTTATTTTGCTCCTTAAACCCATTAGATTAGGGGTTCTTTTAAAGAATGGAGTTTTTTTCGTAAAACTTACGAAAATTCTTTTTTTGCAT
>CAYYLF010000025.1:0-18761 GCA_964472425.1 uncultured Muribaculaceae bacterium | reverse complement strand
ATAATAAAGTAAAAATAGAAATAGATAATGGTATATTTACAGGAGCAAATAAAGGTTTGATTAAATACCATTTTGAATTAGGTGCAGGTAAAGAAAACTTTGACTGGGAGTAATATAAATTACAATTTATGCAACAAATTATCTAAATGCTATTGCTTTAAAGATAATAAATTGTTAAAATAATTATAGAAATTAGTTATTTACTGATTTTACTTTAGGAGTTTCAGATAACCTTCATTATCGCTCCATAAAGAAGATACCCGGATTATCATGTTCGGTTTTTTTAGGCAGTTTTTGAAAAATAATTTGTTTATCTGTATGCTTCGGTATTTTCAAGCGATTTGCTATTCTAAACTAAATTTAACAAAAATGTTCACATTTTGAACTTTGTAAAATGCAATTTACAAAATTGACTTAAGTGACATTTTGTGTTATATTATTTATGGAGTGATTACTATGATAGAAAGACCATCATATTTAGAAAGACTAATAAATTTAAAAGATAAAGAGCTAATAAAGATTGTAACAGGAATAAGAAGATGCGGTAAATCTACTCTATTCACTTTATTTATAGATTTTCTATTAGAAAATGGTGTAAACAAAGAGCAAATAATTCACATTAATTTTGAAGACGTCGATTACGATTTTATAACAGATTACAAAGCACTTCACGAATATATAAAACCATTACTTTTACCCGATAAAACTAACTATATATTTTTCGATGAGATTCAAAAAGTAAAAGATTTTCAGAAAGAATGTGATAGCCTGTATATCAAGAAAAACGTCGACTTGTATATCACCGGTTCTAATGCAGATTTACTTTCAGGAGAACTAGCAACACTTTTATCTGGAAGATATATTGAAATTAAAATGTTACCGTTATCATTTAAAGAATACATCTCTTTTAAAGGTTCTAACGATTTAATGATGAAATATACCGATTATTTGACGAAAAGTTCTTTTCCTTATACGTTAAGTTTAGAAACTCAAAATGATGTATATGGTTATCTAGAGGGCATTTTCAATACAATCATAATAAAAGATATAGTCCAAAGAAAAAAAATTAATGATATTTCAAATTTAAATAGAATAATTAAATTTATGTTCGATAATATCGGAAACTTAGTTTCCAGCACTAAAATAGCAAATAGTATGACTTCATCTGGACATAAAATATCTGTTCCAACAGTTGAAAATTATTTAGAGGCCTTGGAAGAAGCATATGTTTTACACAAGGTTGAAAGATATGATATAAAAGGTAAACAATATTTATCGAGTGGTGTAAAATATTATCTATCCGACATAGGTCTAAGATACTTCTTATTGGGAAGTAAAGCCGCAGACGAAGGACACATATTAGAAAACGTCGTTTATTTAGAGTTGATAAGGAGAGGTTATCAAGTTTATATAGGTAAAGTTGGAGAAAGAGAAATAGATTTCGTGGCCTTCAATGAATTAGGCGAAGAATATTACCAGGTTAGTGAAACGGTTAGAGATAACAAAACGCTTGAACGTGAGCTATCATCTTTAGATAGTCTCAATAATCATTATCCTAAATTTTTACTTACGTTAGACTTTTCACCTTATGCATCCCACAATGGAATAAAACAGATAAATGCTTTAGAATGGCTTTTGGAAGAATAAAATTGTAAAGTTTGCAAGGCTCTGATTCATCGGTTCAAATCTGGCCGGTTCCTCTATAAAGAAAATACCCGAACTATAAGGTTCGGTTTTTTTAAGGAGGTTTTTGAAAACATAACTCATTTTTCTGTATGCTTCGGTACTTTCAAGTAATTTACTATTCTAAACTAAGCTTAACAAAAATACTCGTATTTCGAATTTTGTAAAAATACAGTTTACAAAATATGAATGTATATTATTTTAAATCGTTAATAACTCCATTTATCAAATTTAAGTCAGATGGAATAATCCAATCGACGTTGGCCATTTTGAACAAAACTAATGGTATGATAGCGCCACTTCGCGCACCGTCCATCCATTTAGGATTCGAAGGCATCAAAGCGTACAATTCTTCGAGCGAAATGTCGTTGAATACTTTTTCGGTGCCGGCTATGTAATCTTCTAGGCTAAGCATATATTTGTGAATGTCATCGCTAAATAAGGTATTATCTACTAGATTGAATCCGGTTAGCAATTCGAATCTCTCTTCTCCTCCCGTAAATATAGCACAATCGTAGTCTTTATCCAATTCGATATCGGAAAGTTTTTCGTCGACAAAGTTTTCCATTTCTTTAACAGTATTGCCACTGTAGCTTTCGTTAACTTTATCGAAGTTGTTCAATAAATCGGCAACGCCTATATTCAAATTTTTCGTATCCGTTACTTTGGTTCCTACAAAAGTTACCAATTCGGTGGTTTTACCACCCATATTGATAATCAAAACTTTTTTATCACCGTAGTCATTTTCCATAGCTTTGGCCAAATAATAATTTTCGATTCCGTGGCTGATTATATCGAAATGCAAATCGAATTTGTCGTTAAACAACTCGACTAATTCTCTTTTCCTTTCGGGTATTAGATTTCTGAAAATGCCCGTAACGAAAATATGTGTATTGCAATACTTTAAATCGTATTTAGATTTTATTTCTTCGAAGTAACTACACAATTCTTTTAAATTGTCTCTACTGATTCCTTTTTCGGCATCAAAATCGTTTTTGAAATAGATGGAATGTTCTTCCAAAAGTTTTAATTCGGTTTCGTGACTATAAACTTTTATCGTCGATGAACCGAGGTCAATATAAAATTCTTTCATGATTTTCGTCTCCTATTTAACATTATACTATAAAAGAGGATTTTTTTTAAGATATTTAAATATGATTGAACTGAAAAAAGCTTCCAAAGGAAGCTTCGTACTATTTCATTCGAGAATGTCTTGAATTCTAGTTTTGTATTCTTCTAATTCGAGAATTTTTTCTTTCAATTGTTCGTTTTCTTCGGTCAAAGATTCAATTTGATTTTCGTAATCGGATATTCTCACTTCGAATTCGTAGGTATAGTCGTCGTATTCGCGTTTATGTAATTCGTTCAAATAATCTTTGGAATTTTTTTGAAGTTTGTCCAAGTTTTCTTGACTCGATTTGATTGTGACGTTTACTCGGTGTAACTCGCTGTAATTGTGCAGTTCTTTTTGGGCGAGGTCTCTTTTTAGGATGTCCCAAATCTTTTTGTCGCTCATGAGGGAGCTTGCATAGTAGATGCCGACGCTCAAGATGTTGTCGTTCTTTTTGAGAACTGGGTTGTTGATGTCGGTGTAGTGTCCGACTGTTACGATTATTTTATCCTGGAGAGTCTCGTCCGCGACATAGTCCATACTTCTATAGTAGTAGGAAGTCCCATCTATCGTTAAATCGTCGGTCATAGTGTACTCTTCGGTGACGGTCTCGAGCTCAAATTCGGCAGGGACCTCGTCTATGTAGGTTGTGTTGCCTATTTCTAGGGCGATGAGCCCGAACGAAATTCCTATTCCGGCGATTCCAATGAAGAAAGTGCAAAGCAGTCTATGGAAGGAGGATTTTTTGTTGAAGATGAAGACACAGCCGATTTCTAAAAGCCATAGGTTCAAGATGATGGCAAATAAGATGCCCAAGAGAATGCCTATGTAGACTATGCCTTCAGTAAGAAGGACGATAGCTATGACTACGGCAGCAAAGAGTACTACGAGGGTTATGACGAATGGAACAATGCAGATGGCGCATAGTATGCGAAAGAACCATATGACTATGTTACCGAGAAAAGCAAAGATGGTGTTGTCTATCGGATTTTGTGGTCGAACTACTTTTACTTCGCGAGGTTGTTCTTCCCGAATGATTTCTTTGTCGTCGGAGACTGATTCTTTCGACGGATTTTCTTTTTCGGTAAACTCGTATTTGTCTAGGTAGGCAACTTTATATATATAGACGAAGGCTAGGATGTAGAGAACGAAGAAGACTATGTCGAAAAGCATGTTGAACAGTCCGGATAAACTGCCGGCGATGCGGCGATTAGGAATGTTGGAGACGACCATATAGAAGCCATTTTCGAGTACTTCGAATGGAACGCGTATTATAAATAGGAAGCAACCGAGGATGAACATGGTCACGATTACGCCGGCTATCTGTTTGGCATTCATGGAACGAAACATTTTGACTGTCTTGTCGATTATATTTAAGACACTGCTTACTAGGTTGCCAATCAGGTTGCCGTTCGTCTCTTTTTTCTCGACGTTTATTTCGGTTATCTCGTCGTTGGTGAGGTCGTCTAGACTACATTTGAATATTTTGCACATCGTGATGAGTTTGTCCATTTCGGGATAGGTCGTACCAGATTCCCATTTCGACACGGATTGTCTCGTGACATCGAGCATGTCGGCAAGTTGTTCTTGGGATAGTTTGTTTTCTTTCCGCAAGTGTTGAAGTTTCTCATTGAAACTCATAAATATCACCTCTTCTTAGCCAAAAATATACCATAGAAACTCGGTTGCGTTCTACCAAATTTCGGTTGTTTTGTGTATATTATGGGTTGCATATGTCTTTATTATAGCAGAGTTTGGGCGTTCTTACTACGAACACGTGCACATTTATCGTACATTTTTACTACTTATGTAGTTTATCATACGACCTTGCGATTTTATGCCTCGAATTTTTCGTTGTACTCGAATATAATGTACTATCGAAAGAGGTGAATTATGAAAAATTTTTCTAGATGGATTGCCGAACATAGTAGGTTTATAGTCATCTTAGCTGTGATTCTTCTCGTGCCGGCAATATGGGGTTATACGAGTACGCGGATAAACTACGACATACTGGTATACCTTCCAGTGGATATCGAAACGGTCGAGGGACAAGGGATTTTGACTGAAGAATTCGGAATCGGAGCGTTTTCTTTCGTCATTACCGATGCGAGTACGGGACCCGAATTGCTCGATTTGGAAGATAAAATAAAGGATATCGAACACGTGAACAGCGTTTTGAGTGTCGCGGATGTGACCGATAGAACGGTTCCTTTGGAGATGCTTCCGAGCGAGGTCTTGGATAAGGTATTCGACGACGGGAAGACGACCATAGTAGTGACGTTCGACACAGGTACTTCGGAGTCGGCGACTATCGAAGCGGTCGAGAAGTTGCGTGAAGTCGTGGGTGAATCGTCACACGTGAGTGGCATGACCGCGATGGTCTTAGATACCATGAATTTGTCGAATCAGGAGATGTTCATCTACATCGTATTGGCCGTTTTGCTTTGTACGATAGTGCTCGCTTTGGCGACAGATTCTTATTTGATACCGGTCTTTTTGCTCGGGAATATCGGGTTTGCAATTCTCTACAACATGGGTACGAACATTTTCTTGGGTGAGATTTCTTACATAACCCAGGCCATTTCGGCCGTGCTCCAGTTGGGTGTAACGATGGATTTTTCGATTTTCTTGTACCACAAGTTCGAGAGTTTGAAAGGTTCTACTCGAGACAAGAAGGAGGCCATGGCCGAGGCAATAAGTGAAACGTTTAAGTCCGTCATTGGTTCTTCACTCACGACTGTCGCCGGGTTCTTGGCTCTGTGCGGAATGAATTTGACTTTGGGAGCCGACATCGGAATAGTCATGGCGAAGGGTGTCGTGTGCGGATTGATATGCGTACTCACTTTGTTCCCTGCCCTACTCTTGGTGTTCGACGGGGCCATAGAGAAGACTAAGCACAAGCCATTGTTGCCGAGATTCGAAGGAGTGCAAAGGTTTGCGTGTAAGCATTATGTCGCTATAGTAATCGCGTTCGTACTCTTGGCCATTCCGGCTGTAATCGGCAACCAGAATGTCGACGTCTATTACAAGTTGGACAATTCTTTGCCGGAAGATTTGCCTTGCCGAGTGGCAAATTCGGAGTTGGCCGAACGTTTCAACATCGTTTCGCCGGAGATAATTTTGGTAGATAGGGATTTATCCATCAAGGACTTGAGCGAGGCCAAGAGCGAGCTCGAGAGTTTGGACGGAATCGATATGGTGTTGGTTCCCGGAGAGATGGGATTGCCAGAAGGTATGTTGCCAGCGGAAGTCGAGAGTATTTATCAAAATGAAAAGTATCAGCTCATCATTTTGAATTCGACTTACGAGGTCGCGAGTGACGAGTTGAATGCCCAAATCGACGAGGTGAACGACATCATAAAAAGGTACGATGAGGACGCGATTATCGCCGGCGAAGGACCTTTGACAAAGGATTTGGTCGAGATTGCAGACCACGATTTTCTGGTCGTCAATTACATTTCTATCGCGATAATTTTCGTCATCATGTTGATAGTATTGAAATCGGCTAGTTTGCCACTCTTACTCGTCGTGACCATCGAGTTTGCAATTTTCGCGAACATGTCCGTGGCTTATTTTACGGGTACTAGTCTTCCGTTTATTGCTTCTATCGTAGTCGGGACTATTCAGTTGGGCGCGACTATCGATTATGCCATTTTGATGTCGACGACGTATTTGGGCGAGAGAAAGAGCGAGAAAGATAAGAAGCAAGCACTTGCTCAGACTCTTTTGAAAACCGTACCTTCGATAATTGTGTCAGCTGTATGTTTCTTTGCCGCGACATTCGGGGTGGCCGCCTATTCGAAAATCGATATGATCGGTTCGATTTGTAGATTGTTGTCGAGAGGTGCTATCATAAGTATGGTTACTGTGACTTTGTTGTTGCCGGCTTTGCTCATAATCTTCGATAAGTTGATTATGAAGACTACTAAAAATATGAAAGGAAGTATTTAGATAATGAAAAAGAAAAGTGGATTGTTCGTCGCGGCTCTTACGGCGGGGTTGTTGTTGGCGCCTATGAGCGCGGAGGCTTTAAAGAAGAGCGAGACGGTTTATACTAATTTGGACTACGATGGGTCCGTCATCAAAAGTTCGGTCGCCAATCATCTTTCGTTCGTCGGGAACGACGAGATAGAAGATGCGACTGAGTTACAGAATATTCTCAATTTAAAGGGAGATGAAAAATTTTCTAAGAATGGAAATACTTTGACTTGGAATTCGCATGGAAGGGATATTTTCTACAACGGAATAATCGAGAAGAATATGCCGATTACGACGAGTATCAAGTATTATTTGAACGACGAGGAGATGGATGTCGAAGATATAATCGGCAAATCTGGGCGCGTGCGTATCGAGTACCGTTTTGAAAACGAGAATAAGAATAACGTTTATGTGAATGGACGGATGGAAGTTTTGTATACGCCTTTCCTCACGACGGTCGGGTCTATTTTGGACGATTCGGCACGCAATGTTAGAGTGACGAGCGGGAAAGTCGTTAGTACGGGTTCGAGAGTAGTCGTGGTCGGCATGGCGTCACCCGGATTGTATGCGAGCACGGGTATGCGCGAGTTGGCCGGATTCGACATGGTGAAAGTCGAGTACGACACGGACGAGTTTACGCTCGGGACGACTTACATAGTTTCTACTCCCAAGTTTTTGGAAGATGAAGATGTAGCCTTTTTTGGAAAGATGAACACTCTTTCGAAAAGCATCGACGAGTTGAAAGAAAATATGCTCAAACTCGAGACGGGTGCTCGGGAACTCGAAGGAGGAGCGAATGCGTTGGCACAGGGGTCTAGCACTTTGAGTTCCAGTTTGAGTCGGGCCGTAAGTTCGATGGGGCAGATTCAAAGTGGGTCCGTGGCTTTGGGCGCGGGTATCGATAAGATGATTGGAGAGCTCGAGATGGCGAAGGCATCATTACAAGATGTGACTAACAATCCGGCTTTTGCCGATATGGTGCTTTTGCGAAGTAAGAACGATGCGGCCGTGGCAAATTTGGCAAGTGGTATCATGGCCGCTAGTCCAGGTTTGAGTTTGACCGATTTGCAAACGGCTTGTCTCGATACGACGGGAACGAATCCTTTGCTAGCGAACAGTTCTGTGCAGATGTTTTGTCTACTTAACGCGAACAACAAGGCTTTAGATTCTGTGCCTTCGATATTGAGTGCGAACATAGACCAGGTTTTGGCGGGGCTCGCTCAAGTCAAGGATGGGTCTAATTCTTTGAATGCCGGTCTTACACAGTTGAGTAGCGGGCTGAATCAAATATACGGAGGCGCACAGTCTTTGACGGCAGGCTCTCGCGAATTAGAAGTCGGTGCGTCTACTTTGAGTGCGGGAACGACTACTTTCAAGGAACAAGGTATAGATAAGTTGGCTACAACGGCAAATACTTATTTGGGCTACGGTAAAAGGTTCGAAGCTCTTGCTAATTTGAGTAAGAGTTACAGTGGATTCGCTTCTCCCAACGCGAACGAGACTGTATTCGTTTCGATGGTCAAGTCGCATAAGTAATTATGTTTACTTTACAAATGAAAAAAATTTAGTATAATTGACGTAGGTGATAAACGAAATGAACGAAAGAAAAACCGATTTACGAGTCGTGAAAACGAAGAAGTGCATATATGCTGCCTTAATGGAGTTGTTGGAGAGTAAGCCTTTCGAGGAAATCAAAGTATCCGAGATATGCACGAAGGCAATGGTGAATCGCTCGACGTTTTATACGCATTTCGAGGATAAGTATGTGCTTTTGGATTCTCTAATTAAGGATATGAAGAAGATACTTAAAGACCTTCTCAAGGAAAACAAAAACATCACGAATTCGCACGAGTATTATATGGAAGTCATCAAGATTCTCATGACTCACGTGGAGGAGAAGAAGAATTTTTACACGACCGTGATGACGAACAATCGAAATAGCATCGCAATGGATATGATATACGATGCGTTGGAAGAGGATATTGCCGAGAGAATCGACAAAGAAAAGAAGACGGATATTCCGAGCGAGGTTGTATCTTATTTCTATGTCGGGGCGATTTTCAACGTCGGATTGCAATGGATACGAAATAAGTGCCGTTACCCGAAGGAACAGTTAATCGATTATTTGGAACAGCTCATTCCGAAGGAAGTGTGAGGCATGCAAAAACTAGGATTTTGATTAGTTCCTAGTTTTGTTTTTGAATGATGGTTATGCGATGGTGTATGGATTGCACTCTAGTAACTTTTACGGAAGAGTTGAGATATATTGGTAAATCTGTATCACAATCTCTGTTGCTATTATAGTATGTAATGAGATATCAATAGAACCAAGTTATTAAGTCTTTATTTACTTTTATTAATGGTGATTTTTTCTCTTTGAAAACTTTTTCGGCATATTCAAATGTAAGATTTTGGTTGTCACTAATTTCTGTTTCAAAAAATATGGTACTATTTTCTACAATCATCTTTTTTATAATCTCGTATGTAGCATTAGGTTTTAGTCCTTTTTCAGCAATGTAGTATGGTTTGTTTGGAGTAGATGTGGTGTGTAGTTCTATAATCTGTTTTTCTTAGATGGTTGTAATTTCGATATTACAATTTGGAACTAGATCATCAAAATATCGTCTTTAATTATAGAACTCGGATTTTCAACGTCTTTGTCAGGAGTATCTAATCCTATGACTTCCCCGCCGTCACTTATGCCGATATAAATAGTTCCACCTTTAGTGTTGGTAAAAGCTACTATTTATTTTTTGATATTTTTATTGAGTTCTTACTTTAATTCAATAGTTTCTGATTCACGATACATTTTAATCACCCCTAAGACAATTTACTTTATGTTCTCGTTAGTTTCAATATTTGCGATTACTATTATAATTAATAGTAATCAAAAAAGAACTGTTTCGTGTCAGGTTTATTGTCCTGATGAGGACAGTTCTTTTATTCTTAATGTACTGGTATACAGTTTTAATTTCTAATTTTTAAGTTTAGTTTTTTCGTGACTTCGTCTATGACTTTGTTGAAAAGTTCGTTTACTTCTTCGGTCGTCAAAGTTCTCGTCTCATCTTCGAAGGTGAGAGAGTACGCGATGGATTTCTCGTCTGGGCCGACGTTCTCGCCTTGATAGACGTCGAAGATTTCGATTTTCTTTAGAAGTTTGCCGCTCGAGCGTTTGATTTCCTTTTCGACGTCTTGGCTGTTCATCGTGTTCGGCATGACGAAGGCGACGTCTTTGGAAATGCTCGGGAATTTGTTCAGTTCTTTGAATTTGTAACCTCTCGTTTTCTTGGTCGCGACTGTAGCAAGAGATAGTTCTAGCACGTAGACTTCTTTTTTGGTCATGCTAGGATGGACTCTTCCCATGTAGCCGACCGGTCTATTATCGATGTTGATGACAGCGGTGGCACCTGGGTGCATATCCGGGATGTCGGATGCCGGTGTGAACGAGTAACGGTCTTGGTAGCCTAGGTATTCGAGCAGATTACAAATTATGCCTTTGAGAACGTAGAAGTCGGCTTTGACTTTGATGCCTTGCCACGTATTGGTCATGTAGTCGCCACACATGAGAATGGCGAGTTTCATGTTTTCTTCATTGACGTTCGAATAGGTATTCGCGATTTCGTAGATATTTACGTTTTTAGTACCACGAGCCCAGTTGTAATCGAGAACGTCCATCAAAGATGGTAGGATGGATTGTCTGATGATGCTCTTGTCCGAACTCATCGGTTTAAGAAGCGGAATGGATTCTTTTCTACCATATTGGAAGGTCGCGTCCATCTCCGGACTTACAAGTGTATAAGTTCTCGTTTCGTTCAAGCCGAGGGCACGCATCCGCTTGGAGACGGCTTTGCGAAGTCCGACGTTTCCAACGTATCGGCCGCGTCTCGTGCCGAGCTTAGGCATATGATTTTCGATGTGCTCGTATCCATATAGTCGGCCGATTTCTTCGACGAGGTCTTCGCGCATGGAGACGTCTCCCCTGCGGTTCGGAATGGTAACCGTAAATTCTTGGCCTTTCAATTCGAATGGGAATTGAAGGTTCGTAAGACTCTTCTTCGCGTCATCTAGCGATATGTTCAGTCCCAAAAGGGAGTTGATTTTCTCTAAAGTGACTTTCGCAACTTTAGGTGTCTTGTCGGTGTTGTCGTAGGTTATGGTGTCGGAAAGAACTTCGGCGTCGGCGTACTTCTCGAGAAGGTAGCAAGCGCGGTCGATGGCTTCTTTTGTGTATTCGTAGTTGAGACCGTGTTCATATCTCCTACTAGCTTCGCTTTTGAGGTCGAGTCTTATCGACGTATAACGAATTTTGAGAGGGTCGAAGATGGCCGATTCTATTACGACGTCTTTAGTCGACTCGTCTATTCCACTGTTTGCTCCACCCATGACGCCGGCCACGCATACGGGCTTGTCTCCATCGGTGATTACTATGTCTTCGGTGGTAAGTGTACGCATGGTTTTGTCGAGAGTTTCTATTTGTTCGCCATCTTCAGCCATGCGAACGAGGATGTGATTACCCAGTTTCTTGGCGTCGAAGAAGTGGAGAGGTTGTCCGTATTCGAGCATGATGTAGTTGCTGATGTCGACTACGTTGTTGATAGGACGCATGCCACAGTTCGTGAGTCTCTCTTTGATGAAGTCTGGGCTTTCTTTGATGACGACGTTTCGAACTTTTCGCGCATTGTACATGGTGCAGTTGTCCGTGATGACTTGAAGGTCGAGCTCGTCTTTGACGGAGGCCTCGACAGTTTTGCATTTGGTCTCGGGCATTTCGACTTTTTTGCCGAGAACGCTCGCGACTTCGTAGGCGAATCCGATGTGGTTCGTACAATCGGCCTCGCGATTAGGATTCAGGTCTAAGTTGTATATGGTATCGGATAGGCCCAAGTAATTGTACGGGTTGGAACCGATGAGGGCCTCGTCCGGTAGTTTGTGTATTCCTTTGGCATAGTTTTCCGGAGTGTCTTCTTCGAGACCGAGTTCCATGAGGGCACAGAGCATGCCTTCGGATTCGACTCCGCGCATGGCCGTTTTCTTTATTTCTCCGCCTGGTAGAACACATCCGTCTTTGGCGACTATGACTTTCATCTTCTTTTCGACGTTCGGAGCGCCACAGATGATTTGGAGTATTTCGGTTTTGACGTCGACTTTGCAAACGTGAAGATGGTCAGAATCCGGATGATCGAAGACGTCTATAATCTGCCCGACGACGAGGTTGGGCGTATTGTAATCTTCGACCGTTTCGACGTTTACGCCGGCGTTCGTGATTTTGTTCGCGAGTTCGTGAAGGTTCTCATCGCTTATGTCGACATAGTCGTTGAGCCAGTTTGTACTTATTCGCATCATAGTTACACGTCCTTTCTATCTGCATTGTTTCTCAAATCGTTAGTGTAGAATGTCCTTATGTCGGTGATGCCGTATTTGAGCATCGCTAGTCTCTCTACTCCGAATCCGAAAGCGAATCCGCTCATCTTGTCGGGGTCGTATCCACAGTTTTTGAGAACTTTCGGATGGACCATTCCGGCACCTCCGACGGTTATCCAACCAGTGGTCTTACATAGTGGGCAGCCGACGCCTTTGCAGTTGAAGCAGCTGACGTCGAGTTCGACACTCGGTTCGGTGAACGGATAGAACGAGCTTCTGAATCTCGTTTCGACCGAGTCTCCGAAGAGATGCTTGGCAATTATGTCGAAGGTTCCTTTCAGGTCGGCAAGACTGATTCCTTCGTCGACGAGAAGTCCTTCCATCTGAGTGAATTGATGTGAATGGGTCGCGTCGTCGTCGTCTCGTCTGTAGGTTTTACCTGGGCATATTATTCTAATAGGAGTTTTATCTTCGTTTGCGAGCATGGTTCTTATTTGAACGGGGCTCGTTTGGCTACGGAGAAGCAGTTCTTCGTCTTTGGTGTAGAAGGTGTCTTGAGCATCGCGGGCCGGGTGTCCTTTTGGCAGGTTTAGAAGTTCGAAGTTGTAAAGGTCGGCCTCGACTTCTGGTCCTTCGACGACGTCGTAGCCCATGTTCAAAAACAGTTCTTCGAGGTCTTCGATTAGACCTTCTAAGATGTTCGGAGAGCCACATACGATTTTCGTACCCGGCAAGGTGACGTCTATCTTCTCGCTTTCGAGTTTTTCGTTTAGAATCTTTTCTTCGAGTTCGCGAGTTTTTTCTTCTATCTTGCCTTCGGCAAAGGTTTTTAAGACGTTCAGTTCTTTACCGAATTCTTTTCTTTCTTCGGGACTCATCGTCTTGAGAGTGGATGAAAGTTCGGTTATGCGTCCTTTCTTGCCTAGGAATTCGGTTTTGACGTCTCCCAGTTCTTTGAGATTTGTCACTCCGTCGAGAGCTTTTTTGAGCATTTCGACGATTTCTTTGTTGTGTTCTTTCATATAAACATTCCTTTCATTAAAAAAATTCTAGACTAAGGGACGACTCTGGGAGCCGCGGTACCACCCTAATTCTAGAAATTCTAGCGCTCTTTTGTAGGTTAACGCCCCACAGGACGATTTGCTCGTGTGAGTGAATTTCGTCAAAAACTTCGTCGCTATGGGTATTTTCAGCTATAGTACCCACTCTCTTGAGCCGTTTAGTTTTGCTACTCGTGTTCACAGTCAATCGCAAATGACAAGTGTATTGTAACATATTTATCGGGATAATTCAAATTTTTTGAGAGAGTGCATATACTATTCTTCGGGATGGTCTTCCGCTCGGTCGTCTGTTTGGTTTTTTGCTTTTTCGGCCAGTTCATCGCATTTTTCTTGGACGGTAAATTTTTTGGAAGACAGTTTTTGGTAGTAGTCCGAGAGAAAGTTGATTTTTCCATAGTTGTAATAGTAATCGGACATTTTGAATCCTTCTATTTTAGAGGTGATTTCAGGTGAACAAACTGTCGCCTCTTCTAGGGATTTATAGTCGGGATTATAAGTCATGTAATAGAAGTGGTTGTTTTTGTAACTTATCGATTCGATGTCGTCTCCCAAAAAGTAGTACGTTCCATCGGTCATGGCGAAGTAATCGGAGTTGTATTTTTGATTTATTTTGAGAACGCTTGCTTTGCTAGGATTGCCAGTTCGGTATTCGATGGATTCGACGTCTTTCATGTTCATGCGTGCGTTTATGTCGAATTCGGGATTGGAAATTTTTTCTATTTCGAAGGAATACTCGCCTTCTTCATTTTTTTGGATGAATACTTCGAGGAAGAAGCTTTCGCCAGCAAATTCGTAGGTCAAAGTCGAGGCATTGCGGTCGGCCATGAACTCTTCTAGTTCAGCCTTGAAGTTTGCAACATAGAAACCGCGGTTGTTCGTTTCATCGTTTTTCGTTTCGTACGCCAAATCGGTCGCGTTTTGTATTTCTTTGGCTGCGGCGTCGACTTTGGTAAAGTAAATTTTGAGGGCTGGTATAGACGTACAGATGGCTAAAGCTATGAGAAACGTTAAAACTGTTCGACGATTTATTATTCGTTTAATTTTTTTGCCCATAATGCTCGACCTCTCAATTTAAGTATATTCTATCATAATTTATATATTATTTAAAGGTGAAAAGGGTCGGATTTTTAGAATTTTTTATTGGGTGGTGTCGGTAGATTTATTCTAAAAGGTGGAAGATGGTTTTCTACGCATGGAAAAACGACGAAGTAGTTATCCGTCGTTTCGAGTTTACCAGGTTCGCGAGAAGAAGTATACTCCGTATCCCGGAATGTTCGCGTATTGGTAAGTGCCCGGGTCTACTAAGTTCGCGACCCACTGGTAGTAGTAGCGGTAGGTGATACCGTACCAACCTTTGGCTATGCTGAAGTGGAGGTGGGCACCGGTCGTGCATCGGTCGTATCCTCCATAGCTCGTCGAAGTTGTCGTTCCTCCGACTGTTCCGATTACGGATTTGTTCGTGACGTAGTCTCCTACTTTGACGTTTATCGTGAGCAGGTGCATGTAGGTCGAAGTATAGTTTACTCCGTTAATCGTGTGGTGGATGTAGACTTGGTTACCGCCACAGTTGCTTCTTGGGATGACCATGGCTACTTTTCCGTTGGCTGTCGAGTAGACTGGAGTTCCTTCCCAGTTTCCGCCTATGTCGACTCCGGAATGGAAGTCGTAGGCCGCGCCCGTGATTGGGCTGTATCGGTAGCCAAAATTGCTGGTTCTAACTCCGAAAGTAAGCGGTCTTAGGAAGCCCGTGTCACTTTGAAGGTTGACACAGGTGGTTATCAGGTCGTTCTCGCCACATCCTTGGCTTTTGTAGGTTTCTATCAGTTTTTCGAGAGCCGCGATTTCTTGGTCGGCACTCAAGGCTTCTTTGACGAAAGAATCGAGTTGGCTTCCCAATGAACTCAAGGAATCTTGTAGAGAGGCAATCTGGTTGTTGAGCTCGACTTTCCTGTTGGCTAAATCGATTTTTAGTTGTTCGTTTTCTTTGATTTTGTTTTCGAAATCGGTAATCAGGTTTTCGTTATAGGAAGCGACCTTTTCGCTCACACTATAGCGGATTATGAAATCGGAGATGTCTTTGGCCCCGAACACGTATTCTAAAAATTCGTTGTCTCCGTTGGAAATGGCGGTCGAACGCATCAGTTCTTTGATTTTGGCATCCGTGTCTTCGATTTCTCGGTCGAGTTCGGCGATTTGCGCGGTGGCTTCTTCGATTTTCTTATTGTTGGTTGCTATTTCCGATTGTTTTTGAGCTATCGAGTTTTTGTTCGAGTTTATCTGATTTTGGGTCATGTTTTGATTGGCAGTCGCCTGATTTTTTTTCGCTTTGTAGTCGGCTATTTCTTTTCTTATTTCGGCTATCGTGCTGGCATTGGTCCCACCGACGGCTAGGACGGAATCTGGCTCTTTAAAACACGGAATTAATAGGGCCGCGAACAGTAAACACGGCAAAATCTTTTTGACGTTTTTTCTCATATTTTCAAGTACTTTCTAACGGATTTGTAACTTCCGTACATTCCGACTAAGGACCCGATTATAAGTAGTACGATGCTCACTTTGAAGACGAAGTTGTAAGGCGAGATGAGGGGCATTATGTCGGTAAACATGACTCCGCCCATCTTATCGTATAAGAAGACGTATCCATAGATGGTCCCGAGTATCGGAATGATGCTTCCTATGATACCTAGGAAGAGCCCTTCGAAAAGGAATGGCAGTTTGATGACCGTATTCGAAGTTCCGACGAGGCGCATGATGTCTATTTCGTTTTTTCTACTGTATATCGTTATCTTAATCGTGTTGCTTATCAAGAAGGCCGTCACGAATATGAGGGCGAGGACGGCAACTATGGTGACGTTTCGGACTATGCTGAAGACGTCTACTAGGTTTTCGACTACCCCTTCGCCATATTTGACCGTGTCGACGTGTTCGAGGTTTCCTATCGTGCTGGCAGTTTCTTTGATGTCTTCGATTTTTTCGACGGTCAAAATGAAGGAGTCTGGAAGTGGATTTATTTCGTCGCCCCATTTGTCGATTATACTTTCGTAGGTTTCGTTTTCGGCCTTCATTTCGGTTTTGAGTTCTTCTTTGCTTTTGTAGTCGATGTTAGTTATGTTCGGTATGGCTTCTAAGTCTGCTTTGAGAGCGTCTATCTCTTCTTTTGGTGTATCTTCTTTGGCGAATACGACTATCGTGAGGTCGCTTTCGATGTTTTTGGTGAAGTTGTTCACGTTTACGCTCAAGAGAATGGCAAAGGCGACGATTATGAGCGTAATTACGATACAGGATATCGACGCGATGGATAAGCTCAGGTTGCGAACGACGCTTTTGAAGGCGCTAGATATGCTTCTACCTAAAATTCTAATGGGCTTCATCTACTTTATAACTTCCTTTCTCGTAGTCTCCGACGAGGACGCCGTTTTTGATGACGACGACTCTCTTTTTCATGCGGTTGACTATGTCTCTGTCGTGGGTTGCCATGATTATCGTCGTGCCCATCTCTTTGTTGATACTTTCGATGACTTTCATGATTTCTTCGGAGGTGTCGGGGTCGAGATTTCCCGTTGGCTCGTCGCACACGAGAACTTTCGGTTTGTTGACGATGGCACGAGCTATGCAAACTCTCTGCTGTTCTCCTCCACTCATCTCGTCTGGGAAGCTACGAAGTTTTTCTTTGAGTCCGACGCGGTCGAGAGCTTCGATTACTTTCGGCTTGATTTCCGATTCTTTGTAGCCATAGCTCTCTAGGACGAAGGCGACGTTTTCGTAAGCGGTAAGTTTGGGCAACAGTTTGTAGTCTTGGAAGACGATGCCGATTTTGCGCCGTAGCTTGTAGACTTTGCTGTTTTTTAGTTTGGCAACGTTTATGCCTCCGACGAAGACGTTTCCTTTGGTCGGTTTTTCTTCGCGGTAAAGCATTTTTATGAGTGTCGATTTACCGCAGGCTGTATGACCTATGACGAATACGAAGTCGCCTTTTTTGATTTTTAGGTCCATGTCGGCAATCGCGGTCACGCCGTTTTTATAAATTTTGTATACATTTTGAAGTTCTATAAAACTCAAATTACATCACACCTTATATCTAAAATTATAACATACATAGTATGTTTGCTCGATGGCAAACGTTGACATTTGACATCAAAATGGTAAAATCTCGTATTTGGTTCCGCCGCTCACTTCGTAACATTCGTTCGTTATGATGAAGGCATCGGGGTCCATGGCCAGTATGTGGCTTTTGAATTTTTCGTATTGTGTATTGTGGACGACGCACAAAAGCATTTGTTTGTTTTGTTCGTCGAGACCGCCTCGTACTTTTATTTCGGTGGCTCCTATTTTAATTTTATTCATGATGAAGTCTTCGATTTCTTGACTTTTTTTCGAAATGACGTACACCATCTTCGATGTGCTGACGCCGAAAAGGACCATATCGGTTATTTTGTTGGAGACATATATTATGAATATGGACATCATGACTTCGCGGATTTCGAAGACGAAAACACTCAAAAGGATAATCGTTATGTAGATGACGAGGCTTATCTGGGTAATCGATTTTTTGATTTTTTCGGAAAGGATTTGCGAGAGGAAATCGGTCCCGCCGGTCGAGTAACCAGCTCGGTAGATGAGTCCGTTGCAGACACCATAGACGATGGCAACGACGATTATCATGAGCATGGACGATTCAAAGGTAAAGTCGACGGCCGCGGCGATGGGTGCCGTAATGTTGAGCATGGCTATGTAGGCGATGCATCCGATGAGTTGGTCGATGGTTTTCTTTTTTCCGAGGACTATGAAACTCAGGATGACGAGGATGAGATTCGATATGTTTATGAATATGGTCGTGTTTATATGGAATACTTCTTCGATGAGAATGGCGAGTCCACTTATGCCTCCGACGACTATGTGGTTGGCGACTAGAAATTTGTTGTAGACGAACGTCAAAATGAAGGTTCCTAAGAGGAGGGAAACCAGTCGAGGCAAAAGGTTATTTTTGTTTATTCGTGTGAGAATGTCCGCCATTTTATTCACCTATATAATTTTACCGTAAAAACGCTTTTTTGTAAATAGGGCCAAGACACGAAAAAAGGCAGCATAGTTTCCACCCTAGTTTCCTTTTTTGATAAACTATTTTATGTGTAATTACTTTTTTTGCTTTTTGTTCAATTTTTAAATCAGACTTTTAATAAGAAGTTTTAGGCATAATTAATCAAATCATTTCGAAGTAATCTTTGTCTATTTTCTTGATATCGTAAGAGTAGTTTACTTGGATGCCGACGTTATATTCAATCATAAGTTTGGTCAGGTCTTTGCCGTTAATGAGAATTATCGTATGGGATAGGTTGGTAGCGTATTCGCGCGCTTCTTTGGTGAAGTCGGATGTCGTGATGAATATTCCTTTGTTGGATTTTTTGGCTGAAAGGGCTCCCACAAATCTTTGAAGTTCAGGTCTACTTACGTTTTCGTTCCATCTTTTTGGCTTGAACGTAAATTTTGTCTAGTCCAAGTTTGTCTTGGTTGATGATACCATCTATTCCCTCGTCGCCAGATTTTTTGGTAACGATATTTTGATTATT
>CAYYLF010000024.1:0-19394 GCA_964472425.1 uncultured Muribaculaceae bacterium | reverse complement strand
AAGCGGTCAACACATATGCCTTTCACGCATACATTCATGGGTTCAAATCCCGTACGGGTCACCAAAATTTGAGAAACGACTCCCAAAGTGGGAGTTTTTAATTGTCCTTGGAGAAGATTTAATGATAAAATAATGTGAATGGGCTGGTGATGTAGATGGATTTTATCATTTTGGTTGGTGTAATCGTTTGGGTTCTTTCCAAGTTGTTCAGTGGAACTACTTCTCGGAAAGGGAGGCTCGGGGACATGGATAAGTACGACATGTTCGATAGTTTTAGAAAAGGGAATCGAGGCAAATAAAAAAGTAAAACGCATTTACTTTTTTTCTATTTGTTTGAGAGCTTTCTTTATTTTTCGGTTCGAGAATTTATTCCCAATGGCTCGGAAGATGACTTTGAGCATTACGAGAACGATTACAACTCCGAGGGCGATTCCTCCGTATACGAGATAGCTCTTTTTTATTTCGTAGTCGAAGATTTTGATCGTTCCAGGGAACCATTCTTTTTTCTTTTCGTTTACGACCGCGTCTATGGTGTAAGCTTTCTTTTGCCCATTCTCGGCTGTAACTTCTATTTTGATTTGATTATCGGCCTTTTTTAAATCATCTGCGCCTTCGATGGTATAGCTGGCTTTTTCGTCTTCAAGTTCGACCGTTATATTTAGCGAATTGACGTCTTTATCGACGATGAGGGAGTAGTGCTCTTTGTCTGGGTAGAAGGACAGTTCGTAATCTTTCACTTCGAGACGAGACAGTTTGTTGTTAGATGAACCGGATGGATTAACCGGAGCAGGTGTGGAAGAGGCAGGAGACGAAGCCTCATTTTTTGCTTCGGTAGTCGTGGTTGGAATCGTTTTAAGGATTATATTGGAGGCATCCAGTTCTTTATCGGATGAAGGGAGAGCTGGTGGGGCGACAATCGGGTCGTCGGTCTTTTCATTGGCGATTTTTATGGCGAATGTCGATGGAGTAGTATATTCTAATAGATTTGCTTTGTCTTCGACGATTTTTTCGGTAATATCTTCGTTAACTAGTTCAGATAGAAGGGTCACGGCGTATACCTCATCCATAGTAATGTTAAAGTTTTCTGCGCTCGTTTTATCTACGAAGAATTTTAATTCTAGTTGATAGTCTCCACAGACGGTAACTCCGTCTTGGCAAGTTTGGTTCATATTTTCTTTAAGAACACTTCCCACCACGTAAGCATTATCTTCATATTCAACTTCGGTATCCCAAGCAGAAGCGAACGTTTGAGGAATTAAACCATCCGAGTCAATGGAGAATTTGAGGATAACGCCGAGTAACCCTTCCGTGTCTGTGTTAGTTTTATCGAGGCCAGAAAATCTTACATTAAATTTGAGCGAAATCGTATCACCGATCGAGGCCTCTTTTGGGCCTTCGACGCTCGTGGTAGTTATGGTAGTTTTGGCAGAAACTACGATTGGAAGAATCGAAAATAGGAATAATCCAAAAAGCATGTTCGATAGAATTCGTTTGTACTTCATTTTTATCACTTATCCTTACTAATAAATTCATTATACAGTATTTCTTTTGGAAAATAAATGATTACGAGAAAAAAAGAGTAATTTTTAAATTTGTTAGGCTCGTCAGAGTGCGTTTTGGGGCTTGAATTTGCAATAGTAAAATGTTAAAATTTTGTTAGAAGGAGAAAAGAGGAATTATGAAAAAAGTTATCTATCTATTTTGTGCAATACTAGTCGGTGGATTGCTAGTAGGGTGTGCAGCTAAAAAAGAGAACATCGATGGTACTTTACCCGACATAATGGAAAAATTGTATGCTGGGCTTTCCGAGGAAGAGATGCCTATGATGGTCGAGAACATCACTTTGGATGATGAGAATTTCGAATATTACGCGTTCGCGGATGTCAAGTACAAAGAAGCTATTGCAAGCGAATCGATGACCGGTTCTATAGCTCATTCGGTCGTACTAATTCGACTCGAAGATGCCAAAGATGCCGAACAGGCGGTCGAAGATATAAAAAAGAATGCCGACCCACGCAAGTGGATATGTGTAGAGGCGGAGAATACGTACGTACTTTCCAAGGGAGATTTGGTCGTACTCATCATGTCCAACGAGTTGGCACCTAAAATAAAAGAGAACTTTGAAAAATTGAGTTAAGGAGAAAGGAGAGGAGATTATGGTATTTTCTAGTGTAAGTTTTCTCTTCTTTTTTTTGCCAATACTGTTGCTCGTCTATTATGCTATGCCGAAGTCATGGCGAAATGCAGTCTTGCTCGCATTTTCTTTGGCTTTTTACTTCATGGGAGAAAAGTGGTACGTACTGCTTTTGGTTCTCTCTTGCATTGTAAACTACGGAGTTGGGCTTGCAATCGAAAAGAGAAAGGCCGAGAAAGTGTATCTCGCGTTGGGACTCGTCTTCGATATAGGATTGCTGTTCTATTTCAAGTATACGAACTTCTTTTGGGAGACGTTTAGAAATCTGTTCGGCTTGAATGGCAATACACTCAAAATCGTCTTGCCACTCGGAATAAGTTTTTTCACTTTCCAAAATATCAGTTACTTAATCGACGTTTATAGGAGTGATGTGAAAGCGGAGAGAAACGTACTAACTTATATGACCTACATCACTTTGTTTCCTCAGTTGGTCGCCGGGCCTATCGTTCGATATAAAGATATCAGAGAACAGCTTTCTAAAAGGCACGAGAGTTTCGAACTTTTTGCAAAGGGTGTGCGAAGGTTCGTCATAGGACTCGGGAAAAAGGTGCTGATTGCCGATGTGCTATATAAGGCCGCGACGAGCGGTTTGGCTAATGAAGGCTCGACTTTGGGTTATTGGGTAGTTGCCATTTTGTTTACTCTCCAAATTTACTACGATTTTTCGGGTTACTCGGATATGGCCATCGGACTCGGGTACATGTTCGGATTCGAGTTCTGCGAGAATTTCGATTATCCGCTCGTCTCAAAATCTGTTACGGAGTTTTGGCGTAGGTGGCACATGTCTTTGTCGAGTTTTTATAGAGATTACGTCTATATTCCACTCGGTGGGAGCAGATGTAGCAAATGGAAACACGTTCGAAATGTATTCATCGTTTGGTCATTGACGGGACTATGGCACGGGGCCGATTGGAATTTTGTTTTATGGGGATTGTACTTTTTTGTATTCTTATTAATCGAAAAGTTTTTCTTGAAGAAGAAACTTGATAATCCCGTCTTAGCTTACGTTTACACAGGGTTGGTCATTTTGGTGAGCTTCGTCATTTTCAACATGAGCGATTTGGGAAAACTTGGGACCTTTTTGTTAGGTATGGTCGGCGCGGGAGTGCCTCTAGTCAATGTGGGCTCAGTCGAACTAGTCGGCCAAGTCATCATAGTAGTTTTCCTAGCCGTTCTCGGCATGGGTCCGTGGTTGAAGCGGGGAATAGAAAATTTAAGGAAAGGGAATTTAGATAAGGTTTTCGACGTTTTCGAGGTCGCGTGTGTCCTAGTCGTGCTCGTGTTCTCGGTCGGGGCAATCGTCGCGAATTCGTTCAAACCGTTTATCTATTTTAGGTTCTAGTTATGAAGGAAAAGGTCATGTCAGTCGGGTTTGTGCTCATTTTAGTCGGGTTCGGACTGGCGAATTTGCTCCTGCCGGACCGCGAAATTTCTAAGTTCGAGCGGAGAAGACTCACGAGCGAAGAGAAGTTGGAGGAAGATTTTGTCGGGAATTTGGACGAATATCTTACGGACCAGTTTCCTTTTCGAGATGGACTCATATCTTTGAATACGATTTACGAAAGGCACGTGCTCGGGAATTTTCTTTACAACGACGTGTATGTGAAGAATGGATACGCCTTCGAGGTAGATGAAATCTCCCAAAAAGAAGTCTTAGATTTTGCCGAAAAAATAGAGTACATCTCCAAAGTTTATGCGAATGAAGCAAATCACATCGGTTACAGTGTCATTCCTTCGAAGATTTGTATGTTGAACGAGGGATGGGCCGAGAGTTGTAGGAAAAATGTGTCCGAAGTGGTAGCCAAGAAATTAGGTATCGAGGAGTTAGATTTTTCATCGAAGCTGACTTTGGACGATTACTATAGAACAGATATCCATTTGAAGCAAAATGCGTATTTCGAATTCGTGAAAGATTTGGAGAAGAAGTTCGAGTTGGGTTCAGTTGAAGAGAATTACGATGTAAAGAAGTACGAGCCTTTCTATGGGGCGACTTATGCGAAAGGAAGTCCTTTTGTCAGGCCGGATGTGATAGAGTACTACACTAGTGACATTTTGGATGGAGCTCGGGTGCAGCATTTGGAATATGGAATTAGACCAGTATACGACGAAGTGAAACTCGAAGGAGTCGATTCGTACGATGTATTTTTGAGTGGACCTTCGGCCATAGTGGAAATTGCGAATGAGCGAGGCCCAGAAAGAGAACTCGTCTTGTTTAGAGATTCGTTCGGTAGCAGTTTAGCACCTTTGTTAGTTCCGTATTATGGAAAAGTTACTCTAGTCGATTTGAGATATATAAGAATGGATTTTGTACCAGAATATGTCGACTTCGACGGGGCAGATGTATTGTTCGTGTACGGTAGCGAATCGGTCGCGAACGCTCATTTGTTAAGGGTCGATATAAAATAAATCGTCATTTTGACGGTTTTTTTATATGCCAAAATGCGCTTTTGGCAAATCGTCAAAATTGCTAATTTTCCTTTTATTTACAGGGGCTTGAGCGTGTTGACAAACCCTTTTATATGTGTTTTAATATTATCTCGAAGAGACGAACCATCTGGTCGTTTTGCCTTTCCTTTTATCTTTAGACTCAGGGGGAGTTGGAAAACCGACTTCGAAAATCGAGTGATACGGAGACGTTTGTTTATGAAGAAAGAGACTTTCTACAGAACGCTCGTCTTCATGCTATTATTGGTGATTTTGTCACTGATAATATGCAGATGACGAACACACAACACGAAAAAAAGCAACGACTAGATTCCTGAGATATCTAGTCTGTTGCTAAGCTCAATAGGGAAAGCAAACGGCCGGATAGGCACGTCTCTTCCTATTTATGATTATAATATACTTTTATATAAATGGCAAGATTTTTCTTGACAAAAATTGGGGGCGGAGTACTAAGAAGACTGTAGCTCCTTTTAATTGCTCGGAAATAGAGAATTAGAGGTTATACCACCAAAAAATCGGTTAACCCCATCTTTGAGGAGTAGTCGATTTTTAGAAATTACTAATTTTTCAGTAGACTCCTCGCGGGGGACTTTTTGAGCGTTATTTTGTATGAGGTTTGTCGAGGCTTTCGGCGAAGTCGTAGTTACTAGTGATTCCGAAGTGCTTTTCCATCGTTATCCAATCGCCTCCGTTGTAGAGTTGGGTGGCAAGTTCCGGTCCTACGTAACGAAGATGCCACGGTTCATAAATGTAGCCTGTCTCGGCTTCTTTGCCTAGTGGATAACGGATTATAAAGCCGTATTTGTAACAGTTTTCGTTTATCCATATCCCTTCGCGCGTGTTTGCGAAGGCTCGAGTGACCGAGTTTAAGTCGAAAGCATATCCCGTTTGGTGTTCACTGTGACCTGGGCGAGAAGAGTAAGTGTCCGCGGCGAGTGAACCATCGGTTCTCACGTATTTGTCGTAGAGTCTTTCTTGGTAGTCGTACGAACGGTAGCCGCTCGCAATCCAGAGATTTAGTCCGAGAGACGAAGCATCCGCTTGCATGGCTCGGAAGGCGTCTAGAGTTTGTCCATCCAAGAATTCCGGTCCGTTTTCGGCTGTGACAGGTACTTTTGTGTCTTTAGGTGTGTAGTCTCTAGGTAGTGAATAGGTCTTGTTGGCAATCATATAGCCATCCACATAGGTAACTCCATCGACGTTTTCGATGATGTGACCATTTTCGGTGTATTCATTTATGTTCGGTGTCTCTGTTGGAGCAGGCGAATCGATGGCGATAGGCTCGGTCGGGGCCGGAAGTTCAGATGGCAGTGTCGTTGGTGATATGTATTCTGGCATTTCTGAGGTCGTGACGACTTCGTCGAATATCGGGGCGATGGACGAGGCATCGGGCATTTCACTTTGCATTTCGTTCGACGAAGTAGGTCCTTGTAAGTTTTTTAAGGTTTCGATAGTGAGGGCAGAGACGTCCACAAATGCAGATGTAGAAATCAAAATGCCAGTGGCTACAGCCGTCGCAGTAAACGCTTTCATTCCACCTATGCGAATGGCATTTTGAAGCTTGCCAACTATCCTTTTTCTTTGCAAGATGTATTGAGCTTTCTTTTCGCGGCGAAGAGTTTCTCGGTCCTCTAGATATTTTAGAATTGCGCGGTAGGATTGAGTCACTTCGGCAAGAGCTTTCAGTTCTTCGATTGTCGCATCCGGGTGGTAACGTTCACTTAAAGTTTTGTACCTATTTTCGATTTCTTCTTTGGTCGCGGTCAGAGGAAGTCCCAAAATTTTATAGTATTTTTGTATATTCATATGCTCAGCTCCTTTATATTATAGTTTAATTATAACCTTTTTTGTCGAGAAGTCAAAATTTGAACGCGAAAAAGTGTACAGGAAATGTCTCGGTTAACAAATCGTGCGAGTTTTATTGTAATTCTTTTGCTTATCGTTTATAATCAATTTAAGAAAGGCAGTATGACGATTTTATAAAAATAGTTGAAAAGTTGAAAGTATGAAGTTAAAAGAAGTATTGAAAAAAGAGGTAAAGGAATTAGTGTACGATACGTACTTGAGGTTAGTGTACGGTGGTAAGGAGTATGATAACATCTCGCGAGCCAAAATGGCCGACGAGATAGTGGAGTCACTCGAGCAGGATATGTTTTTGCTCACATTGTGTACAAAAAGGGAATTGGATTTTTTAGATTACATTCGAGAAAATAAAGTTACGGAGGAGGACGAGGAGAAGTACGCGTGGGAAATTCGAACTTTAAACGACAAGTGCATAATCGACATCGACAGTTGCGAAGTTTACGACGAATTAAAGGATGCAGTGAGCAAGACTTTGAAGTTTTATAAGGCCGAAGAGTACAATATATACGAGGTTACAACTCTCATGGTCGGAATAGTGAAGACGTACGGTTTTTTGCCTATTTTTTCTCTCGTGAGTATCGTTTCAAATGTGGTAGGGATGTCTACAAAGAAGGTCGAAGAATTGTGCACGAATCCGCTTTTTCATTTTTATTGCGAGTTTTTAGAGGAGACTTTGCCGACCGGATTGGTAGTGGAGTCTGTCGGATATAGAGACTATTACGATATTTTCGATATTTTGCATAGTCAAAAGAAAGAATTCGGTGTGAATGGAATTACGAAAGCGCGACTAGACGATTTTCGCGACATATTTTATTGCGGTTTTCCAATAAGAAAGAAGAAAATTAAAAAAATGGTCGAGGCAGTGAAAGAGTATGGTGTTCTTCAAAATCTTCTGTTCGACGTCATCGATAGAGCTAGGGTCATGAACGACCAGACGATGGTGAAGCGACTTTTGAGTGACGACGAGAAGTTGATGGGAATCGTGAACGAGGCGATGGACGAGATGCCGTGTGGTGTGATGAATGGTGCTACTCCGAGAGAATATCGCGAAAGGTTGGAAAAGAGAAGAGACATCGATTGGAAGTTTGCAGTCGTTCCTCAAAATGATGCACATCTTTGTAGACGGGCGGCAGACGAGTTTTACGAGTTGTATTTCGCTCTTTTGGAGTATGCGAACGACAAGTATAAAATCGACGAAGATGTCAAAAAGATATACAAACAAAAGTGTTTTACAGGAAGGGAACTCAGTCCTATAAACGATTACGTTTGGAATCATAAGGAAGTAATCGACGAGTTTGTAGATGAAAACAGGTACAGGTTTTCGGAAGAAAAATTGGAAAAAGTGCGCGGTTTTAAGTCTGCGGTAACGAGCGACATGTTTTTCGTCGTCGGTTTTGAAAGAGAGTATACGGAGATATTATCGACGGAAGGGAAGTTATATATGGTCAAAGGAATACGTGCCAATTTGGATGAGATTATCGTGACCGACAATCTTCCTATAAGAATCTGTACTACATTGCTCATGTTCGACGGTAAAATCGTCTTCAACAGTTTTTTGACAACAGACGGGATAGATTTTGGGGTCGAGATAGCCGAGCAAATTTGGGAAGAGAAAGAACAAGCTATAAGATGTTACCATTTGTGATAGAAAGAGTATCTTGTTTCTTTGGACGAGGTGCTTTTTTAGTTTTTAGTCGGGTAATAAACCGGGTAATAAACCGGGTAATAAATTATGTGATAAACTAGAGAATAAACTAGGATTAAAGTAGAAAATAAATTATGTGATAGCGAAGTAAATCGATAGTCAATTTTTCCTTTTATATTATTCATCAAAAATTGATGGATTTCTTAAAATGTTATAATCATATAAATATGTTTATGCTTGACTGGAGTGAGATTATGAAATATAAAAATATGAAAAAGATAGTTAAAAATCATATAAACATGCAACTAACTGCCCAATATAAGTACAAAATTGTCAAAATGGCTATTTAAGAATCAGTAAGCGGGAAATATCAAATAATCGAAGGAGAGTAGAATGAGAATTGATTCTTTTTATAAATAGCTAGACATTTTTCTTGGTGTTTATCTTAATTCTTCAGTAAGAATTATCTCGGGTGATGGAAGTTCTGAAAATCCATATGTCATAGAATAAAAATGAATTGTGCTCATCTACTAAAGATGGGCTTTTTGAGTCGATTTTTCTTTAAGAAAGGAGATGTTTGTGCTATAATCTATAAAAAAGAAACGAAGTGATGGCTCATGGAGAGGATTTATATAGGATTCGTGCAAGGCGTTCACGGCTTGAGAGGCGATTTGAAGGTCAAGAATAGGTTCGAGAGTCCCGAGAAGGTATTTGTCAAAGGCAACAGAATATACTTAAATGAGGAAGAGCACACGATTACCAATGTGAAGTTTTATAAGAAGCACTATTTGGTTACAATCGACGATATGAAGGATATCAACTTGGTCGAGAAGTATATCGGTTACGACGTGTTCTTCGCAAGAGAAGACTTGGGCGAAGAAGAAGGCGATTATATAATCGACGATTTGTTCGGGCTGACGGTCACTTCAAGTGGCAAGGAGTACGGCAAAGTCGAGGAGATTTTGGACAATGGCCGATACAAAATATTGGCCGTCGATTATGAGAAGAAGTTTATGGTCCCGGTCATTCCCGAGTACATAGTGAAAGTGGATGTCGAAGGAGCTGCAATCGAAGTAAGAGACGTGGAGGCTTTGATAGTATGAAGATTACGGTCTTGACTTTGTTTCCAGGGATGTTCGATGGCGTCTTAAACGAATCGATTATCAAAAGGGCTCGAGAGAGAGGAATAGTCGACATAGAGCTCGTGAATTTTCGCGATTATACTCCTTTGAAGAATGGGCAGGTCGACGATTCGATATACGGTGGTGGACCTGGAATGCTGCTTCGGTGTGAGCCGATATTCGAGTGTTTGGATGCCGTACGGAGTGCCGATTCCATGGTCGTCATGCTCACTCCGGATGGGGAGAAGTTTACACAAGCGAAGGCACGCGAGTACAGGAATTGTAAGCATCTTATCTTGCTATGTGGCCATTACGAGGGATTCGACGAGAGAATAAAGACCATCGTGGATGAGGAAATCTCGATGGGAGATTTCGTTCTCACGGGCGGGGAAGTTCCCGCGATGGCAATCATAGATGCTGTCACGAGACTGTTGCCGGGGGCCATTACGAGCGAGAGTTTGGATACCGAGACGTTCGAGGATGGACTCTTGGATTATCCTTCTTATACGAAGCCGAGCGAGTATAGAGGTATGAAAGTGCCGGAGGTGTTATTGTCCGGGGACCATGCCAAAGTGGACGCCTGGAGAGAAGAGCAACGCAAGACGAGGACGAGACTCAAAAGACCCGATTTGATGGAGTGATAAAAATGGAATACTATGCGATTTATAAAACTGACAAATGTGCAAAATGTAAGAAAACAATCGCCTTAGCTGGCGGATACGAGTTTTCTAAGAAGACGAAGATAACTCTCTACAATAAAGAGATGATGCACTACATATTGACCAAGAAGTTGAACAAATCTTTGAAGGATATCATCAACTTGTATCTCGCGGTCGCGAATGCGGACGAGGACGAGGACAACGACGAAGCGAGAGAAGCATTGGTCCCTCGGATAGAACTCATGAGGAATGTCCTCTTGGAAAGGTATTCGTTTTTCTTGGATAAAGGCGTCGTCGAGGACTATTTGAACAAACTCGAGAAAATGGAGAGGAAGGTCGGAGGACTCGAGCCTAAAAAAAGTAGAAGTCTATGACACATTGTGACACTTAATTCGGTGTCTTTTTTTTATACTTGATACGAAGGTGGTGGTGTACGTGGTCGTGTATTGGGATTTGGTGATGTTCATCAACTTCGTCTTCGATTTTACTCTTCTATCGACGGTCAAGTTGCTCTTGAAGAGGAAGTGTCCTGCGTGGAGGATGGCACTCGGAAGTCTCGTCGGAGAAGTCAGTATGACGACGATGTTCGTCGAGTTCGGGTCGGTGGGAATGTTCTTTTTCAAGATAGCGTTGAACGTCGCGATGGTCGTAGCAACTTTTTCGTACAAGGATGCGAAGTATACGTTTTACAATGCTTTGTATCTCTATTTGGTCGGGATAATCTTAGGGGGATTCGAGTATTATCTCTATACGGAGTTCCAAGTCGGTGGTGAGTTCGGACTCAGGTATTTGCTCGTCCTCGTCTTGAGTCCTTTGGTGCTCGGGGTGTATTACAAGTTGTCGAGAACTTTGAAGAACAACTACAACAACCGACATGCGCTCAAAATCTTTTACGATGGGGGAGTGTTCGAAGGGACTGGGTATTTGGATAGTGGAAATAAGCTCGTGAGTCCTGTGAGTGGGAAACCCATAATATTGGTCGAGAAGGAGTACATCGTCTATCACAAGTTGAAGTTGGTGCCCGTTCCGTACAACGCTTTGAACCATCACGGGCTTCTATATTGTTTTAACCCAGAATGTTTGCTCGTCGATGGAGTCGAGTACAAGGGCATTTTGGTGGGACTTTCGGAAGTGAAGTTCAACATAGATGGTTGTAATGTGCTTTTGAATGCTAGAATGGAGAATTTATGATTTTTAAGAAGATTATCGAGTATTTGAAGAAGAAGTACAACGATTGTTTCTTCGTCGGAAGTACCGACGCCTTGCCGCCTCCTTTGGATAAGGAAAGAGAACTCGATTTGTTAATTAAGTGTCAAAGTGGCGATATGGAGGCTAGGAACGTCCTCATCGAACACAACCTCAGATTGGTCGTTTTCTTGGCTAAAAAGTTCGATAGCACGGGATACGACCTCGAGGATTTGGTGTCCATCGGGTCCTTGGGATTGATAAAGGGGATAATGACTTATAAAGTCGACAAGAACATAAAGCTTGCGACTTATGCGTCGCGGTGTGTAACGAACGAGATACTAATGTATATAAGAAAGAACAAGAACAGAAAAGGGGAGGTCAGTTTCGAAGATGCTTTGAATTACGATTCGGAAGGGAACGAGCTCCATTTAGAAGACATTATGGGGACCGAGCCGGATGTCGTACACGACGAGATAGAGAACAAATTGGCTCGAACCAAGCTTTTGGAGTGTTTGGAGGATTTGCCGGAGCGAGATAAGGAAATCATGACCATGCGATACGGGCTCAACAACACGGAGGAGTATACTCAGAAAGAGGTCGCGGACCTTTTGGGGATAAGTCAGTCGTACATCTCGCGAATCGAGAAGAAGGTCATCAAGAAGCTCAAGAGTGTGATGAAGATATGACGGGTAGACTCGTCCTTTTTCTTTTGGTATAATACTTGCGAAAGAAGTTGGTTCGGACATGTACAAAAGAGTGAGCGAAATGAATTTCAGAGAGTACGTCGGCAAGATTTTACGGATTGCTCCAAGGGACGTGTCGTTCGAGAAGAGTAAGGCGGATTTTGAGTCTCGCGAGTTTTCTTACGGGTTCGTCCTCATAGACGAGGTGTCCGGGACGGTGTTGTACCCTTTGAAGAGAGAGTACGCTTTGGAGGAGAAGATTTTGGATGATGATGAGAGATTAACGTACGAAGTGTTTTCCGATTTTGCGGTAGAAGTGGTAGACGATTATCCGTACGAAGAGAGGGTGCTCGAAGAGGCTCGGCGCAGGTTGCCGGCGAGAAGGGATGGGGCTCGCTTGGTCGATGCGAAGGAGGAGCTCGACAGTTTTAGACGCGAAGGGAATCCTCACGAGTTGCATTTCTTGGTGAGGCGACCCGACGAAGAGCTCGAGGGGCTTTGGGCTACGACCGTCGATTATATCGAGGATGACGATTTAATCGTCGGTATGATTACGGAAAGTTCGAGTGTCGATGCGCGACTTGTGAAGGGAGAACTCGTCACTTTGTCTTTCGACAAGAATGCGCTTTGTCTACACGGGCTCGCCGAGATGGTAATCGAGAAGAATAGGGAGGCAATCGAGGTTGCGTGCAGAAATTTGAAAAAATTAGACAGAGAGTTTACTAGGG
Organism: uncultured Muribaculaceae bacterium; assembly: GCA_964472425.1. Classification (GTDB taxonomy): domain Bacteria; phylum Bacillota_I; class Bacilli_A; order RF39; family UBA660; genus RUG11867. The sequence goes on along the minus strand of CAYYLF010000024.1, from coordinate 6,868 downwards.
CAGTCGATGCCGCATACGTGGCCTATGCAGATGTGTTTACTAAGTTCAACCAGTTGCTAACTCTCTTCGGATTGCCTTACAAAAAGGTCAGATACATATGCGGCATGTTGCTGGATGGGCAAGCGGCATTGATGCTCATGAAGATACTTTCCAACAATTTGGAGTTTACGGAAGAGGATATCGTGACTCAGGCATGCGTGATTTCGAGGCACGGGGAGTACGTCGAAGACGAGACTATATGGATAGAGCTCAGCGACGAGGAGAGAAAAGTGGTCAAAAAAGTGTACTTGCCATTCGATTTGGAGGGAGGTATCACCGAAGAGGAGAGGTATTTTGCCATGCTCACTTTGGAGACGTATTGGATAAGCGACAAGTGCAGCAGGAAAGAGTCTCGCATCTTGGACGTGCTCATAAACGACAAGCTCAGAGATAAAGTGTTCGTCGAAGAGGGCGACGCGGAGTTAGTCGTCTTGGACGAGCAGATGAGCGTACAAAAGAGAAGCCGATTGAGTGAAAAGAGCATATCGGAAAACGTCGGGCGAAAGGCGCAGGTGAAGTTCCAAGATGGGAAGAGTACAGTCGGATACGTGACCCAAGTTACGAAGGACGCGGATGGAGATGAGTGCATATCTCTTTTCGAAAGTTATGACGTTTCCCGCGGATTCGGAGAAATTCACTTTTACAAGTTCTATGAGGTCGTCCTCGTTCGCACGGTGGCTTGTGAGCTACCCCTTTGGGAGACAGATATAAATTTCGATTTTGAATAAGTTTTGGCATAATCCCCCATAATCAACTTGTCAGGGGGATTATATTTTGAGTAAATACAAAGTAGATATAGTAGGAATCGATACGAACAAGTTGAAGGTGTTGTCGAACAAGGAAATGGAAGAGTTGTTCGCTCAGTACAAGGCCGGGGACGAATCGGCCAAGGAAAAGTTGGTGAACGGGAATTTGAAGTTGGTTCTTTCCATCATTTCGAAGTTTCGAAATAAGGAAATCGACATGAACGATTTGTTTCAGGTCGGATGTATAGGCCTCATAAAGGCGGTCGACAATTTCGATATGGAGTACGGAGTGATGTTTTCGACGTATGCCGTGCCTCTCATTTTGGGCGAAGTGAAGAGACTCATCAGGACGAATTCGAGCGTCCGCGTGGCGAGAAGTATCAGGGATACGGCTTATCGCATATTGAAGTTCAAGGAAGAGTATGCGAACGTGTACGGAGTGGAACCTCGGAATGCCGTAATCGCTCGCGAACTGGGGTTAAAGGAGTTCGAGATAAGGGAAGCCTTGGAGGCTTTGCAAGACCCAATTTCGATTTTCGAACCGATTTACAACGACGGGGGCGACACGATTTTCCTTTTGGACCAGGTGGCCGACATGAAGGCCGTGAATCGAGATAAGGACATGTTGATTGCCATGCGAGAAGCCCTCATGAAAATAAAAAGTCGCGAACGAGAAGTGCTCGTAGGCCGCTATATAATAGGAAAAACCCAGAGCGAAATCGCCGAGGATTTCGGGGTCAGTCAGGCCCAGATTTCGCGTATCGAATCGAATGCCATGCGAAACATCAAAAAACTTTTGGAGTAGAGAAGAGGAGTTTTCATATAATTAATTAGGTGGTATTTATGCGAATGAGCGATTTACAATCTAAGGATATCGTCAATACGAAAAACGGGGCCAAAATAGGCAAGATATGCGACATAGTCGTGAACGAGACGGGAGAAATCTTGTATTTGGTGGTCGAGCCGGCCAAATTTTTGAAGAGGTACACTTCCTTCGGAGTCGAGACGAACATCAAGTTCAGCCAAATCGTCAAGTTCGGGGCAGACGTGATACTTGTAGATTTGTCGGCCTAGTAGTATAATGGTTGGTAGGAGATTTTATGAACAAAAAAGTTTTTGCCTTGGGAGCGATTTTTCTAGCTTTGGACCAAATTACGAAGATACTCGTCGAGACGTGGCTCGCGCCAAATGGAACCGTGAATGTCATCGCGAATTTTTTTTCAGTGACGTGCGTCTACAATACGGGCGCGGCTTTCAGCATTTTGGAAGGTCGAACGATTTTTTTGGTCGCGTTGAGTCTCGTCGTATCGATTATGCTCATCAGAATGAGTAAAGATTTTATCCAAAACGTCCGCAACGAAGTGGCATTCGGATTGTTGCTCGGAGGAATATTCGGAAATCTATCTGACAGACTGTTTTTGGGAATGGTCAGAGATTTCTTGAAGTTTCGCATTTTCGGTTACAATTTTCCCGTCTTCAATGTCGCGGATGTGTGCATAGTCGTCGGAATCGGGTTACTCATGATAAGTATGTGCAAAGGAGAAGATAGAAGTGGAAGTAGTAGTAAAGACAGAGGAAAAGGTAAGACTAGACAAGTATCTGAGTGAGAATACTAGTTATTCTCGAAGCAAGATTATCGAGATGATTAAGGTTGGAAAGGTGACGGTCGACGGGGTGTGCGAAGCCCCGAGTTTTAAAGTCGGGGACGGGATGCGTATCGTTTTGCCAGACGATTATGTGAAGCCTATAGATGTTACTCCAGAGGATATTCCTCTTTCCATTTTGTACGAGGACGACTACATAATCGTGGTCGACAAGCCTTCCGGGATGGTCGTCCATCCGGGCAATGGAAACGAAGAGCATACTTTGGTGAATGCTCTCGTCGGGCATACGAATAGATTATCGCACGAGAACGGGGAGATTCGACCCGGAATCGTCCATCGCATAGACAAAGATACGAGTGGAGTGTTGCTCGTCGCCAAAACGGACGAAGTTCACAACGTGTTGGCCGAAGGGTTCAAGAACAAGACCATCGAGCGGGTGTACGTGGCTTTGTTGGATGGCGTATTTCCGAATGCTAGGGCGACGGTCGACGCGCCCATCGGTAGGGATGCGAAGAATAGACTTCGGTATACGGTCACGAGTGCGAATGCGAAGGAGGCCGTGACCCATTTGAAGGTACTGAAGCGGTACAAGCACCATACTTTGGTCGAACTGAGACTCGAGACGGGACGAACTCATCAGATAAGGGTTCACATGAAGTACATCGGTTATCCCGTACACAACGACCCCGTGTATACGACCGACAAGGCGAGTGAGTTCGGACAGTTTTTGCATGCGAAAAGTCTAGAGTTTAATCATCCCGTGACGGGAGAGAGGATGTATTTTGAAAGTCCTTTGCCCAAGGAGTTTCAGGAGTACATAGACGGTTTGGAATGAATAATTGTGCATTTTGAAACGGCGCTTTTTATTGAAGTTTTATACTACGTTTGGTAGAATATATTTATGATTACTAGAGGTGACTAGAATGGATAATAAGTATAATTTGACGAGAGAACAGAATGTATTTGTCGCTAAGAGAAATATAGTAGATTATATTTGGAAAAGTGCCAATTTGGAGGGTATAGGAATTACTTATCCAGAAACGCAAGCGATATACGATGGTGGAATCGTCAATGGTCTTTCGGTGAACGATGTGATTGCTATCAACAATTTGAAATATGCTTGGGAGTTCATTTTAGAGATGGAGGGAATCGAAAGTGATTACAAATCCTTGTGTGAAATACATCGTCTAGTTGCAGATAAATTGGTGCCGAAGAACAATTTAGGGATAATTCGGACGACGCCCGTACATATAGGTGGAACTTCTTGGCAACCACAGTTTCCGATAGAGAGTCAAATTAAAGAAGAGTTGGAAAGATTGCTAGCTCAAGAAGGGAAAAGTAAGACGGAGATTTCTTTAGAGGTGATGTTGTGGGTGATGAGAAGGCAGATGTTCATAGATGGGAATAAACGAGTCGCCATGTTATTTGCGAATAAAATGATGATAGAAAATGGTTGTGGCATTATTTCGATAGCCCAGGATGACCAACCTCTCTTCTATGAGAAATTGATTAAATATTACGAAAGTGGAGAATGGGACGATTTGAAACGATGGTTGTACGATACGTGTATAGACGGGATGATTTTAGAGTAGATGGGACCTTATGGGTCTCTTTTTGAGACTTTCCTCTGAAAAAGTCGCACGTTATGACAATTATTCCTTTGAAAAAGTGGCAAGTAGAGTGCGATATTCCTTTGGAAAAGTGGCGAGTAGTGCTATAATTGAAACTGTAGGAGGTCTATTTTATGCTTAAAAGGAAGATTTTAGGAGATTTAAAGAGATGGAAAGATGAGCACAAGAACAATTGTCTTTTGGTAGTCGGGGCAAGACAAGTCGGAAAGACGTATATCATAAGGGAATTTGCAAAGGAAAATTACGAGAATGAAATATATATAAATTTTATAGAGCATCCGAATTATAAAAATATATTCGATGGAGATTTAGACCCAGATACTATTTTAAAGCAAATCTATTTGCGAATTTCAAATTTAGAAAATATAGTAGAGGGGAAAACACTCATTTTCTTAGACGAGATACAAGCGTGTGAAAATGCGATTACGGCCTTAAAGTTTTTGGCAATGGACGAGAGATTCGACTGTATTGCGTCTGGGTCTATGCTCGGAATTGCATATAAGCGAACGACTTCTTTTCCGGTCGGATATGTCGAGAGATTGGAGATGAATTCTCTAGATTTTGAGGAGTTTTGTTGGGCAAGTGGTATGAACGTGGAGGCAATCGGGTATTTGAAAGAATACTTTGATGACCGCAAGACTGTTCCCGATGGAATTCATTCGAGGATGATGGAATTATTTAAAGAGTACATAGTCGTCGGTGGAATGCCACGTGCCGTCGACGAATTTGTGACTACTCACAATTTTGCTTCCGTATTGAGAATACAGCGCGACATAATCGACGGTTATCGTGAGGACATCGTGAAGTATGCGGATGCCGAAGATAAAGCGAAAATCAGAAGTTGTTTCGATTCTATTCCGAAACATCTTTCTAAGGATTACAAGAAGTTTCGATATAGTTTAGTCGATAAAAATGGCTCGGCCAAAAAATATTATAGTTCTTTAGAGTGGCTTTACGACGCGGGAATAATCAATTTCTGTCACAATTTAAGTATTCCCGAACTTCCTTTGGAGAGTAATGTTAAAGCAAACATATTCAAAGTATACATGAAAGATACAGGATTGCTCGTGGCCATGTTAGAGGATGGCATGGCTCTCGAAATAATGGAAGGCAACTTGGGCATATATAAAGGTGCAATTTACGAAAATATAGTCGCGGATATGTTTGCTAAGTCTCATAAAAAATTATACTACTTCGAGCACAATTCAACTTTGGAAATAGATTTTTTCATTCGTTACGACAAGAAGGCGACGGCCGTGGAAGTGAAGTCAGCCGATAACACGAAGTCGAAATCTTTGAATTCCGTTATGGCTAATTGGGGCGTACTTCAAGGTATCAGATTATCTTCTAAGAATATAGGTGAAAAAGTTAACAACAAAGATATACTATACATTCCACTTTATATGGCAATGTTCTTATGACCTTTCGTGGGTCTTTTTATTTACAATCTTTTGTATAATTTTCGTGCAAGAAAAGATTTACCGAACTTCGGAATGATTATAAAATTAAATTAAGGAAACTAGTCATACGAGGTGAGGCAGTCATGAACAACTACGAGTCATTGAAAGAAGGAGATATCGTTTGGGCGAATCGTTATAAGACCGAACGAGAGAAAAAAAGAATTCCAGAAGGTCATAGAGACGGCCCTTTTATCGTGATGAGGAGGACGCCCAAGCGCGTATTTGCCATCATGGTGACGGGTAGCCATGTGGCTCGGAGCGAGAGTATGAAATTTCACGTGTCGAATGAGTCTTTTACTAAGGAGTCATACGTAGTCTTGCCTGGTGTGTGGTCGATAGGTAGGAGGAACTTCGTGAAGAAAATTGGCGAGATGAGTTGTGAAGGTATGAAGAGAATCGAAAGATTTTTGTATCTTTATAGCAAAAAACACCCGGAAATCAAGTTGTTACATTGCCGCGTCCCTAAAAATTCTCATAAGATGGAGGGTGACATTTTGAAAAAGGGTAGCAGATACTTTTACGTCAGTCGGGTGGAAGATGAGCTGTTGTGGTGTCACGAAATATACAAGACCGATAAATCTCCGAAAGCTATCGCGATAAATTCGAGCAAGTATTCTTTCAATTTGAGTGGATTTTGTAAATTCTCGAATTCTGAGGCTCTGCGGCTAGTAAATGTGGCTCCAGAAAGGGTAATCGAGAACGTGAGAGAACGGGAGGAAATATTTGCAAGAAAGGAGAAGACGAGGTGTGTGGTGAGAGAAGGTAAGATAGTCAAATGGGATAACGGATATGGATACGTTTATGCGATGGATGAGAAATACTTTTACATGTACAAAGTGCTCAAAAAAAAGACCTCTAAATCGGCAAAAATCGGGATAAGTGGTAAGAGTTATCGGACAAATTTTGATAAGGTGGTCGTTTTGAGAAGTGAAGATGTCCAAGTCGTCGGGTGTGCTTCTTTGAAAGAACAAATAGAGATAAAATCTCAGATAAAGAATCATACTAAAAAGAAGTCGAAGGCGAGAGTTTACGTCAAGAAGAAAAAGAAAAAATACATACTCATTCCTAGGCCAGATTACGCTTTATCTTTGGAAGTCAATCTACAAAGCTTAGGTGAGGAGTATCGCGTGGCGGGATGTGACCCTTTAAAGTGGCACATAATACGAAAGGTTAGGAAAGTTGTATGAGAAACGTAATCATAGTGATATTCGTCGCACTCGTCATTTGGTACATATGTAAGGATGACGATGAGCCTAAGGGATAAATGACTCATCGAATTAATCTGCCATGATAAGGGAAACTTTATCTAGATAGATAAAGAAATTTAGCACTAAAAGTCGACAAAATAAAGTGGCGATTTTTTGGTGGAAAAATTTTTTTGGCAATTT
>CAYYLF010000023.1:0-19876 GCA_964472425.1 uncultured Muribaculaceae bacterium | reverse complement strand
GGAGCAGGCCGGCTCGGCCATCATGGAAAAGGACTTACGACTTCCTAGAACGGACCTGGCAAACATTACGGATATAGACATAGATAAATTATCTAAAATTGATTATAATACCATCAGAGAGAAGAAAGACTCGCTCGAGTACTTGTTGTACATATTCGCGAGTAGCAATCACGAAGAATTAGACGAAATATACGAAGGAAGTGAAATCATGAAAAAAGTATTAAAAAAGGCATACAACTTGGAAAAGAGTGCAGATAGATACCTGATATACAGTCACGACGACATGATGAAAGCCATTGGTGAGGAAGAAGGCGAAGAAAGAGGAGAAGCTAGAGGCCAAGAAAAAGCTAACTTTGCAACAGCCCGCAAGATGCTCATGAGAGAATTTGAAATAGAAGACATAATGGACATCACTGGACTACCCTTAGAAAAGATAAATGAGATAAAGGAGAGCATCTACGAAATCAAACCGTCCCTCAATCTAGCCGTAAGCGAGTCGAGTGAACTAGCAGAGTTCGGTAATTCGGAAAATGATTTCGGCAACTAAAAATTTTTACTCATTCGACCCGGCTTCATAACTTGAGTTCCAAACTATTTGCATATCCAGTTCATAACTGTTATAATTAGAATCAAGAAAGGATAAAGTATTAAGTATGAAAAACACATCAAAAATCATGTGGGGTTTGGTTCTGATAATAATAGGTTTGATTCTCAGTATCAATGCCTTGGGAATAGCGCACGTCGACATATTCTTCGATGGATGGTGGACACTCTTCATAATCGTCCCATCCATCATAGAACTCGTGAGTGGAAAAGAAAAATACTCTTCGTTAGTCTGGCTCATAATCGGAGTTGCTCTTTTGCTCGGAGCACAAGGCTTCATTAGCTTCCATCTACTGTTCAAACTGCTCATCCCGTTCATGATAGTCGTAATCGGTCTGTCTGTCCTTTACAAAGGAGTGTACGGAGAGAAAATTAAAGTGAAAGTTCAAATACAAAAGAGCGATGAACTCGAAGAAATTGCGGTCGTCATGTCGGACGAAAACAAATCCATCAAGGGAGCCTTCAAAGGAGCAGTCGTCGATACGGTATTCGGACATTGTACTTTGGACCTTAGTGAAGCCAAAATCGCCGACAACGCCAGCCTCAAAATATCTTCCGTATTCGCCAAAGTGGATGTCATCCTACCTAATGACGTGACCGTCAAGATGAACTCGACCCGCGTATTCGGAAGCATAAGCACCGTTCAAAAAGACCATACGGATAGCAAGGCGAAAAAAGAGAAAACTCTCTATATCGAAAGCGAAGCCGTCTTTGGAGGAATATCGCTGAGATGACGAACGACCAAAAGATTGTAAAAATATTCGCGATTTCGCTCGCAGTTCTCATCTGTGTCTCCATTTTTTCGGCTGTCGTAAGCGGTTTAGGCCTGATGATTAGAATAGCGGGCGGGTTCGACGACCAACCCGAAGTCAGTGAAAAAGTCGACCTCCACGAACTAAACATAAAAGAAATCGATAAAATAGACATCGACCTCAAAGTGACGAGCCTTCGCATAATCGAAGGAAACGAATTTTCCATCGAAAAAGAAAATGTCCGCAGCAAATTCGACATTCGCACATCCGGAACCACACTTAAAATAGAAGAACGCTCCCATAGTATATGGAATGGCGGAAAAGGCGGAACTATAATAGTGACTGTTCCATCTTACACCTCGTTAAATAGACTCAGTATAGACCAGGGCGCAGGCGTTGTAAACATCGAAGATATAGATGCAGACTACTTTGACTTCGACCAAGGAGCTGGCACGCTCAACATCGAAAATTGTACCTTCGACCACACCGACATCGACGGCGGGGTAGGAAAGACCACCGTCCGCGATTCCAGTCTTACCGACCTCGACCTCGATGCTGGAGTCGGCGAAATCGATATCGAAGCTGAAATACTCGGAAAGGGCGAAATAGATGGCGGAGTCGGAGCCATAAAACTCGACATTCTCGGATATAGAGAAGACTATACTTTGAACATCGAAAAAGGTCTCGGCTCGATTACGGTCGATGGCCAAGCGACGAGCGGACAGATTGGCACGGGTCACAACCGCCTTTCTATCGAAGGTGGTGTAGGGGCCATCAAAGTAAACTTCAAAGAAAACTAAAAGATAATCGTAAATCTATCGATTATCTTTTTTTGTGCTCAGATGCACTTTCGAACCTCGCTCATGAACTTGTCGAGTTCACTTCGCTTGTCCATTAAATCTTCTGCTTCCTTGCACTCGTCGAAATTCCAAACGAGCGGGCATTCCATTCCCGCTGACTCCAAAAAATCTCTGACTGAACCGGCCGCCGCATAAGAACTGTAAACATCTTTCGGTTTAGCTCCTATTGCCACGACAATTCCCTTTTTGCCCACTAACTCCCTCCGCGAATACATCGGGTTCAAACGGTCCATGAATATCTTCAAATCTCCGGACAACAAATTCCATCTCGCAGGAGTGATGAACAACAAAGTCTCTTCCTTTCGAATACGCACGATGTTCTCTTTCATATCGTCTGTAAAATCGCAAACGCCGGACGCATCGCAATCCATACATCCCGTGCACAGATGAATTCTCTGATTCCCCGGCACGATTATCTCCGTATGAATTCTATCCGTCTCGAGTTCCTTCTTCACAAAATCGGCCAGTGCCTTGCAATTTCCATCTCTTCTCGAACCGACGATGATTAGCATTAAAACCAACTCACTTTCATAATCTATTATGAGTAATAATCGAATATTTAAACATTGGAGGAATAATTATGGAAAAAATAAAGACATTCTTGCAAGGCTTCATAGTCGGTCTTGGAAAAATCATGCCCGGCGTCTCCGGTTCGGTGATGGCCATATGCTTCGGCATCTACGAGCGCATAATCGCGGCTTTCTCGAGCCTCAGTCAAATGAAAAAAGACGCTGCTTTTATGGGGAGTCTCGGCCTCGGCATAGCTCTCGCCATCGTCCTCGGCAGCAATGTCATCAAAATACTCCTCGTAAGTCATTACATACCGACTATGATGTTTATGATAGGAATGATGATTCCGGGACTCTTTCCGATAATCAAAGAAGTCAAAAACGGCGACCTGACCTTTAAAAGAATACTCGTATGCGCAGGTTTTCTTCTCTTTCTAATCTACTTGAGTGCCATCAGCACTACGGGACGCACGGCGACAAACGAGCCGTACCTTCACGAATTCATCTCGCTCTTCCTCTGTGGTATAATCGACGCGGCTTCGACTATCATCCCCGGTGTCTCGGGTTCGGCTTTACTCATGCTCTTCGGTTACTACGAAACCATAATTGCCTCCCTTGCGAACGTATTCGCTCTAAGAAGTATCCTCGTCCTCGTTCCATTCTTAGGTGGCATGGCTTTCGGAGTCGTTCTGACTTCCAAACTCGTGACCTATCTCTTTAAAAACCATCGCATCATCACTTACATGATAATCGTCGTCTTTGCTTCATTCTCCATTCTAGCCGTATTCGCGAACCTAGTTTCCCTTTCGAGTGGTATACTTTCACTTCTTCCGCATCTCATCTTCACAGCTCTCGGATTCGCGACCACCTATTTCCTCGAAAGACTCTTCTCGAACCATTAAAACCAACAATTTCCACCTATAAAATGTAACTTTCGTACACACAATACTAACGATGACCTATGAAAGAAAAGACGATTATTGTAACCATCCTTATAGTAATGCTCGGATTTCTCGCTTTCACGATGAATCCATCCGCCGAGACCGAACATTCTATCGACGACCTCACGACCCTAAACTTTTACAAGCGGAGTAACGAAATCGACTTCCATTCGATAAAAAAGCTATGCTCCTACGACTACTGCGAATACTTTACCGGCGAATCGGTCAAAGAAGGACTCTCGAACTTCACGAAGAACTACCTTCGTACCATCAAAGACGAAGAGACTAGGGCGATTCTCCAAGTTCAAGGTATCCGCATAACCAAAATAATCTTTAACAACTAAAAAAGGTGTATCCCAAAAGATGCACCTTTATCCGTTGTTCTTGGTCCCGAACGCAACCGAAGAGACGACTTTTATTATCAAACATACGACCGCGATATCTACGACACCCTCGACCAAATCTCCCAACTGACTTGGAAACACACTGTGTACCAAAGAAGAGTAGGCTTGGTACCATTCGCATAAAGTAGCCCATATATCGTTCAATACTTCCATTGCTATCACATCCTAAAAACTATTATACACTAAGTTTCAGCAAATTTACAGTTAGTAGTTGCAATTTTTACATTTTATTGATAAAATACTTATGCAAATGGCGAAATTGGTGAAGTGGTTAACACGCCAGATTGTGGCTCTGGTACGCGTGGGTTCGATTCCCACATTTCGTCCCATTTTGAAATTAAACCCGCGGATACGGGTTTTTATCGTTATATCGATAGTAACAAAGAAAGAAGGCATTATTATGCAAAATCATGAAATGAGACTGAACAAAGACCCGTTCGAACAAATCGCCTCCGGGAAAAAGCGAATCGAATACAGGCTCGCGGACGAAAAGAGAAGAAAAATCGAAGTAGGGGACACGATTACTTTCTACAAAAGGCCCGAAGAAATTGAGACGCTCCGAGTACGCGTGACCGAACTGAAGACGTATCCGACTCTCTATGCCATGTACGAAGACACTTTCGACGACTATCTCTTCGAACTCTACGACAATCCGGAAGAAGTAGTTGCCGATACACCTTATTACTCCGAAGAAGAAGTTCAAGAATACGGTTGTCTCGCCATCCGTTTTGAACCCATAGATTAGTTTGTTACTTCGACAAACTTTTTTTCTGCATACAAATGAACATTTTCGACCACAATAACTATCGATGAATATGAAAACAAAAAATAAAAGTCTATGGAAAATTCCGAATCCAATCAAATGTCCCCAACTAGAAAAGGACATCAAGACGGACGTCTTAATTGTAGGAGGTGGAATAACCGGCTTATCCGTGCTCTATCACCTCCAAAAAAGTGGAATCTCGTCGACTCTCGTCGAGCGAAACACCTGCGGCAATGGAGTCACATCCAAAAGTACAGCCAAAATTACTTTCCTCCAAGATAACACCATCATGAATATATCGAACTTCACGACCGAAGAGAAAGCTCGTGCTTACATCGCCAGTCAAGTCCACGCGACCGAACACCTCGCCGACATAATTAGAGATGAACTCATCGACTGTGACCTCAAAAGAGTCGATTCCTATCTCTTCACGAATACGGATAAGGGGCTATCGAAACTATCGGAACTTTGCGAACTCCTTCGCACCTGCGGAGTCGAAGTCGACGAATGCGATTCAATACCTGCAAACGTTCCGGTTCACTCGGCCCTTGCCGTCCACGACACGTACGTCTTTCACCCTCTAAAATTCACGAACGCCCTCGTCAAAATGTTCTCGAAAGCCATCTACGAACACACCAAAGTCGATAATATAGCTGAAGAAAACGGCAGTTATATCGCGACCGCGAACGGCCACCGCATAAAATGCAAATACTTAGTTCTCGCGACTCATTACCCGTACTTTCTCTGTCCATTTCTATTTCCCCTCAAGTCTCACGTCGAAGTCTCTTACCTCGGGGCCTCTCATGTCGACACGTTTAAACCTTTCTCGGCCATAAACATCGACAAACCTACCATCAGCATGCGTTACCACTCGGACGGGAAAGATGATTATTTAATCTACCTCCAAGGTTCTCACACTTCGTGTAACGTAGGGTCCATCCACGAAAACTTCGAAACCCTTGCGAACATTCGCGACTTCGATTACCTCTGGTCCAATAACGACATCGTGTCCGCCGACTACATGCCTTACATAGGTCGCTTAGAGAAGAACAAGCCGAACTTTCTAATCGCGACTGGCTACAACACGTGGGGAATGACGAACGGTGCTCTCGCCGGCGAAATCATAAAAGACGCGATAACTGGATTCGCAAATCCCTACGCCGAGCTATTCGACCCTTGTCGAGCACTAAACTTGAGTAAAATTCTCCGCTTTCCCATCGACATCTCTTCGAGTGCCAAAGCCTACATCGTCTCGAATGCGAACAACGAAAACAACTCGCGCGTCGAATACACCAAAATTGCCGGTCGAGATGTCGCTATCTATACGGACGAGGATGGAGTAGAGCACATCGTCAAAAATCGCTGCCCGCACATGAAATGCGGTCTCGTTCTAAACGAAACAGAAAAAACTTGGGACTGTCTATGCCATGGCTCCAGATTTACTCTTGATGGTCATGTACTCGAAGGGCCAGTCAACTACGACATCACCTTCGACCAAAATTGAACGTTGCAGTCCTTCGTCACGACCACAAAAGCTATTCTTCGTTGACGAATTTCGTTTGACAAACTCGCCGCTCGATGTTAATATACCTCCTTGAAAAGAGGTTTTTTACATGATAGAGCCATTCGATTTAAAAACTTGGAGCGATTATACTCACGAAGAAAAAACGGAACTCCTAAAACACTGGTTCTTCCGTTTTGGGCGTCAACTCCTCGCTTTAGAAGACTACGAGACTTTTCTAGAGAATGTAGACCGCAACCCTGACGGCATTTGGCTCGTTGCCATCGTCACGACCCTCTGTAAAAGGGATGCGACTCTCCTTGCGAATGCTCTCCAAAAAGGAGAAGTCGATGCAATAATTACTGCTGCAACCGTCTTTCTCGCCCTTTCTGACGATGACCAAATGCGAGAATTTGAAAGAGTCGAGCAAGAACTCTTACTCCGCGTTATCCTTTCCTACAATGCCCAACTTCTCGCTGGACCAACGCAAACCGAGATATCGGATGGTGTAATCGACCTCGAAGAATATAGGGGGAAAAAGTTCTAATGAGAAAACGCATCGAATACCGGACCTGGCAAGACTACACTCCCTTCGAAAAGAGAGAACTCTTGAACCACTGGTGGTACTATTATGGACACCTCGAATTCACGTTCGCCGAATGGCTCGTCTTCGATCGACTCGCTAGACTCGAACCGAACACCATGTGGATAGTTGCCATCCAAAGTTACGTTAACGGTTTGACAAGTGGAGAACTAATCGAAGTGATGCGCAATGGAAAACTAAATGCCTACCTGAGTACTGCTTGTATCACTTATGAACAGATGACCGACGAAGAAAAAGAAGAGTTCCACCATCGAGGCTACGAGTTGCTAGCCCAAATGACTTCTACCTACAACGAAAAGTTTATCGCTCCGGACCACACAAACGCCCCAGAATCGCCATCCAAAACCCTCGAAATGCACCCCCAGTAAAGAGCAATACGGTTGTTCTTTTTTTCGCGTTGGATATGTGCTATAATTTAATCGATAAAGGAAAGTTTAAAGGAGTTTTTATTATGCAATGCAGTAAATGTAAAAAAGAAAATATCAAGAAAGCGAACTATTGCCAAGGATGTGGTCGAAAATTCTCGGAAGAAGAAAAAGAAAAAGCCCGCAACACGGGAATAATCGGCAAAATAAGACACTGGGAAGAAGTCATCGATGGCAACCCTATAAAGAGATTTTTCGATAACCCCGTCGTCAAAGCCATTCCGATAATTGCCCTGTTGGCCTTCGGCTTCTACAACATTTACAAGATGGGCTCGGACCTCACCATCCTAAAAGGCGACGACTACGAAATAACCTACAACTCGGACAAAGACGAATACTACGTCGTCACCAAAGAACCGCCATTAGACGGAAAAGTCTATTTGAACATGTACATACCCAACAAAATCGACAAACTGACCGTGTCCCATTTTGACGAAAACGGCAGTTTGCTCGAATCGGTTGATAAAGACAAAAAAGACGAAATCGTCCTAAACGCGAACACGACCGAAAACCTCTACTACACGATAACCGACAACCTCGAAGAGCCAATCACCTATAAAGTCTATATCTACTATGGAGGTCTATGATGCCCAAAAAGAAGAGTATCTACTGTTACCAGTGTGGAACCAAAAACGACATCCAAAACGCAAAATGTACCAAATGCAAAACTCGCCTCGAAGAAGAAGACCACGAAATCTCTGAATACTTAAAAGAAAAACTTTTCGGCACGATTAAAGACGACTTGACGGACCGTATGAGCGACTACTTAGTTTCGTTCATAAAGAAACATCTCTACGGAATACTCATGGCCATATCCATAACCTTTGCCGGCGTAGCTTTCTTCGTTCGCGAAAATGTTGGATTCCAAAACGACCGAATAGACTATACTAATGAGTCGTATAAATACGAGGCTATGCTCGAATCCGTGCCATCATGCGACGACGACTACCAACTAGAAGAGCAAATATGCTACAAAATGGGAACTTCTCCTGCTGAGCGAACAGCAACTTGTCAAACTGGTTACGTTTTATCCGGAAACACTTGTGTGAGCCGAGAAAACTACGACAAAATCGAAACGAAAACCTGCGAAGTCACGCCCGAATATGCCTACCATAACGACGCGACCCCTATAATCGAAAATGGAGAATGTTTCTTGGACCTTTGCGGTTATCGTTATCAAACCGACGAAGAATCCGGGGACCCGAACCTCAAAGCGGGAGACTGTGCGATGGGTACATTCGAGCAAGTCGAATTTACCGTCCGACAAGTTTGCCCGAGTGGGACTCGCGAAATAGGGGGGAATTGCAAGAGAACATCGACTCCGAAAGAGACATTCTCTTGTTCGAACGGAACACTACAAAAAGACAAGTGCCTCGAACGAATTGAAACTGAACCTTCTCCCGCCTGTGAAGAAGGCTACACCTACAATGAACTAGTGAAATACTGTATAAAAGACTAAAAAGAAAGAAGTGGAGGCTATGACTAAAAGATACATCTACTGTTATCAATGTGGAACAAAAAACGATGCCCAAAACGTAAAATGTACCAAATGCAAAACTCGCCTCGAAGAAGAAGAACACGAACTTAGAGATTATATCTTCGACAAAATAAAAGGTAAAACAAAAGGCAAAGTTAAAGATAAACTAACAGATACTTTCAAATCGTTCGTAAAAAGACACCTCTATGGCATAATCGTGACCATCTCCATACTCTTTGGTGGGTCTGCTGCCATCCTAAATGCCTCGACCTCGAAACCGCAAGTCGATAAGACGGTAAGTGTTCCCAATTCATACGAATTTACTGTCATGAGCGTAGCCCAAACGAAATGCGAAGATACCATCGAAGATGGCGAATGCTACCACATTACGAAATCCGAGGCAAAACCATCTTCGACCTGTGAAGAAGACTACACCCTCGTCGCCGATACCTGCCAAAGCATCCGCGACTTCCCCAAAGTTTCCGAACAGTTCTGCGAAGTACCATCGTCCGAAATCCGCCAGGATGCCACCTCACGAGTAATAGATGGCCGTTGCATGGTAAATGTTTGCCAAACTCGTGTCCAACCGGGAGAAGAGGCACAATATCCTCAACACAAAGTTGGCGACTGTCTGATTGGAGAAGAGTACGAAGTCGACTTCACGACGCAGAGAGTCTGTCCAGACGGTACCCGCGAAATAGGCGGAGTCTGCAAACGAGTCGCCGCCCCGAAAACCGAATACACCTGTGAAGAGGGAACTTTAGAAGACAAAAACTGTATCGTCAAAGAAAAAATCGAATCGAAACACACCTGCGAACAGGGCTATACCTACAACGAACTCATAAAATACTGCATAAAAGACTAACTTGGAAAGGAGAAAATCGATATGTCCAAAGAAAAACACATCTACTGCTACGAATGCGGATACAAAAACGATGCGAAAGCGAAGAAATGCGTAAAATGTCATACACCTCTCGAAGACAAAGACTAAGAACTTCGAGGTTACCTTTGGGAGAAACTCTTCTCCAAATTTAAAGACGACCTCGCCGACGGTTTCTCTAAAGCTCTCGTCCGCCTCATCAAGAGGCACTGCTTCGGTATCCTCATGTGCGCCTCCATCGTATTCGCTGGAATTGCCGCAGCCATAAATGCCGAAGTGACGTCGAGCATTCCCGAAGTTACCCACACGATAGTCACCGAAGCGTATCCCTTCGAAGCGATGAAAGAAACAGAACTCTCTTGTCCCGAAAATTACCAGCTAGAAGACGGTCGCTGCATACGGACGATTACCACCGCGGCAACATCGCATCTTGCTTGTCCAACTGGCTACACTCTAGTTGGCAACACCTGCCGAAGCATATCCTCGACTCCCAAAGACGAAATCTTGGAATGCCTCGTTCCCGCTCATCGTCGCGACGACGAACTCGTATCTGCCTATGCCGAAGACGGAAAATGCAAAATGCGAGTATGTGCTCCAGCCATACCGGGCTACACGGAGACTACCCCCGATGGCACGAACGTCGTTCACTTGCCGGTTGAAGCCTGTGCCACGAGCATCATAAATGAAATAGAATTCACACCTCGCTACGTCTGTCCGAGTGGTACGACCGAAATAGAAGGCGAGTGCAAGACCACCACGAATCCCACCCGCAAATACGACTGTGCTTCCGGCACACTCTCCGGCACAAGTTGCTTCCAAGACGTCGAAGCTCCTCTCGAAGCAGAATGCGAAGAAGGCTACCACTTTAGCGAAATAGTCGCCCTCTGTGTCGCATCCTGACCCACCAAAAAACTGCCACATTTTGTGGCAGTTTTTTTGATGACTACTGAATCAACACGGCATGTACTACCAACCTGCTCGCTCCGTTGCTCTGACAAGTAGAAAGGGTGAGAATCTTGTCGTTTTCCTTGAGTTCGACTCCGAAATCGTGAATACTCCGCGCCTTCAAGGCATTCGCAAAATCCAAAAACTGACTTTGGTCCTCGAAAGTATTGTACAAATAATCGTTCGTCGCAGCTATTATGTAAATAGAGAAAATTCTCCACTGCATATCTCCCGCCGGCGTATTGAAAGTAACGTACTGATTGTTCGCTTTCGTATACCAATTCGGATTCAAAGTCGCACTCAAGTTCCCGAACATTATCTTGTCCCTCGCTAGGTTGTGTCCGTATATGATAGTATTCTGGTCCAATTCGTACGCGCTGTTCCGGTAATCCATGAACACCCATCCGAGCGAATTCGCATTCTTATTGAAATCGTGATTCAAATAATAACTGTTGTTGGTCGACTGAACGACCGGATAATTGACCGTCGTATTGTTGACCGTAAGCCATCCCACCGTATCCGGATTCGTCTCCCTCAAAACCGAAATGACCTTCGCATAATTCTTATAATAGGGACTCACATAATTAGAAACTGGAGGTGGAGTAGGAGTCGGGGTCGTAGGCTCTGATGGCTCCTCGGGCTCGGGCTCCGGTTCCACCGGTTGTTCCAAATACTCGTACTCTTGAAGCAAATCCGCGATGTTGTCCGTAATCGAATCGATTTCCGAAGAACTCTTATAAATGTCGTACTCGTTTATTCCGTATCCGATTATGCAGGAAACGATTATCACGAGCAAAATGTACTTGAGTGAGGTAAAATTCAACAACTTCAAGAAATTTTCGAGTTTGTATTCTCTCGTATAATCTATTTTGAACATAATCTTGTTTTTCTTTATATATTTACTTTTCTTGACGTACTCCTCGAGAGCATTGAAATAAGTCAAGTTGTTTGGCGTTCCTTTGATATTTATCGAAATGCTCTTTTTCTTGTTGTCCCTCAAATGCTTGACGACGTTTTTGACCAAATCCAAATCGATATACTCGAAATAAATCGTCTTCAAATAAGTGTTGATGGACAAAAACTGGTCGAAATCGGCAAAATCGACCTCGCCGAACTCGTAATCTATGACTATCTTTCTCTTGTAGAACACGTCCGAATAACTGGTGAGCTTGTTCCTCCTCAAGAAATTCGAAACGAAGAACACCTCCGTCCGCGTGACGATTTTCACCGTCTTGGTCGTATCTATCCTCTCGAGCAAATAGGTCGGAATATTGTAACAATTGATGACCTTCAAAGTATCGTTTGCCAAAATCGCCAAGTGCATATCGTAATCTATGCTTACGTCCGGCTTGATGACGACCTCCGTGATGTTCGGCATAAAGCCTAAGAGTTCGAAAGACGTTATGATTAACTCCTCGTCCTCGATGATTGCATTCTTCACGTTGTCGTTTTTGACCATGACGTTCAAAAAACCGGCCACCAACTTCAAATTATTCTTGAAATACTTTATATCGAAAATCAAATCGTCCTTCGAGATGATGTTCGTATTGTTGATGTTCTTAAACGTGTTATTCTCGAACTTGAATCCGATTAAAAGAGTATCCTCGTGTATCGTAAATTGGATTTTCTTCATATAATGTCACATCCCTATAATATTCTATCAACTATTTTATCACAAAGAAACACATTTTTGTGTAAATATTGAAAAAAGTACTGTATTTTTTTGTCGAAAAATGTTATAGTAATATTAATCATAGGGAGTGATGTTTAGGGAAATAGGTATAAATTGTTTAAAAAGGTCAAAAATAAGAAAGAAAGAGGAAAGTTTTATGAAAAAAATATTCAAATATTTGAGTCTCTTCGCAGTCGCATGTTCCCTTGGACTACAAGGCGTAAACGCCGTACAAGTTCAATCTTGCGGACCTAACGAAGAAGAACACATGAATTACTACATGTTCCTAGAAGGAGAGAAGTATGATGGGTTCAAAGAAACTTTGAACAACATCCAATATCTCGAGCAAAATCCGTTCGGTCTCTATACGGGAGCAGACAAATACAACAACATCAAAGGAGCCAACTACATATCACACGGTCAGATTGCCATCTCGCAAGGTGCAGCAGTCACGACTACGACTTGGTCAGTAGAAGAGTACTGGGCTAGATATTATCAATCTAGGAAAGACTCAAACGGCCAAACCGGGATGTACACCGACCCAGCGGACAAAACGGCTCATTACTTCTACCACAGTGCTTGGTGGCAATATACGAAGCCTGACTTCTCAGACGAGCCAACCCAGAAGAACTATTCGTATGCCGAACAAGAACTCATGAACTGGCTTGCTGACCACTATACCAAACTCAATAGTGAGGAAGGTAAACCTCTAATTAATGCATCTATGATACCATTTACCACGACTATCCGTTTACCTGAAAACATGTTCGGAGATATGAGTGAAACTCAAAGATGGAGAATAGGAAGAACGTTCAACTCGACGAGCGCACCTCAACTTCCGACCGCCGGCATCAATTTTGGAGGAACGGCCTACGTCTTCGCGCCAGCCGCATACTACGTCAAATGGTGTGGTCCTAAAGTCAACCAAAGCGGTGACAAGACCCTCCATTACGACCCAAATACTACGGACATGGTCACGAACAATCCTCCTGATGAAACATTCACAGACGACAAATGTGCGACTATCGCCGCCGGTCCTGTGAGAAGTGGATACAGATTCGTAGGATGGTCTAAGACTAAAGTCGCGGATAATGCGACAGTCAAGACTGCCGAATATCAACAAGGTGACTCATACTGCGGAGAATCTACTACATTGTATGCCGTTTGGGAAAAAGTCGACAACACTAAACCTTATACGGTCAAATACAACGCGAATGGTGGACTAAACCCTCCTGCCGACCAACAAGGCCAAGCAGGCGAGTGCATCAACCTTGCCAAAGAAACTCCTACGAAGAGTGGATACACATTCTCAGGATGGAGCACGAACGAAAAAGCATCCGCGCCTAACAAACAATACGACCCAGGTTCTAGATACTGTGGACCAGACATCACTTTGTATGCTGTCTACACACCTAACAACCCTAAGACGGGAGTCAGCCCACACATCGTGGCCTTCGCCCTCGTCGGAGTCGCAGCCGGAATTGCATTATTCGTCGCGAAAAAGAAAAACCTATTTAAACAAATATAATATTTCCTGAAAAGCAATACTTAGGTGTTGCTTTTTTTTGATTTTGTGCTAGAATATAGTCTCAAATAAAAAGAAAGGAAATTTTTAGGGTGGTTTTAATGAAAAAGATTTTTAAATGTGCATTCGCCGTCGCGGCCGCATTCGCTTTATCAACAGGTTCAGTCAATGCTGCAACCGCGAGTCGTAAGATAGATAGAAACACTTGTGATACAGTTTACACGAACTATTACTTCTTCTTAGATGCTAATACGGTGAGCTATTTCAATCAAGGTCCATTGACATCTTACAATCATAGCAACATTGCCGAATACACGAACAACTCCTACCAAATAACGAACTTCAACACGTACAACATCGGATACGGACAAATGGAGGTCACTACTACTTCTAGAACTTCTAGTGACGGTACGACTTCTATGTCTCTAGACGACTTCTATTCATACATGGTAAGAGGGAACAGTACTAACGGAGCCTACTCAGTAGGAACCAACAACTACGTACTTTACCACAACTGGTATTCTATCGATACGACCGGCAATCAAAAATATCATACGGATAATTTGAGCATAAGTGGTGCTTCACTCGCTCAATTGAAAGCCGCGACTGTCAATGCTAACTCTACTATAAGTTTGCAGAGTACTGTAAGTCCTACGGTTCAAAATCCGCTCAACATTCGTATAGACCGTTCGTACTACGGGTATCTAAGTGGTAGTCCTGTGACTCTAGAAGGCAACCAATGGTATTTGCACCCAGCGGTGTACTACATTCAATACTGTTCACCAAAGGCTCAAACACCTACACAACCAACTCAGCCGACACAACCTTCTACGCCACAAGAAACTTACTACCATGTTTACTATAGAAGCAGTACTACAGACGTCGTGACGAATATGCCAAGTGATTCGACTCACAACACGAAAGACGACATGTACATCGACGGCAAAAACCCAGTGAGACAAGGATATACCTTCCTCGGTTGGACGACAGATTCGACCGCAGTGGCAATAAATCCTTCGTTCAATCCTGGTAGCAAATATACGGATAGAAAAGATTTAATTCTCTATGCTGTATGGCAAAAAAACCAAGAACAGACTAAACCAGACGTTCCTTCGAACCCTCAGACCGGCATAGAAGATTACCTTCTACCGTTCGGTGGAGTCGCAAGCCTCTCTGGATTGGGATTGATAGTTCTAAAGAAGAAAAAGGGATTCAAACAATTCTAATTTATACTCGAAGGTAAACTGAAGACAAACCACAGTTGCCTTCTTTTTTTTCGCTTGACAAAAAATGGGGGGGGGGTGGTAAAATGGAACTATAGAAGACTAGAAGCGAAGAACAAGTATCATCTTCAAAACGATGTAAGGTAGTTATCTTCAAAATCGCAAAAAATGTGGGCGGAACGCCAGTCTTTTATGTACCTTAATTTTGGAAAGGGAATCATTATGAAAAAAATAAATTTAGAGACCAAGAGAGCGATGTGCTTAATAATAATTGCTATGAGCATCATAACAATAGTAGGAACGATAAGTTATGCGTTCTTTACTACGATGACTACTTCCACACCTCAAGACGCATCTTTGAAAGCTGGAGTTCTATCTCTACGCTTTGCCGATAAAGATAATGGTATAAGCGCCGAACTAGAATTCGGACAATCCGTGACTAAAGAATTCGAAATAGAAAATACGGGAACAGTAGACGCGACCGCGCGCATGAGTTGGGTCGACTTAGTCAACACTTACCTCGCTCAATCGCTTTCGTACACACTCTCATACTCGGAGAGTTATTCTCCTACGGGAGAAGGGTACACTCTCGCCAAGACATCTAACGACAATGTACCACCAAGTTCCGAACCATCCAAACAAGACTTGGCAGATGGACTCGCCATCCCGACAGGAAAAACCTACTACTATAGACTAACTGTCACCTTAAACTACTTGGATAACCAAGACCAGAGTAGTGATTTGACTGCTTCATTGAGCAGTAGATTTATGATAGACGAAGGGACACCGAGATTTTGGGATAGAGTACAGATGAGTCTCAAGGATAGTACCCCAAATACGAACGAAGTCGCACCTAAGCCATTGACTTATAAAGATGGAATAAATGAAGGTGTTCTCACCGCATCAAGGATGACTACTTCGAATGGAACAGATCTCAGGGAATATTACTACACATATGCCGAAGAATACACATATGATGACTATACGAGCACATATTCCCTTATTAATCCAAAAGTATGTAAATATAAAGATTGTTTAGAAGAACTGAAAGGGAAATATGTTCTATCATTCAATGGTTCTTCATCATCTAATATACCAAAATACACTAACTTAGATTTCATTACCAAAGTTACTGATTCATCGACGATAGATCAAATAGAAGGAATACAAATAACTAAAGAAGTATTATCTTATGATTATTCTGACGATGGAATATATACGACAGAAGATGATTATGGAACATCATACTACTTTCGGGGAGCAATCACCAACAATTATGTTCGATTTGGTAAAAACGAAAATGGTCAAGACATGTACTGGAGAATAATCCGAATTAATGGGGATGGTACTCTTCGCATGATATACGATGGGACGAGTGCTTATGCCAATGGCTTAGCCAGTGACGATAGGACTCTATTTAAAACGAGATGGTCGAACTATAACGACGATAATAAATACATGGGATACATGTATGGAGGAATCGATAAAGAGGCATCCACTAGCTTGATACAAGCCCAAACTAATGAAACGAGTTCTAACATAAAGACGAAACTAGATGAATGGTACGAGCTTATATTCAAAGATACAGAATACGAACAATATTTAGCAGATGAAATATTCTGTAATGATAGGTCTCTATCGAGCACAAATACTGGTACCGGATACGGTAAATCGACGACTGACTATAAAAGTAGAGAAAAGATACAAAAAAATATAGCAACATCCTTAAAATGCCCACAGCAGAATGATGCATTCACAGTTAATGACACGGAAAAGGGAAATGGAAGTTTAAAATATCCGATAGGATTGATAACGTACGATGAAGCGAGGTTTGCTGGAATGGGCAAGAATAATGAAATATCGACAAATAAAGGGTATTACCTATATAAAGGAACTACTTACTGGACATCTTCACCTTCTTATTATAGTGCCACATATGCAGGTATAAACATTGGTATGTATAAAAATGGAGCCTCCATTTCTCGTTCGATTAATAGCACTGAAGCAGTCGCACCTGTTATCAACATCAAGAAAGAATATGTAGATATGATGGAAGGAGCGGGAAGTATTTCCAATCCATATTATTTCACCAAAAAACAAGATTACGCCAATATCGAAGAAGATGTCGTACGGCAGGCCATCAAAGAAGTCGCGAACGCATATTATTACAGAGGCTCCAATGCTCAATACGACTACCACAGAAAATCATTTCTATATTCTCCCGAACAAGCAACGAGCCAAAATACGATATATAGCGTATGTAGTTCCTTTACATATTCAGTTTACAACCAAGCATTTGGAATACAAATACAAGATCATACTTCAAAATTACTAGAATATGCATTAGAATATTACGATTCGAACAATATAACGACAAACGACGTCATAGAATTCTGGCAAAAAAATACAGATAACGAAACGGTATATCTCGACAATAAAGGAAACGCAAAAGACGTGAATTTGTCGACCACCCAAGAAAGACAAAATTATGCTAAGAAACTACTTACGATGTATAATCTACAAATCGGTGATATCATTGCTTATCGTCATGAAAATAACGAAGGTGGCCATGCCGCCATCGTATATGATATAATGTACGACGATAACGGTCTTCCCGTAGATGCCGTTCTACGAGAATCTACCACGAGAAAATACGAAACCCAAACTACTAAAGTAACCTTGGGATTTTGTTTTGATGAAATAACAAACGATATTACAGGAAACACCGAAGGCACTTTTCAAGAACTATATTTAGCCAAAGGCTACAAAAGGAATGATGAATATACCCGTAATTCATTATTATACAATGCAAAAGACAGTTCGTACTTTACCATATTGCGTCCTCTTCTCAAAGACGAAAACGGAAATTATACGGGAAAATATTACTATTCGGAAATGATTAGCACCTCCTCAAATCCACTCGGTTACAAGACAAACGGTCGCGTCCTAAAAGACTATAAAATATTGAATACGACTTTAAATAGAATAAAGTACAGTTCGATTTTTATAGAAAAGACTATAGACGTGTTCGATAAATCGATTGTAGGTTTACAAGATACTTTAGAATACATTATAAAAATCAGAAACGATAGTGACCTAGATTACGAAAATTTCACCGTAAACGAAAGTATTTCTGATTATGTAGAAATAATTACAGCAGGTGACGGAACAATAAAGAATCAAAGTATCAGTTGGCAAATAGAAAATTTAGGTGCAGGAGAAACGCGAGAAATTAGGTACAAAGTTCGAGTAAAAAATGATAAAACTCTACTAGGTAAAAAAATTCTTTCAACTGGTTCAGTCGCCGGAATTCCATCTGCAACTATAACCAATACCATATCGAGTAATCTGACCGAGTTAGAAGAAGAAAAGATAAAATCGAAAGCACAAGATTTATTGAGCAGTAAACAATACACTGAAAAAGAATTATTATCCAAAATATACAATGAAAGTGTAGGTTTCAGTTTAGATTTAAAAGACTTAAATCTTTCTAATTTGATAATTACAAAAGATGGAACACAATTTTATCCATTGGGCCATCAAAATACCTCGACTATATATTTGAATACTGGTAATACTTTTAGCAATTCCATTTTGAATAAATATTATGGCGCATTGTATACGAACTCGAATAACGTGGTAGATTTAAAATACTTCGAAAATACGTTTTCAAAAATTAGTGGCCGCTCTGATAGGGCCGATACGATATACAAAGAAAACCTTCGAACAGGTGACATACTCGTATACAGAAATACTCAAACGGCGAATAGCAATGTGACATATGAAACGGAAGATGGAGAATTCTATCTGATTTATATTTCAGATTCCGATTCCATTACAGTAGACGGAGAAAACGTATCGGGATTTATAGGTATAGATGCCAGTGGTAACCTAAAGCATATTGCCAACAATTTCATCAATTTGAGAACGATTTTAGGCAAAGACTACTATGTCATCTTTAGACCGACGTTGGCCTTTGCCTCCACGAGAGTATGAGTTTTTAAAAAACCAAATGGTGTGATTTACTCGCCCATTTTTTTCTTGACAAAAAATGGGGGGGGGGTGGTAAAATAGGACTATAGAAGACTATGGACGAAGAGCAAGTATCGCTTACTTAAAATGGTACTCAAAAAACACCTCCAAAACAAAAAATATGTGGGCAGGAAGCCAGTCTTTTATATGCTTTAAAATAGGAAAGAGTAGGGATGTTTTATGAAGAAGTTGAAACTAGAAAACAAAAGAGCAATTCTGCTAATTGCCGTGGCCGTGGCAGTCGTAGCCTTGGTGAGTATTTCGTATGCGTACTTCACCACGGCCGGAGAACATAAACCGGTCGGGGCCGACTTGGGCACGGCTACTTTGGCTCTCAGATTCGCGGACAACGACAATGGTATAAATGCTCAATTGAGCTTCGGCCAAACGATTACGAAGAAGTTCTTGATAGAAAATACTGGAACTGCGGAGGCTTCTTTGAGCTTAGACTGGAAGAATCTAATCAACACTTACATGAATGGAAGTCTCACCTATACTATGACTTATTCGGAGACCGAAGATGGAGAGTACAAAGAACTACTTCCAGCTTCAAATGTGCCAGTCTCTAGTAGTCCTTTGAGACAGACTATGGCCGGCGAGATAAGTGTCCCAGCCGGAGAGACTTACTACTACAACTTGAACATCACTTTGAACAGTACAGATGTGGACCAATCATCCGATTTAGAAGCAGTTCTCAATACAATATTCGATGTCGGCCAACCTTTGAAGTATAGATACTATACTTTGAGTGTAAATCCGA
>CAYYLF010000022.1:0-19879 GCA_964472425.1 uncultured Muribaculaceae bacterium | reverse complement strand
GGCATGCCGCAAGCGTTAATCCTGAGCCAGGATCAAACTCTCAACAAAAAATAACCTTATATTTAAAGTTAATTGTTAGTTTAATCTTAGCTACTCAATTAATTGACATTTTACTTAGTTTTCAAAGATCGTTGCATTCCGCTCGGAAGTCCTTAATTCTTGGCTTCTTTCCCTTCGTGCACAAGTAATATAACACAAACGCCAAATCAAAGTCAACACTTTTTTTGCATTTTTTTGAATTTTTTTTCAAAATGTACAAAATTGGGCATTTTTAGGGTTTTTTGGCCCTCATTTTTTCATAAAGTTCGTAATAATGATCTATCATTTCTTTGCTGAAAACTCCCTCTTCGTTTCTCTTCATATCTATCAACTTTGTGAGTTCGTATTCTATCACTCGTTCTAAATCCTCACCGTATCCCATTTTCTTTTTGTGGTAACGATACTCGTTACGATCCAAAACCTTGAAAGATCCATCTGGGAACACTCTCAAATCCAAATCGTAATCTATATATTTTATGAGCCCATCATCTATTATATACGGGCTTGCGATGTTACAATAGTAAAAAAGTCCCTTTTTCTTCATTTGACCGATGATATTGAACCAATCGTCCTTGTAAAACATCAATATGGCGGGTTCTTTAGTGTGGTAACGGACTCCGCCCTTCTCCGTTATCTCCGTTTTATAGTTGGCACAAACCAAAGTATTTTCCGTTATTTCTAAGACGGTCGCTTCATCGCAAGTGCGGTGTAGTGTCCCGTCGTGTTTATAGCAGTGTACTTGAAGCTTGTCCCCTTCTCTTATTTGTCTCATTTTAATACACACTCGTCTCTTCAAATGTATTATAACAAAAAAAAGACTAAAAGGATAGTCTTACTTGTCGAGCCTTTACTTTCTAATTACTGGAAAGAAACTCCACTTTGTTCCTTTTCGCGAACAAATTTCTCGTGCTTTATAGCCAACTCTTCGCTATTCCAAATCACACCGTTTTCTCTGTCGACATAAAAACCTAGTACCTCCAAAGTCTCGTAAATTTCTTCCTCTGGCATATCGACTCCCAGTATCTTTCGAACTAAATCTGGTGCCTCGGATATGTCCCTTTTGCCGTACAATACATCTTGTAATTGAAACCCGCTTACGAGTTTAATCATTTTATCACTTATACTTTGAACAGAATCATTTGGCCCGATAGGGAAATTTATGCTGAGTCCCTCTTCGGAGTCGGCAAGCCCCACAACTACTCTCATACACTTCTGCCAACCCTTGCGCAACCAACGCATCTGCATACGCCCGATTCTTCGAATCTAAAAAATTATACAATATATCTATTTCGGCAATGTTACAATCTTTGTTCGCACTGCTCCAATAAGTAAACACGTTTTTATCGTACAAACTGAAACATGCCTCTAAACACGGCAATTCGACGAGTGTCTCCAACTCTTCTCGACTTCTAACTCTCATCGAACTACTGTCTATACGAGCAATCTCCTCTATCTTCATATCCACACCTCCATTATCGATTTTCTAATTTTGTCAAAATTTCTTTGAGATTTTTTACGTCCAGAGCGTGACTGCTTATCAAGAACCCATCCACATCCAATTCGCGGTCGTATTCCAAAACGTTCATAACTGTGACGTTGTTCCCATATAAATAGGATAATTTGTACTTCTTCAAAGCATCTTTTATGTATTCCAAAGTCGCCTTAATTTCGTCCAACTCCAACCTTTCGCTCGGTTCGTAGGCGATAGTTATGCCATCTGGCCCTATCTTGCCCAAGACGTCCTTTATCCTCTTTAGTTCTGCTTCGAGCTGTGCTCCGATGCACAAAATGACTTCAATATCGTACTTTCTCGCGTTCTCTATCTTCGCGCATATCTTATCCATCTCGTCGATTTGACATTCCCGATGATTCAAAATGACCGCTTCGACTCCAAAATCCTTCAAATGTTCGGCACTTATGGACCCCGTGTGGGCTCCCGCCTCGAACGAAGAAATCTTTTGAGAACCGATTCTTACATTGTAACCCTTATATATGTGAAGATACGGCAAACTCGGAAAAACGGTTATATCGAGACCTTCCACCTGCTCGGCAAAGTCGACGTTCTCATTCCAATCCAACCAATCTTTGAGATTAACCAATATCTTCTTCATTTACAGTACCTATGACTTCCAACCCGGGAAGAGTCCTATCTGCTATATAAGTCAAAGTAGAACCTCCACCTGTCGAAATGAAATCCATCTTCTCCTCGTAACCGAACTTTTTGACTGCCGTCCCGGCATCTCCCCCGCCGACGACCGTCTTGGCCTCGGACTCTGCTATGATGCGCAATATCTCCTGAGTCCCATTCGAAAAAGGTTTTTGCTCGTAAATCCCGACCGTTCCATTCAAGAAAATCGTCTTGGCCGAACTCAAAATTCTCTTGTAATTCTCTATCGCCTTAGAACCTATATCGCCTATCACATCGTCCGGAACTATATCCTCGATTGCTTTGAGTTCGTATGTCGTATCGCTATAAGAGGGCGATGTTATGACGTCTTTCGGCAAAACTATTTTATCTTTGAACTCTTGCACGATGGCCTTGGCATTCGCTAAAGCCTCCGTACTCACCAAACTCGAACCGACGTCGTACCCGAGCGCCTGCAAAAACGTATTCGCGATGCCTCCACCCAACAAAATGTGGTCGGCCATCTCGGCGAGACTGTATATGAGCTCGATTTTATCATCCAATTTGGCCCCACCCATGACCACGACGAAAGGTCGTTCGGGTTCGGTAATGAGAGGGCGGATGTGCTTTACCTCTTCTTCGACCAGAAAGCCGACCGCACTCGGAAGATACTTGGGAATGCCAGTAATGCTGGCATGACGTCTGTGCATAGAACCGAACGCATCGTCGACATACACGTCCGCGAGTCCTGCCCAATACATGGCCAACTGAATGTCGCAGTTACTTTCCAAATTGCCTTGCAAATCCATGAACCTCGTATTCTCGACTATTACTATCTGCCCGGGCTCCAAAGTTCTCGCCATCGTGTCGAGCATCTCACCCATAGGAACAGCCGAGAACAACAAATCGTACTTATCCAAGCTCTTCAAATAATCGAAGACCGGTTTCAAACTGTTCGCCTCCTTATCCTCCTCGGTCTTCACTCGACCAAAATGGCTCAAAACGATTATTTTGGCCCCCTCTTCGACCAAATAGTCGATAGTCTTCAAAGAATCGTCTATCTTTTTCGTATTGGTGATGCGCCCATTCTCCATCGGAACATTATAATCCACTCGGAGAATTACCCTCTTACCTTTGACATCCATATCCTTCAAGTACTTTATCATCATATCACCTTTTCTATTTTTCTATATTTATTATACAAAAAAATTGGTCAAGTAATCAAGACTTAACCAATCAATTGCTCGACACCGACTTCCGAATATGAATCCGCATACATCGCTTTCGCATTGTTCACGAGATATATCCAGTGTGGACTGGCCACTTTCTGTCCGTATGCATTGTACACCGGACAATAGACCTGTCCTATGCTTTCCAAGTCGGTAAGTCCTCGTCCAAAATAAGCTCTGGACAATAATCTCACGTAACTTAGAACGCCATATTCGATGTTCTTGTACTTTATGAGAGTCTGATTATAAGTCATACCCCCATATATGTTGTTCGCGGCTAACATATACGCTACTCGATAATGGCCACTTTCGGCCGCGCCTATCGAGACAGCCGTCAAATAATCGACATTCGTATATATTCCCGTAAAGTACTTTATGAGGTCGACTACATAATCCGCCGCACCCGTATAAGGTGTCACTGTGTTCGTAACCAGTGCAGGATTGAGAGCCGCAAACTCTATCAAGTACTCGATTAGCCCTTCTTCGAAGGAACCGTATTCTTTTAACCCCTTTGCATCTTTTATTAGACCGATATTGTACTCATTATATGGTGCAAAGTCGTTCCTATTTATTAAATCTTCATATATATGAGAACTGTCTATGCCGAAAGTTTTTGCCATGAACTCGACCGTGTCAGAATTTCTTTTCAAAAAACATTCGATATCACAATATTCTTCCTTGATATCCAATAAAACTACTTTCGGCTGAGCCGAGGGTGGAACCTCACTATCGTATGCGATAGCTTCCGTGTTATCGTTACTTCCTCCGCCGATTGGAATGATTCCAAATCCAACCTGGAATGGCAATAGAATTATTACCGAAAGCAACATACTTCTAATGGCCTTGAAAGCCATTTTTGTTTTCATAACCTAACCTCCCTGTTAGAACGAACGGTGCATACTATATCATATTTTATTCGAAAAGTCAAATTTCGAGTAGTAAAATCACCCTTCGTAATCGTTATGGAAGCATTCTTCACTCGCTATACGAACACGACAAAAATGGTCAAATCTTGCCAAGATTTTTAGTAAAGAAAGCCTAAATAGCTTCAATTTCATGAACAATCATGGTATAATAACAGACATCGACATGGAGGAAATATGAATATAATACACAAAGAACACGATTACTTGCAAGAGCGACACTTCGACACGACGGATTTGCTCCTCTTGCATCCGGACTTATTAGAAACTGAACTTGCTAAATTGGAAAGTCACTGTCCGATAGGAATAATAGAAACCGAAGAGGGACCCGAGAACATTTTCATTCCGAATTGCGAAGTCGTCCGTGAAAGATTTTCTTTCAATATGATAAAATATTTGCCCGAAGATGTCGTCATTCCCGTTGCCGGATTGGAAGGACGCTACTACATCCGCGCTTTTCAAGAATACGACCACAACCTACACAAACCGACGCTCTTTGACGCGACCGAGTACGAAATCTTCGATAGACGCACTAATCGGCAAGTCGTCACGGAAATTTTTGGCAAAAGTCTCGAGTACTTGGGACGAGCTCATGCCATTTTCGATAACTTTATCGTCACCAAAAATGCTATAATGATGAAAGCTCCCGATGTATCCGTCTGCACTTCCGAACGTTCTGGCTGTCTGATAACGAAAGCCGGAAAGAACCGTCCAGCTGCCATATACGACGCGGAAGGCAACCTTCTAAGAGTCTGGC
Organism: uncultured Muribaculaceae bacterium; assembly: GCA_964472425.1. Lineage (GTDB taxonomy): Bacteria > Bacillota_I > Bacilli_A > RF39 > UBA660 > RUG11867. The sequence continues at coordinate 14,806 of CAYYLF010000022.1, read as the reverse complement.
CTTATATAAATGGTTTATACGAAATCGAAGAAAGCCAACCGACGATATCTGCTCCGAAGTTGCCGACAAGAAAGAACATACAAAAATATATGGACATGATTGTGGCCAGTCTTAAAGACTGCTCCGACCTCGCAGCCTGTGAATCTACCGACCTATTGGGCATTTGCGAATATCTTCTCGACCACAACCTGGAACTGGCCATCGACCTTGTCGACCTGAACACCTATCGCGTCGATTATGCCAAGTACTTTAGAAAACTTGCTAACGAGCCTGACAAAAAGCATGAGATTAAACCGGTAGATGAAATATGACAAAACTCGAACACTCTCGTTCGAGTTTTTCCTTACAATTATTCCAAAGTCAAACTGTTACTCGTCACATCGTAATTGAACGTGCGTGTCAAAATCCCGACACTCTGGTCCTTCACGGTAACTTGCAACTTGAAATGAGTACCATCCCCGACAATCAAGAAAAGATGATTCGGATTAGAATAGTCTACACCGTACCCTCCAGTCGCGTCGGTATCCGATATGTCGATTTTGTAACTGTAAGGCGCGACTCCTCCGACCGGCACGAATGAGAGCTCTACTCCAGTCCCCGTTTGTACGGCACTATAGGACGAGAACCCTCTTATCTTATTCGGGTCGGTGACATTCGCGACGAGAGAGTAAGTTACCTTCATCCCACCACTCGTGCTCACAGTTATATTGATTGTAGTCGCACCTTCCTCTTCGAAAGCGTACTCGATTGCTACTGCTTCCCCACTCGAAGTTCCACTTTTGATATTCACGTTTCCAACCGAAACCTGATAATTGTACTGATTGTACCCTTGGAAATTCATACTAAACGATATCTTACTGCCTACTGTGACATTCGCCGCATCCTTGGCACTAGACGACCCGTGACTCGATAAGATATGACTGGCCGTTGCTGCCCCACTCACTCCCAGCTGCACCTGCAAAGCTGCTTGTTCTCTGAAGAAATTGAACTTACTCATACTTCCGTATACGCTGTAATCGCTATAGTATTCTCCCTTTTCATCCTCTGGTACTGCAAAGAACATATAACCCGTCTGTCTAAAGTTTTCTATCTGAGGGTCGAAGAAATAGAACTTTCCATTCATTCGAATGGCCGTCCATGCATGGTCGCCTCGCCCGCCGACCTGATTGGGCGAATGCCCCGTCACGACGTAAGCTTCGAACCCGACTCGCCGCGCTAAAATGGTAAACAGAGCTGCATAATTCCAACAAATGCCTGTGCCCGTATCCAAAGAATACTTCGCATACGCCAGTTGGGTCGCATCGTAAATTGTATAGTGATACTGACTCACGAGAGCATCGACTGTCCCCGCATTCAAAAAACTGGTCTGATAAGAAACGTGCGACTTCACATAATCGTAAATTCCGATTAACTTGTCGTAATTCGACTTGCCACCTCCCGCGACCGAACTGACTATTCCGCCAACCCTGTTGTCGACTTCCGGAAACCTCGTATAAAGTGGAGACAATCCCTGCGCATTGACCATGTCTCTCAAAGTCGACCTCGGAGGTTGATACACACTCACCTTGTTGTTTGCGCTGCTGGTTGTTGGCTTAGTAGGAACCGCCGGTTTCGTCTCTTCACCCTTTTTGTCCTCTTCCTTCGCGACCACGTGCACCACTAGAGAACTGCTCGCCTTGTTCCCACTCTCGTCCTCTATGCTAAAGAAGACTTCGTAATTTCCGACCTTTTTGGTGTCGACCTTGCCAGTTATCTCGATGTCGCCTATTTGCAAAGAAGAAAAATTGTCCTCGACCGCATAAAGATAATCCATCGCATCGAAAGGCGAGTTCTTGACGATTTCGATTTCCTCGCCGATGAGACTTATGTAAGGTTCGGTCGTATCAGTAATGTTCACCTCGAAAGTCTCCTCGTAATACTTGCCTCTGTAATCCAAAGTCACTCTCAAAGTATTTGCACCCAAACTCTTTGCATCACTTATCTTGTAAGATAGAACTTCATCCCCGAAGCGGCACACCTCGTCGCAAGTAACTCCTTCTACGAAATCGGAAAGCTGATAATACCCGTATTCCAACGATTCTACCGTCTTGTAAGTAAAACCCTTAAACTCATCCTCGTCGATGGTCGGAGTAAAGATGACCCACAATAAAAATCGGCCCAAAGCAGCAAAGGCGCAGGCAAACACGATTATGATAATCCTCATTTTTTTGCTGTTCACACTTCTCACTTCCCAATATCAATTGTAATTGTATAACAAACTCGTCCATTTTTCTAGGACTTACGATAATATATGAAAAAATTTGTCTTTTTATGTACACTCACTAACCGTCAAATTGCCTTCGAGAAATGCTCGCAATCGAAAAAAATCTGGCATTTTCACCAGATTTCACTCGAATTACATCGTCTTGTTTTTCTTATTTTTGAGCACTTTCTTCTTCAAAGCCAAACTTGCTACTATAGCTGCTCCGGCAACTCCGAATGCCAAACCTGCTTTCGTATTGGCTTGCGACGGAGCACTTCTTATAACCTGTGGTGCTTCCGTCTCGACGACTTCGTGAGTAACTATGCTCTCCACATCCTCGTTTCGGACGATTGCGCCATCCTCAGTTATCGAATATTCCCCACTGTCCAATCTGCTCACCACTTCGTCCAAACCGTTGAGATAGTTCTCTATAACTTCCTCTGGAGAACCATTGGCTCTCATCCCCTCGGCAATGTCGCCTTTAATTGCCAGAATCTCTTCTTCGCTTTCCGCGTTCAAAATGGCTTTACAATATTCCAAAGCAGTTTCTAATTCTACTGTTGCATTTCTCATAAACTATTTTCACCTCTCTAAATTCATTATACAGTACCGTTTTCTGAAAATCTACAAATTTTTAAATTTCAAACTAGTTCTTAGTCGAGAAATACTTCATAGTTCTTACCATCTGAGTCGTGTAACCCATCTCGTTGTCGTACCAAGCGACCACCTTGACGAGTTGGCCATCCTCCGTATCCAATACTTCGGTCAATAGCCCGTCGACCAACGCGCCAGTCGAAGACCCGACGATGTCGCTCGATACGATAGGGTCGTAAGTTATACCGATGACCTCGTTCGCGTTCTTCTCGAAAAGGGCATTGATGGCCTCTTTGGTAGTCCTCTTCTCCAACTTCAAAGTCAAATCGACGAGCGAACCATCCCCGACTGGCACGCGCAAAGCACTACCTAACAACTTGCCCTCCAACTTGGGAATGACCTTTCCGATGGCGCTCGCTGCACCTGTCGAAGACGGAATGATGTTCAATGCACATGCTCTTCCCCTTCTGGTCATGTACCCCTTCTTGTGTTGAACATCCAAATTGACTTGGTCGTTCGTATAAGCGTGAACCGTCGTCATGAACCCGGACTCTATGCCGTACTCGTTCTCCAAGACGTGAAGAACCGGTGCCAAGCAATTCGTCGTACAGCTGGCCGCACTCACGACCTCTTCCGTCCCATCCAATACATCCTCGTTCACTCCGTATACGACTGTCTTCATGTCACCCTTACCGGGAGCACTGATGAGCACGTGTTTGGCCCCCGCCTCGATGTGACTCTTTGCATCCTCCAACTTCGTATACGCGCCCGTGCATTCGAGCACCAAATCGATGTCGAGTTCCTTCCAAGGCAATTTCTTCGCGTCACGTTCGGCAAAAATCTTCGTTCTCACTTTGCCCACGACCAACTCGTCGCCTTCGACCGAAACGTCGCATCCTAGCCCTCCGTGAATCGTGTCGTACTTGAGCAAATACGCCAAATCTTCTGGTGTCGTCAAATCGTTGATGGCGACGACCTCCAAAGTCTCGTCGTCCAATAACTTCTTGTAGGCCAAACGACCTATCCTTCCAAACCCGTTTATTGCAATTCTTTTCTTCATAATCATCTACTCTTCTTTCTATTATTTTTCATAAATGCTGCCACCGATGAACTCTCTCAATGTGTTGTCATCCTCTATATACTCGCTCGTTATAGGGAAGAAATTGCGAAGTAACCCGAGCAATCTTCTCGCCTCTTCGTAGTAAGGAGAACTCATCTCGACACTATATAGAAGCGGTTCGGCGAACACGCGAAGAACTCCCAACTCGTAAACATAAGCCGTATTCAAAACCGCATCCACGTCGTCCGTATATGGGAATATGTACTTGTCCTCTCCGGCTTTGACCGAAGGCCAAGACTTCATCGTCTCCTCGACCGTATAACCGCGCATGCGATTGTCGCGAACAATTCTTCTTATCAAACGCATATCCGTCGTCGACAAGTGATTGTGACGGTCGATGGAAAGCGGAGTAAACGGACACACGAACACTTTGTATTTTGCATCCCTATCTATGCTGCTCGTCATCTCGTCGTTCAAACAATGCAAACCCTCGATTAAAAGTACGTTGTCCTCTTCCAACTTTAAAGGCGCTCGCTTGTATTCCTTTTCGCCCGTCAAGAAGTTGAAAGATGGAATGACCACGCTTTCTCCTGCCAACAAATCCTTCATCTGCTTGTTGAAAAGTTCCAAATCTAAAGCTTCCAAACACTCGAAATCGTAATTGCCGTTCTCGTCTTTGGGCGTATCCCTTCGTTCTTTGAAATAATCGTCCGCACTCACGACGATGGGCTTGACTCCGAACGTTTCCAAGTACGTCCTCATGCGGTGGGCACTAGTCGTCTTACCCGAACTAGATGGCCCTCCAATCAATATGAGTCTAACCGTTCGCGACTTCTTCGCTATATCTTTTGCAATCGCATACAAGGCATCGTTCACGAAAATGTTGTTCATCTTTATGAACATCTGAATCTGCGAATTAGAAACCAACTTGTTGAGCCCTGCCGCATAAGACACCCCCATACTGTCGGCCCACTTATTGAACTTTCCCAATAGAGCACAAATCTTCTCGTTGTAATCGTATGGCGGAATTTTGTGGTTCGAATCCACGCGCGGATACATGAGCGCAAGAGCATTCTTATCTATCCTGTCGAGTCTAAATAAGCCAAGCTCGCCCGTACTGATGGGCATATCAGTATAAAACGTATTATACGAGTGATTTATCTCGTAAAGCTCGACGAAGCTGTTCGGAATATTCGAAATGTTTTGAGCTTTCTCCATCTCTCCCGTCGAATTGAAATACCGAATCGCATCCGTTCTTCTCGTCACACACTTCTTGATGGGATAATCGTAACTGATTATTTCGTCCATCTTGACGCGCAAATCTTCGACGTCCTGGTCGGATAGTTTTTTGTCGAATTCGGCATAGATACCTTTGTCGATCGAATACTTGAACGAGACCGTCTTGTTCCAAAGCTCACGAGCCGCGATTATCATGATGAACTTGAGCCCGGCCTGATACATCTTGTTGCCGGCCAAATCCGTGTAATCGAAGAAATCGACTCTCGTATCGGCATCCAACCGCGTATCGAAATCTACAATCATGTTGTCGACTTTTGCTCCGACGACGACGGAGCCCGTCACCTTCTTATAATCGTGTGCCAACTCTCCGATTGTCACCCCGGCGTCTTCGGCGAGACTGAACAAATTATTGATGTTCACGTTTATTTTATTCCCCATTTTATATCATTCCTTACTATTACTAAGTATATCATATCTATAGAAATTTTTCCTCTCATTTTTATATCATTTGATACTCATACACTATGTCCTATGGAAACTTGACCATTTTTCCGACATCCGATTTGCCAAAATGCTTTTTTAGTTATGCAAAATTGTCATTTTCGGTCGTTTTGAAGGGCATCGAAATGCTAAAATTTAGTTTTTGCATAATTTTCTACAATTTTTCTCGCCCTTTTTTGCAAAACTTCTAATTTGGTCAAATATTTTTGCCAAAAACCTTCTTTTGCTCATCAAAAAAGGGATTTCTGCCATTTGCTTTCCCCTTCGTCCTGTGGTTTAATGTATGACGAGGGCGCACCTCTATACATTTTATCACTAATCTTTTCTATGAACATTTTGAATCTACTAGTGTGATACGACCCCTGAAAAATGCGCCCTCACTAACTTATTATTCCATATTTATTTATAGATTACTCTCTCTTTAAAGAAGACATTATCTTCTCGTAAACCTCGTTTATCTTGCGAAAGTGATGATTAACGTACGACTTGGTGACTTTCTTGCCGGTTTCCGAAGACAATATATCGGCGAGACTCTGAAAACTCTCTTCCGGATACTTGAGCCTGTACTTTGCTACCTGCCTCGTCTTCTCGTCGAGCAAAGACATGTAATCGTTGTCGACGATGTATCTAATCATCGCGAGTTGTTTATCTCCCGTCTTCAAAGACTTCTCCAAATTGGCCTGTTCGCAATTGTTCAAACGGTTCACCATGTTGATGTGGTCGCGATAAATTCTTATGTCCTCGTAATAGAATAGCGAATTCACCGCACCCAATAACTTCAAAAAATCGCTTATCTCCTCGGATGACTTTAGATAGAGCATATACGCTTTCTCGCGCTTAATCATTTTGAAAGAATAACCGAGTCCCGTAAGTACATCTAATATCTTCCTGCTCTTCTCTTCATCTTCGAAAGACATCTCCAAATGGTATCCTCTCTTTCGTGGGTCACTCACACTTCCAGAAGCAAGGAATACGCCTTTCAGAAAAGATTCTTTACTCTCTTCGTCGTCGAACTGCATGTTCTCGAGCTCGTCCATGAAAAGATGACTAGAATCGTCCAATTCGAAGATGAAAACCCTCTTTACTCTAAACTTTTTTTGAGTTCGAATAGTCATCTTCACTTCCATGTGATAACAATACTTTATCGTCTTGAAGAGTTTCTGAGCGACACTCAAATTTTCGAGCGACAACACGAGTGTATCGTCTACCCTCGTACCGTTACAATAGAGGTATCCCAAAAAAAGATTTCGATTCTCGAGTTCGTTGAGCATCGAGTTCGTTATTTCGTCTTTTACCTGCGCGGTGAAAGTCTGTGGCTCCAAATCATTCACCTTCCATCAAATAAGAGAAGATGAGATAGGCCGTTTTCATCGCGTTGTGGCGAATAGTTCCATTCTCGACCGCGACGATTTTGTCTTCGATGATGCGTGCCTTCATCTCTTCGATTTTGTCTCTATCTAAATCTACTAAAGTCTTATGCTCGAGAAGAGAATACTTCTCCACTATTTTATCGTCTATCTTCGCATTGTTCGCGATTACCACATCGACGTGACGAGGACTCAAACGATTATTCAAAATGTTCAAATGGTCGCTCACCGAATAACCGTCGGTCTCCCCGGGCTGGGTCACCAAATTGGCCACATACATGATGGGCGCGGAAGACTTGCGAAGAGCTTCCTGAATCTCCGGAACTATTAAGTGTGGAAGAATGCTCGTATAGAGAGAACCCGAACTCATGAGTATCAAATCGGCTTCCAAAATCTTGTCGATTATCTCCTGACTGATGTTGACATTTCTGTCGTATCGAAGTTTTCTTATGTTCTTGATATTCTGACTTACCGATTCTTCACCTAGATACTTCTTCCCGTGCTCGCCCACTCCGACGAGTTCGGCTTTCTCCTCCATCAAAGGCAAAATAGTTCCTTTGACGTTCAAAAGTTTGCACATGTACTTCGTCGCATCGGTCAAATTTCCTTTCAAGTCGATGAGAGCCGTCAGCATGACATTTCTGACCGGATGATTCTCCAAAGAAGATTCCTTCGTAAAACGATAACTCAAAAGATTTTTGAAATCTTCGTCGACGTTGGACATCGAAATCAACACTTTACCGACATCTCCCACCGCCGGAATATCGAACTCTCTTTTCAATTGCCCAGTCGAACCTCCATCGTCGCTCACGGCGATTATGGCGGTCACGTCGATGGGGAACAATTTCAACCCCGACAAAAGACAAGATATGCCGGTTCCTCCACCGAACACTACTATTTTTTTCATCAATAATCACATTCCTTATACAATAATTATAGCGCACTCATTCGAATTTTAATATAAAATGTGTAAAAGGTGTACATTTTCCACATTAAAAACTTGCCACCAGGGCAAGTTTTGAGAACTACACGATTACTACGATGATTATGATGATAATCACGAGCATCGCTAACAAGAACTTCCAAATGAACTTCAGCCAATCCTTATACGGAATATCCAAATAAGATAATCCGAGCATGAGGACCACGCTAGAAGGTACAAAGAAGCTTACTAATCCAAACAACGCTTGGAATATGATTGAAAGTTCTGGTAAAAATTCTGCATACGCGGCCGCATAGTATCCGCCTACTAGAGACATTGCATAGTACATCTCTCCACTGAAGATGGATGTGACGAATGCTCCAACAGATACTAAGAACGCATTGAACCCATCGGCAAATCCCTCGAGCCAATCGACGACGGTTGGCAAGACTGGGAACATGACAGAGAATACGACTACGAGATACACTAAAAGCGCAACTATGCTAGTATATCCGAGTTTCTTGAATCCTTCGCCGTAGTTTTCGCACAATTCGTCGAAAGACATCTTCCCGAACCAATGGATGAGAAGGGTCGCGAACAACAAGACTATCTGAATAGTATATATATCCCATTCTCCGAAAGCCGTAAATGCTCCGAAGATGTAAGATAATATAGGCTGTCCCGCGATAGACCACTCGTTGACCCATTTAGTCGCGTCGGTAAATGCGGTGATTTCCCAAGTTTCCCAAGGCAAATATGCCAAGACGGTTACCACGAATAGCAATGCCATCATGACGATGTATGGCCACATTCTAGTCTTTTTCGCATCCTTACTCTCTTTTGCAGCTACGACGGCAAATTTATCATATTCGACGAATTTGTCCTTCTTTTCGTTTTTCTTCGCCTTCACGAGTCTCAAGATTGTGAAAACGCTGAGCAAAACGAACGCCGCTACGAAAAGTATGGTCTGAGTCGTCAAAATGTCGACTGCTTCAACCGTGAAGACACTAGTCAGCATTCCTGCTACTTTCGAGCCGTAAGTGCTACCGATAGTTCCGACCAATATTCCTCCGAACGTCGCGACAAACGAAGTAATCTTGTCGACCTTCATTCCGCTCAATATCGTTACGACGAACGGAATGAATATCATGAGTGGAAAATAATCGTTCGACAAACTACTCAAGCAAGCGAAGATTAGTGCGACGAACAATACGACTGGAATTTCGCGTCCCTTCAATTTTTCGCTAATAGTTTTGACCAATTTCTGATATCCTGCTCGCTTTGAGAGGACTTGATAAAACCCACCCAAAATTAACAGGAAAGATACTAGATATGCAAAATTAGGTAAAGCCTGAACTATCCACGTAAGGAAATTCTGTAAGCCTACTCTAGTAATTTCGCCAGCAGTAAACGTCGCACCGCTGAACGACCCTCGAGGCAAAACCCAAGTGAGAGCCACCGTTAGCAATACTAGTATACCAGCAACTTTGAGCAAATCATATTTTTCAAAAAATTTCTTCATAACTCTCCTCCTATAGTTAAATTATAACACACTACAAGCAAAAAACAATGTGAAATCGACTTCATATAGCAATAAATCCCTCAATTTATGACCATCTAAAGGCATTTATAAAAGAAAAGCGGCATATAGTGGAACCGATTTTATCTTCGTCTCGGGGTTAAATCCAAAATCTTTTGAGCTCACTCTAATCGCATATGGAGGATTATACTTGGCAATATAATTTTTTAAACTCTTCGCTTGAGTATTGTCAGCTGCTTTAACCTCTACAGGTATTATCCCATCATCGTTATACAAAAGAAAATCTATTTCGGATTGATTTTCATTTAACCAATAGTACAATCGATTTCCGTTTGCCACTAGCTGATTGGCTACATAATTTTCAGCTATTACACCCTTATACAAAGATAAATTGTCGAATATTATATCATTCATCTTTATGCCTAGTAACGAAATCAAAACGCCTACATCGCTCAGAAAAATTTTAAACGTATCCTCATCGACAAACCCTTCGAGCGGTATCTCTGGCAACTTGACTCGTTTAGTCTTCAAAACCATATTGCTGGCCTCGAGCCACTCCAAAGGTAAACTGTACTCCCTCCGGCGAGCGCCGTCACTTATTTTGCCAAACTGAAATTTATGAGAAATATTGGGTAACTGACTTGGCAATGAATTGTACATTCTTTTTATTTTTAACGCTTCCGCATCGCTAGTGATGCATTTGTTCATGTCGTCAAAATACGATTCGATTATATCCGGCAAGATGGAAGTATCGTATTTAATATAGTCCCCTTCGACATCTAAAAAGCTTTGTACACTTGCTGGCATTCCGCCAGTAATTAAATACTTTTTATATAACCCCATTGCCTTCTCATGAACCGGATTACTCAAGGGTTTATTCTTTTGAAAACAATCCTTTATCACATCTAACATTAAATCTTGCTTCATAGCAAGTAAAAACTCCTCAAAATCCAGAGGGTATAGTTGAAGAAACTTTACTTTACCGACCGGGAACGACGACTTGCTCCTTTTTAGTTTTACTCCCAACAAAGAACCAGCACAGACGATTCTTGCTTTACTGTGCTGTTCACAAAAATACTTCAATTCGGATATGAGGCTTTCCGACTCCTGAATTTCATCTATAAACAAAATTGAATCTTCCTCTTCGGGATTGAATTCCAAAAGCATTTTTAAACTGCTATATTTTTCATCAGACGGAAGATTTGTATTGTAAAGTTCTAAAATTCTACTATCTTCCAAAAGATTGACATATTTATATTTAGAAAATTCCTTGCTACAAAAATCTTTCAAAATATAAGTCTTACCGCATTGCCTGACTCCGAGAACCATAAGAGGCAAACATTTATCACTATTTTTCCATTTTAACAATTCCTCATATATTTTTCTATACATAATATCACCGCATCAAATATACCATCTATTTCCCACAAAATCAGGGAAAATCACGTTTTTGGTAGGACTTTTAGTCTTAAATTACACATTTTTGGTAGGACTTTTACAAGATGAATCAAAAACAGCGATTTCTCGTCGTTATTTTAACTCTTCTTTATTATAAATGAAGTCTACTATATTGACATTGTGAATACCATCGACATTTCTTTGCAAAATCAAATCAGACACGAACAAATACCTCGGATACAACTCCCTAATAGCATAGAAAGGCTTGTATTCCCTTTCGGCCGTTTTCTCATCATCTATATTCTTAGCCACTTGTATATAAAAGTACTCATCGACACCCTTCCGTACAATAAAATCGCACTCCAAATTTCCTATGCGCCCTACACTCAAACTGTAATTCATACTTTTCAAATAGGAAAACAACACGTTCTCCAAAACCGGGCCATAATTTATTCTGTTATCAGTATTCAAAGCAAAATAAATGCTGAGGTCGGCTAAATAGTACTTTTTCTCCTTATGGAGAACTTTTTTTGATTTCATATCGAAAAGCTCACAAGGATAAATTATTTTAGCGTTCTCTAACACCTCGATGTAAGCTTTGATAGTTCTCCTATCCGCGGGAGTTTTAGTTTCTTTGGTGAGATAATCCAAAATACTTTTCACAGAAATAACCGACCCAAAATTGTTTACGACGAATTTTTCTATGACTTCGAATAGTGCCGTATCTTTAATCTTCTTATTGCGTTTTATATCTTTGTCAAAAATTTGTTCGATTACACTTCTAGTATATAATACCTTATCCTCGTAAGAATCATAATACAAAGAACGAGGAAAACCACCATTTCGTATAAACTCTTCGAACTCCCGATAAATGTTCTCATCTATCTTCTTGTTCAAAAAACGTTTCATATCTACATACTCGTAGAAATTTAGTGGCATCATCTCTATTTCTATATATCTCCCCGTCAATTTAGTCGTAAGCTCACCGGACAGCAAATAAGAATTGGACCCTGTGATAAAGACAGAAAAATTGCCACTTTCTCTGTATGCATTGACGACTGTCTCATATCCTTTGACATTTTGAACCTCGTCGATAATCAAATACTTAAAGTCATCATCTATAATCATTCCATCTATGGTCTGCTCGAGTATCTCCGGACTGACGATATGCTTATACTCTTTTTTGTCTAACTCGATGTATGTAATATCTTTTTCTTTTACTCCACGTTCTACAAGTTCCTCAATAACGGATTTCAGTAAATAGGACTTCCCACATCTTCTTATTCCCGATACTACCTTAATCATAGACGCATCGTCATAAAAACTCCTTAATCTTCTCAAGTACTCTTCTCTTTTATATATTTCCATCCTAGTGTCACCTAACTAGAAGTATATCAACTTTTTTCTTAAAAGTCAGGTTATCGACCAATTTTGGCCACAATACAGTAAAAATTGGTCGATAGCCGCGCATTTTCTCCCAAAGTTGCTATTTTCTAAATTTTATAATATACTTATTATAGTAAAATCGAGAGTAACAGAAAGGACACGCCCTCGATTAGCGCCAGGCCCACTTTGGGTGACGAGGAGAATAGTTATCGAAACATTCGGCGGATGCTATTCCGGTTAATCTTGCGAACCGAAAGTTATATATAAAAAATAAAATCGAAATTATAACAAAGTATATATCACGCATCTAATCATAACATACCAAAGGAGGAAAAATTTTTTGTGTGGTATAATCGGATACATCGGTAAACAGAAAAAAGCCTTACCGATACTTTTAGAAGGCCTAAAACGCCTAGAATATAGAGGCTACGACTCGGCTGGAGTTGCCATCTACGATGGAAACTCTCTTCAAATAGTCAAATCGACCGGTCAGATAGCCAACCTGGAAACTAAAACGAAAGACATGTTTGACGGAACTTTGGGAATCGGTCATACGCGCTGGGCAACCCACGGAGTTGTCAATGAAGAAAACTCCCATCCCCAAAAATCTGGACGTATAACTCTAGTTCACAATGGAATCATCGAAAACTACAACGAACTGAAACAAAAACTCTTACAAGAAGGAGTAATCTTTCATTCGGACACGGACACGGAAGTAGCCGCGGCTATGCTCGACTACCTTTACTATAAAAACGGCGACATGATTGAAGCCATAAAAGAATTTAAAAATGTCGTCAAAGGTTCCTACGCCCTAGCCATCATCTTAGATGACATGTACGACAAGATATACGTCGTCAAAAATTTGAGCCCTCTCGTCATAGGTGTGGGCGTCGAAGAAAACATAATCTCGAGCGACATGCCAGCCATACTCGATAAAACTCAAAACTACGTGAACCTCTCTGACGGCGAATTTGCCGAAGTAACTGCTACGAACATAACACTCTACTCCAAAGATGACGAACTCAAAGAAGTAGAAGTACGGAAATTCAATGGCGACCCGTCGGCTCTCGACAAAGGCGAATTCGAACACTACATGCTCAAAGAAATATACGATGAACCCGAAGTCATCAAAACTCTCATCACTGAGTACGTCAAAGACGACTGTATTATCTTGCCTAGCTTAAAGCAATATGCTCACATCACGATTGTCGCCTGTGGAAGTGCCATGCACGCCGGACTCATCGGAAAATACTTGATTGAAAAGAACCTGAACATCCCCGTGACTGTCGAACTGGCCAGCGAATTCAAATACAAACAACTATTCCTAGACGACCGCGACGTCGTAATCGCCATATCACAATCCGGCGAGACTGCAGACACCTTAGCAGCCGTCAAAATAGCCAACTCTCTAGGAATCCATACCATAGGCATAGTGAATGTCAAAGAGAGCACCATTGCTAGAGAAGTCGACGAAGTAATCTACACCCTAGCCGGCAGTGAAATCGCCGTCGCGACGACCAAAGCCTACATCGCCCAAGCAACTGTTTTATTCCTGATGGCTATGAAAGACGAACAGAACAAAGACACCTTCGACAAACTGAACAAAGCTCCACTTCTCATCGAAAAACTCATAAACGACCGAGCAATCTATAAAAATATTGCAAACACCATCCACGAACATGACGATATCTTCTTCATCGGCCGACTCATCGACTACGCCATCTGCCAAGAAGGCTCTCTCAAACTCAAAGAAATATCTTACATTCACAGCGAAGCCTACGCGGCCGGTGAACTTAAACACGGAACCATCTCTCTTATAAGCGAAGGCACACCTGTCTTCTCGGTCATCACAGAAAAAAAGATTGCCGACAAGACCATCAGCAACATCAAAGAAGTCAAATCTCGCGGAGCCTACGTCATTCTCATCGTAAGCGAAGAATGCAACCTCATCGGAGACTTCTACGACAAGAAAATAATCATTCCAAAAGAAATAGAAGGACTAGAAGCGATTATGAGTTCTATCCCTCTTCAACTAATCGCCTACGAAGTCGCCAAACTTCGCGGCTGTTCCATAGACAAACCTCGTAACCTAGCAAAATCCGTTACGGTAGAATAATCCCTCGAACACTTAAAAATCTTTAACCAGTAAATTGATTAAAGATTTTTTTGTTACTGAGCGACATTCCTGCCATCTAAATACTTCTCTAACCTCGGCATGAGTACGAATCTCGTTAGATAATGATTTACTACCTTGTCTCTCACGGACAAGGACATCACCACCCTGTACTTGGGTCTTCGTATCAAAAAGATATTGTATCTCCCCCTGAACATACTTATTACTCGCCAAACAATCACATATCTCGGTCAAATTCTCTACCTTGAATCTCTCGAACCGGTATATCTGTCTCTTATTCTTGGTATTCTTCTTTACCTCGTCCTCGCATATCCTCTCGACATCCTCGTACTTCACTTCCACTTTTTATCCACCCGTACACCATCTTTCTTACGACAGTCAAATACCTCGCCCCTCTTTGCATCCTCTTCAAAGATATACAAT
>CAYYLF010000021.1:0-21401 GCA_964472425.1 uncultured Muribaculaceae bacterium | reverse complement strand
TCTCTTCGCTCATCTCGAGCATCCGTTTACCTTTCTCGGCAAACTCACCATACCGATTCGGCGAGAATTTTCGTCTCTCGACTTCCTCATTCTTCGCGAGGACGACATAGTTCACTCGATTAATCTCTAGCCCATTCGTCACCTTTCCGAGTACTTCTAAGGGGAACCCTGCTCGTCCCTTCACCACTTTATACCCGAACAAAGCGTGAAGTACGTACGCATCTCCATCGTATGCGACATAGAACTTCCCTTGTTTTTTCAAACTCACTCGTCCATTCATTCGATTTTATTCACCTCTTTTACTTCTTTTTTTGCCTGTGGAAAACGAGAGGCCGTCCCTGTCGTCCTCGCTCTTCGCTCGTCACGACTGGGGACACCTGGCGGGTTCTCCTCATCAATTTTTCACCCTAGAGTATACGGATTTCCTTGACTACCGTCCCCATCTACTATGGCTATTTTTGAGTTCAGAAAAACTACCGGGCGAACCCCATAAGTGAAGCACGCGTCGTCGCGGCCCACGTAGCTGTTGCGCACAAAGAACGCGTAGAACTTAATATCCGCAGTCGGCGATATGGTCCATTGCTCAGCATCGTTAAATAACCAGCCCGCATTCGCATTACTGTAACGACAATTATATCCATCTGTGTAACATGTATCATCTACTCCATTGGCATATGTATATACATAATCACTTGGATACATTATTCCTACATTTTGTACTATACTCGTCGTTCTTCCTTCACTACACCTGGTTGTTTCAGTAGCGCATGTTTTAGCTCCTCTTTCAAAATTATAATAGTCTGGACCTCCTAAATTCTGAAATGCTCTTGAACCTCCTAAGTACCATTTTACTTTCGCGATTTGTGAACGAGCTATCGCATTCAATCCTTTTGGAATTGTTACTGTCGTTCCTGTAGATGTGCTAAAAGTTTTAAAAGTATAATTGAAACTTCCTTCTGTATTATAGTATTCTCCATTTAATAGACCTTGTAATGATGCTGTACTCCATTCATTTGATTCACTTCCATCTGTATAGTCGTCCCATGATATATTTCCTATAGATTCGTTCCTTATTATCTTGATAAGTTGTTCTTTATTTCCACTTTCATTTTCGACAGTAAATACTCCTATTATTCTCCATGTCTCGTCATTGAATGTTATATAGTTATTTGGATTTGCTCCTATATATCTATAATCTCTTCTCTCTTCCGAAGTCCAATCCATTACTTGAGTCGCCGAATGTGTAGTTGCATTGCTATCCGTTGTAGTCGTGGTCAACTCGTCGTGGTCGAATACGTACATCTCGGTTTTCTCTCCATCCTCGTAGTTTGTAACTGTTGGTAAATTTGCTTTCAAGCCGTTGGCTAGTGTTATCAACTTCACTTTCCAATGAGCATACAAAGTCTGATTATCACTTAAAGTTACTTTCGTAGTATCTTTGACTTCTGTTCCATTTTCTTGTGCAGTAAACCATCCTAAGAATTCGTATCCTTCGTATGTCGGAGTTGGTAATTCTCCATAGGTCGAGTCGTAGGTGACTGTCTTACTTGCTGTCGGTGTGGTCCCTCCGTTCGCATTGAAGGTTACACTAAAGGTCTTGGCCTCGTAGTTGGCTGTGACTGTCGAGTCTTCGTCTCCCATCGTGAACTCGTTTCCATTGAGTGTTCCTGTACTTGCTGTCCAATTGGTGAAGTTGTATCCCGTCTTTGTCGGTGGTATCAAAGTAACAGTCGCTTCATAGTACATAGTACTAGTCGTCTGTCCCGTATATGTCCCACCATTCGGTTCTATCGTCAAAGTATGTTGATGTCTATCGTAATTGTATTCTACTTTGTTTAGTACTGGTGGATATACTGTTTCATGTTTAATCGTGATACTTTCTTGACTAGGTGAATCGAATCCCGTATAAGTCTTCACGTCAGGTGTGACTGTCGAATTGTATTCGGATTCTCCTTCGTCCGTATCTGCCTCTACTCTAGTATATCCTACTCCATTTATGTTCATCTTGTTATGGTAGACTATGTATTTATAGTTGTTGATTACATACTTGGAAGTGACAACTATATCTTTAACATCTGTAACAGTCAAAGTATTGTTTTCTATAGTTCCTCCTGTACTTTCCCAGTTTGTGAAAGTATATCCTTCTTTCGAAGGTGTTCCTAAATCTATAGACTCGCCATATGCTACTTCTCTTTCTGTTCCGTCTATCGTGACTTTGTATCTGTTTGGAATCCAGCTCGCTTCTAGAGAGGCGTCGCTTATTCCCATTTTGAATAGGCCATCTTCCAAAGTCGAAGATACTCCAGTCAATGTCCACCCATCGAAAGTGTATCCTGTTCTCGTTGGAGTATTGATGGTTTTGGTCTCTCCATTTTTCAATAAGTACTCTTGAGTACTAGAAAACTCATCCCATACTCCTCCATTCGGATTTACACTCAAAGTATAGTATCTATACTTCAAAGGTTGGCCGACATCGAACATGGTATTCAAAACTGCTTCTAAGTCGGATGATTGGTCCACATCTGTACTGTTCAAAGTGATGTTCAAGTTGTAGTAGTAAGTCTCTCCGGCTGGGACACTTATCTCGCCGGCCATGGTCTGTCTAAGTGGATTACTAGAGACCGGCACATTCGAAGATGGAAGTAGTTCTTTATACTCTCCATTTTCTGTCTCAGAGTAAGTCATGTTGTAAGTGAGACTACCGTTCATGTAAGTGTTGATTAGATTCTTCCAATCGAGACTCAAGGAAGCCTCCGCGGTTCCCGTATTCTCTATTAAGAATTTCTTGGTCACGGTTTCTCCGAACTTCATGTTTGCATTTATGCCATTGTCGTTGTCCGCGAACCTCAAAGCCAAAGTGGCTGTTCCCAAGTCGGCCCCGACGGGTTTATGTTCCCCGGCCGTCGTAAAATATGCATAACTAATCGTCCCGACTATCGTCAAAATCGAGGCGACTAATATCAGTAAACATATCAACCTCTTAGTTTCTAACTTAATTTTTTTCTTCATTTCATACGTCTCCTAACTACTTCTTAGTATGTACTCTTCCTTGCATTATATAATCCAAATTTGAGTCTTACTATGATACTACAATCATACCATAAAACGATTATTTTTTGAATACATTTTATATTCAAAAAATCAAATACATTTTCGAATATATTATTGTATTGTAAAATAAACTACAATTTTAGTAAGAAAGGAGATACCAGATGAACAAGTTCACACCTTTAAAGAAAAGGTTCGAAGATGAAAAAATAGTTATATCGATTAGATTGGAAGAAAAGTTGCTAAACCAAATTGACAACCTCGCCAACCAGACTGACATAAGCCGCAACGAATTTATCATACAATGCATCAAATACGCATTGACAAACATGGAAACAAAAAACACTTTAGAAAACAGAGATGAAGCCGTTTTTACTAAAGCATCTTAAAACGATTTTTCGTACGATATGCCTACTAAATGCATATCTTTTTTTTAGAAAAATCGATTACCATTACCCCCGTCTTAATTATATAAAATAGGATGTATGGAAGTCAACCAATCCATATGACAAAAGTTCGTAAATCTTAAATACAAAAGAAAAAGCAGCCTAAGCCGCCTCTTCATCTTCGTATAACTCGTCGTATTGAATATTGTAATCTTCTAACAACTGATTCAAGATGAGAACATCGTTGACCTTCTTCACAAAATGCTTACCATCTTTTAGGACATCTTGCAAGACCGCATAAGTATTCGTTGGTTCGTCCTTGTCGTCTAGCAAAACGGCCAAAAAGTAACCTTCCAAATCGAGTTCGCTCTCTAACAAAAGTAGGTACTTGTTTCCATCTTTCAAAGTAATTACTGTATCTATTTCCATATATACCGAACCTTTCTACATAGCCTTAGCTTGCTCTTGAATCGCTTCCTCTTCCGGAGTCAAAATATCGTTTACACTTTCGTAACTTGGCAAATTGAATCCTTTTTTCTTCTTCAAAACATTTTGCAATTTCTTGAGTAACACTCTCTTCTCAGCCTCTGATAATTCGGTCGAAGTGGTAATTTTTTCAGTAATCAAGCCTCCGGTTACACTCTTATCTTCTTCGCTCATAGAAGATGATGCCTTCTTCAAATTATCTATTGATTGCTTGATAGATTTATACGCCTTAGATTTCTTATTCGGAATGAGCACACCTGCACCCATCAAACCGATTCCTGCCCATTTAGTCGCATCGACCGCACTCGTAAACTTTGCAACTTTATCCGCCGCCGAAGCGGCTGCTGAAGCAGCTGAACTGGCAAATTGTCCCAAACTTTGCGTTCCAAAACTCCAAGTCCCGAGTGCCGCATCGTAACTGGACGCCACTCCCGTAATTTGACTGATTTTGCCGGCCAAATCTACACTACTTCCGTGTAAGAACAACTTCCCGCCTGCATCAGCTGTATGCCATAACTTCGAATTGCGGACCATATCTGCTAACATGCCAGCTACATTTTTGGTCGTCTCCATCGCTTTGATTGCAGGCCACAACTGGGTCATCAAAACGACTACCGAAATGGTAATTGCCGTCACACCGAGAGCAATCAAAATCTGCTTTCTGTGTCTTTGAATCCACTCCCAAGGTGTAACCTTGACGACTTCGATTAAATCGTCGTCATCATCCTTCTGCGTATCCGTTCCTTGGACGGCAATTTCTTGCTTAGTACCAGGTCCCAAACTAAGCTGAGTTTCTATAGGATCGTCGATTACTTCCGAATAATCCGCATCGATTGCTGCACTTATATCGACTTTGCGATTTCGAGGGCCTCCACTTGATCGATTACCAGCACCTAAAACGACCCCTTCTAAAGTCGGTTGTTCTTCTCCATAATTGTAATCGTTGACGGCCAACCCTTCGGACTGATTGATGATATTGGTAGAAACCCCATTCACGGCAATCGATTCATCAGATTGTATAGACCTCTTTGCAACTTCGCTTGCCAGTGAAGAATTAGAATCTGCCAAAATGCCAGCTTCTCTTCTTCTATCTTCTTCTTTCTGAAGCATAGCCTTTATTTCGTCGAAATCCATCTTTCTATTTGCCAAGCCTTGTTCGGCCGGTTGGACTTCACTTTCCTTCTCTGCTATCTGCTCCTGAGTCGCCAAAATCTCTATTTTACTTAAATTATCGCTAGGAACATCTATCTTCTCCTCAGCAACCGGTCTAAACTGCGGTTCGACCTTTTCTTCTTCGTATTCCTCTTTGTTGTCGATTGACGACTCTCGAACCGGATTTTCGGTAACCCTGCTCATTTTAGAAAGGCCCGTCATATCCCACAAGTCTTTATACTCCCACCTGTAATTATGGCGAAGACCACGCAGCAATATTTCTTCCAACCTCTTGAGCGTCTTGAGTTCGGCTTTCAATTCGTCCTCATTTTTTCTCATATAGACAGGGATGCTTTCGTTATATGAGACGGCATCCTGAACGGACTTCATGCGTTCCCGAACTGCAACTAAATCGGCTCTATCCTCTTTTGAAAGAGCATCTAAATTCTCTCGAAAACTGACTAAACTTTCTTCGTCCATTTTCCCGAGCTTAGTGTTCTCCCGCAAAGTAGAATACTCATCTACAAAATCTTGCTTCCGGTCGTATTTCAATATCTCCATCATTCTCTGCAATTTTTTGAACTCTTCGGCATCCACGTCCAAAACGGGTTCTCCCCCGGCAATTACGATGTTCCTTGGCACTCTCTTTATATCGTGCATATCGTTCTTAATTTCTAACATCCTATTTTCTATAAGTTTTTTCTCGGCTTCGTATATGTTCATACTATACACCATCCTCTCTATGATAATAGCACGAGTCACCGAGATGTTCAATCGAATATTTTATGACTTTACAGAAAAAGACGGCCAAAGCCGTCCAATAGAGTTTTTAATTAAGCAAGTTCGACAGTTGCACCAGCTTCTTCGAGCTTAGCCTTGATGTCGTTAGCCTCATCGGCAGGAACATTCTCTTTGATGTTTCCGCCATTGTCTGCAAGACCCTTCGCCTCGACTAGTCCGAGACCAGTAATCTCACGGATAACCTTGATGACAGCTATCTTCTGAGCACCAGCATCCTTCAAGACGACAGTCTTAGCAGCGTCAGCTGAATCGTCTGCAGCAGCTGCACCGGCAGCTGGAGCTGCGACGGCGAGCGCGCTAGGGTCGATTCCTAGTTCTTCCTTCATCAAATCTGTAACTTCTTTGAGTTCGAGAATTGTCATTTCTTTAATTGAGTCTATAATTTCTTTTGCAGTTAATTTTGCCATTTAAATCATTCCTTTCCTATTAATTGTTTTCTTCTAATTTCTTGGCATACATATCTACACCTATTGCGAACAACTTAGCTTGTTGCATCAAGCCAGCCGCAAACATAGTGAGCATTCCTTCGCGTGATGGAAGTGTCGCATATGTATTGATTTCCTCTAGTGAGAGGATTGCTCCATCGGCATACCCTGTACGAATCTGGACATTGTCTCTGTCTTTAGCAAATTCGCTTATAACTTTGATAGGTGCTAGAAGGTCTCCACCGAAGAGAATGGCATTAGGCCCTTCCCAGAATTCGGCATTGTCGATTTTAGCATCTTCGAAAGCTCTCTTCGCCAAAGTGTTCTTGTAAATCTTGACTTCGCTGTTGGACTCTCTCAACTTCGTACGCAACTCGGCCATTTCGCTGACAGTCAAGCCTTGATACGTGAACACTATAAGAGAAGCACTGTTTTTAATCTTATCGGAAATCTCACTTACGACTTCCTTCTTGAGATTCAAACTCTTTTCACTTGCCATATAAAAACTCCTTTCATTATTTTGAAAAAACTTTCCCATAGGGAAAGCTCGTAGATTTTTAAGTTTCTAAAAGTTCCCCTCGGCAGGATTATTAAGACGAATCCCCTGCTGTCTATGGACAAACGTTTTCTCATTTCTTCGTTATTATATAATAAGTTCTATTATTTGTCAAAAGAATTTTTGTCTAACTTGATTCCAGGACCCATAGTACTAGAAATCACTATAGAATTGATGTAGTTTCCTTTGACAGTCAAAGGCTTAGCTTTGATGATTGCACTTACGATGTAGTCGATGTTCTCTTCTAACGCCTTGGCGTCGAATGAAACCTTGCCTACAGGTGAATGCACGATACCGTAACTGTCCGCGCGATACTCGATCATACCTTTTTTGATATCTTCGACCGCTTTAGCAGTATTCGTAGTGACTGTACCGGTCTTAGGGTTAGGCATCAAGCCCTTAGGTCCCAAAACCTTACCGATTTTACCGAGAGCAGGCATCATCTCTGGTGTTGCGACGATTACGTCGAAATCGAACCAGTTTTCTTTAGCCATCTTCTCGATGAGCTCGGCTTCGCCGACGAACTCGGCTCCGGCCTTCTTCGCTTCTTCGGCCTGAGCACCTTTGGCCAATACGCAAACGCGCTTAGTTTTACCAGTACCATTAGGCAAAACGATTGAACCTCTCATCTGTTGATCGGCCTTTTTGGTATCGATATTTAAGTTGATAGAAATCTCGACTGTGCTGTCGAACTTGGTAGTAGCGGTTCTTTTGACTAACTCTACTGCCTCGGCCACAGAATACTCGCGACTTTTATCTACCAATTTAGAAGCTTCCACATATTTTTTTCCAAATTTTTTCACTGTTTTCCCTCCAATCGTGGTTTATTTTATAGAGCGGATTTTGTTTAATTTTGAAGTAGTATTGATTATTCTTCTTCAGTCGTCTCTTCGGTAGACTTCTCGCTGATGACTTCGACATCGACAGAAGTATCTTGAGCACTAGCTTCCATTGCTTCGAGAGCAGCTTCGCGCTTCGCTTGTTCGGCTTCCTCGGCCTTGGCCTCTTTGGCCTGTTCCATCAACTCGGCATCGTTCAATCCCTTGACGGCCACACCCATGTTGCGGGCTGTACCTTCGATAATCTTCATCGCTTCTTCTATCGTATATGCATTCAAATCTGGTAACTTAGTCTCTGCAATCGCACGAAGCTCGTCCTTCGTAATAGTCGCGACGACGTCGTTCGCACCCTTAGCGCTACCCTTTTGAATCTTAGCATACTTCTTGATTAAGAAAGCAGCAGGGGCAGTCTTCAGAACGAAATCATAAGATTTATCTGCATATAGAGTAATCTCTACTGGAACGATATCTCCCATTTTGTCTTTAGAGGCATCGTTAAACTTAGTACAGAACTCTTGCAAGTTTATTCCTGCAGGTCCTAAAACAGTACCAACTGGTGGTGCTGGTGTAGCTTTTCCAGCAGGAATTTGAAGTTTAATTTTCTTTGCGATTTCTTTTGCCACGAAAAACACATCCTTTCAAAGTTTTTTGCGTAGAAGTGGTGTGGGCTAATCCGCATTCCCTCCCACTTGAACTGATAGTAATAGAACTATCGGAAAGACTATACCACAAAAAAAAGGCAAATTCAAGTGAAATCGCCTCGCTTTTGCCTTAATTTTGCCAGCTTTTCTAGAAACTCCTGCCATTCTTTCCTATAATTTTTGTAAAAACGGTAAGATGAATTGTCACTTCCCGCTAAAAATTTCGTACCAACTCTTGAGTTTGCCTAGTCCATCTCCTGCGATGTCTTTTATTAACGACCATGTGAGTCCAAAATTTTTCTTGAGTTCCCCAAATCCAGCCTTGGCCGAATCGCACAACTCTCCGTTACTTTCGCATATCTTAACCGTGACGTTCAAATACGTTGAAACTATTTCCTCTTTCATGGTCGTGTATATCTTACCCGTCGTCGAAGAAATGCTCTCCTTGTATCCGGGAAAATATTCGTCTATCTTGGAATCGAAATACATCGCCATGCTTAAAACTTTGAGTTTAGCACTTTCGGATAACTCGGCAAAAGTATGACCTTTGATAGACCCACCGTAGAAGATAAAATCGACCACCGTTATGAAACCATTTTTCAAGCTCTCTTTTATGGAAGACGTCTTGAACTCTGTATCTAAACTCTCGAAGTACCCCATGACCTCCGTGTCCGCATCCCGCTCGATTGTTCCATCGCCAGTAGGCCCAGTCGGACTAGGCGCCGGTGCCACTGGAATTGGCTCAGTCTTTATAGTCGCATCTTTCTCGTCATCCACCCCATTATCTTCGTCGCTCTTTTCGCTCAAATCGGCCTTTTTCACCAATTTTTCACTTTCGATTCTTATCACTTTTGGGCTGGACTTCTCATCCAAATCTTTCACTCTGTAAGTAAACTTCACTTCGTCGCCGAGCTCGTACTCATCCTCGATTCCATTTACGATATAATCCTCGTCATCACTTTCGATTATGACGTATTTTTCATCACTCACGATTACCTTGCCAGTTATTTCTTTCAAAGTCTCGCCTTTATTTATAATTAAATACCCGACGAGAAACGCTAAAACGGCCACCACAATCACCAAACAGATGATTACTATATTCTTAGTTTTATCACTCATGACTCTCACCTCGCAAACAGAAAACGGCATAAAGCGGAATAGACTTTATCCTTTTTTCTTCGTCGTAACCAAAATTTTTCGTACTAAATCGGTATGACACTTCCGGATTATAAGTGGCCCGATAAACATCTAAACTTTTCGATTTCACGTTACTTCCGCCTTTTACTTCGATTGGAATTATTTTGCTATCCTTGTATAAAACGAAATCTACTTCGCTAGTCGCACTATTCTTCCAATAGTACAATCCGTACCCCATATTGATTAATTCGCAAGCAACATAATTCTCCGTAAGAGGGCCTTTAAAAATCTCCACATTGTCCTTTAAAATGTCGACATAATTTATTTCGCTCATGTAACATAACAAACCGACATCGTTCAAAAATACCTTAAAAAAATCTTCTTTAGAATAAACCTTCAAAGGAATCTCTGGTAATGAAACCTGAAAAGATTGCAATATCATATTTGCAGAAAGCAACCAATCTAAGGATGTTTCATACTCTCTCGTTCTTGCATCCTTTTCTATTTTTGAGTACTGAAATTTCTTAGATTGATTGTTTAGTTGTATAGGTATAGAACGATACAACTTCTCTATTTTAATTCTCTCGGCATTATTAGAAACGTATTTATCCATATCGTTGAAATAAGAAATCACGATACTCTCGATAATACCCTTGTCGAACCTCGTAAAATCGTAACCACTCTCTATAAAACTGTTCACCACTTCGGGCATTCCCCCACATATGAGATACTTTTTAAAAAATTCGTATGCCTTATGGTGAATCGTTTCTAACATTGGCTCATTACTATTGAAAGAATGTCTGATTTCTTCGATAAGGGATTCTTCTCCACAGGCGACCAAAAACTCTTCGAAATTCATCGGATACATCGTTTCTATCCAAACTTTACCCACTGGAAAAGATGACCGAGACCTTTTTAACTTGACCCCCAACAATGATCCCGCGCATACGATGTTGACATTGTTGTGTCTCTCACAGAAATACTTCAATTCCGCTATAAGATGCTCAGATTCTTGTATTTCATCGAAAAACACGACGACATTTTCGCCTTCGATGTCACAAGACAAAAACGACTTTAATTTCATATATTTTTCGTCGGAGTTTATGTTTTTTGCATACAAATCCACGATATCTTTTCTCTCCAACAAATTGACATAAAGATACTGAGAAAACTCGTTTCTACAGAATTCATCTATTATGTACGTTTTGCCAACTTGCCTTGCACCTAAAACCATAAAGGGCTTTTTATTTGTATTACTTTTCCAATTGAGTAGTCTGTTGTAAAACTGTCTTTTCATATATACGACCTCCAACCAAATTATAGCGCATTTAAAAGATTTTTTCAACGATTTACACGTTTTTCTAAGGAATAATTTCGCAAATCTACACGTTTTTCTAAGGAATAATTGCACAAATTTACACGTTTTTCTAAGGAATGATTTAAAATTCATAGAAAAAAGCCTTCGAATGGCTTTAATCTTGTAAAGAAACTTGAAACATCTCGAGTTCGACAGGAGTCTCCTGGCCGAAGAGATCGACGAGCACATTGAGTCTCGCGTTCTCCGTATCGATAGAATCGATAACTCCGGATAATCCGTTGAAAGGCCCATCGATGATGGTAACTTTTGACCCGACCTCGAGCTCCTTGTCCGCATCCAATCGCGACATACCCATGTTGGCGAGTATCTTGTCGATTTCCTGTGGCAACAATGGAGTCGGCTTGGCACCCTTACCGGAAGAACCGATGAACCCCGTAACTCCCGGAGTATTACGCACGATGTACCATGCCTCGTCGGTCATGACCATCTCGACCAATACGTAACCCGGAAACATCTTTACATCCTTCTCTTTTTCGGTCCCGTTCTTCTGTTTGACCATGACCTTCTCGGTCGGAACTACGACCCTAAAGATGTAATCCTGAAAACCCATAGATTCGGCACGAGCCATGAGTTTCTCTGCGACCTTGTCCTCATGTCCACTGTAAGTATTTACTACATACCAAAGTTTTTCCATATCAACCTATCCATCCTTGTACTAGACCATAAATCAAGTCGAAAAGGGCCGAAACGCCTATGAAGAAAGCGGCCATGACTACTATCATTGCGATAGTCGCGAACGAATTCTTGAGAACTGTCTTTCTCGTTGGCCATGCGACGAGTTTGACCTCCGTCATGAGCTTTGAGAAATAACCTTTCTTGTTCCCATCCTTCTTCGTATCCTTCTTAGGTTTAGCCTTCTTCTCTTTCTTTTCCTTAGTCTTCTTGATTTCGGCATTTTTGACGAGTTCGATTTCCTCGAGCCCATTATCTACCGTGACTGTTTCTTTAGCCATAATGATTCCTCCAAAATAAAAACACCCGCGTGTTACATCCTTAATATAACATAAATACAGGCGCATTGCAATGTTTTTCGATATTTTCTTCGAATTATAAAGTCAAACTCGATTATATATGTTTCCCTTCATCTAATGAATTGACTACTATACATTTCTCTCTGCCACTATCGTATGTGATAGTGACATCGATATTTCGGTACGGATTATAATGTGTTACTGTTATCGATATCCCCTCATCCATTATCGGTGAACTTAATAGAGTAAAGGTTTCTCTGTCTATTTCCGCAATTAAAGGGCTAACCTGTCCGTTTATCAAATTAGGTATAGACGAATCGAATATATAATATTTGCCATCGGATTCTACCAAATTATAACTGTGCACTTCTTTATTGCCATTTCGTATGATACCGGACGTTTTAAAAAAACTATTTATACCCAAAGATCTTAACAAATTTTGTGAAACGGCGGCTCTTTCTACACACATAGCTGCCCCAGAACCTTTCAAATTGGATATTTTGTTATTCTTGCTCTCATCAAAATCTACGGAGTAATAGTAATCCATTCTCTCTTCTACATTGTCAAAACCGCCAAAAAACTCATCTACTGTTTCTAAGACCGCCCGTGATAATTCGCTCATATTCGCGCTATTCACATTACTAATCTTCGATTTCAACAATACATAAGCATCTTCTATATCGCCTATTTTTGCATTGACGATGTCGCCGATTCCCATTTCTATACTTATCGATTCTTGAGAAAAACGACCGTTAAACGAAGAAAGATAGCCTCCGTGAACTACCCCGTTCGTAAAATTTGCTCCTATTACATCTTTTCGTACTGTGTGTTCTCCATATTGTACTTTATCTCCATCGACTATTACTTTTGTTCCATCTTTTCTTACATACTCCATAAATTCACCTTTATCACTAATAGTGTATCATACTTTTAAATAATTATTAACCCATTTTTAACATTTAAAAATATTATTGCTCTCTTAAGCATTGCACGCACTCTGATTACTCCTTATTAAAAGAGTTTCATCTTAGAAGCGTATAAATAGATTTTTAAAAAGGCCAAGAAACACCTCGTCGATTCTTGCCTTAATCTTTATTTGAGAAAACTGCTGATGTCGAACAGATTTCCTTCGCCCATGACTTTCGGAAGTTCCCCATTCCATTTCTCGATAAATTTTTCTTTAATGACGTTGTCCGTCAAGCTTTGCTGCTTCATTTCGTTCGCCTTCTTCTCTGACTCGGCAATTACTATTCTTTTCTCGGCTTCGATTTTTTCCTTCTCGAGTTCCTGAGCTGCCGCCAATGCGTTCTGCTCCGCGACTGCCTTGCGCTCTATAGACGCATTGTACTCCGTACTGAAATCGAAATTGTTTATCGAAATAGAAGAAATGTGAATCCCGTATGACTCCATTTTCTCGTTCAATCCATCGACCATAACAGACGAAATCTCTGAACGCATAGAAACTAACTCGCTCGCGTTGTATTGACTGATTGTCGACTTTATTGTCTCCTGAATAGCCGGCTCCAAAATTACCACTCGATACTCCGAACCGACCGTTTTATAAAGACTAGCCGCCTTATCCTGAGACAACTGATAATTCACCGAGATAGATATGTTTTTGACTACCTGCATATCCTTCGTAGAAGTCTCTAAATCGTCTAAACTCTCGTACTTTTGAACTCGCACATCCATCTTGACGATTTCCTGCCAAGGAGCCTTTACGTTAACACCCTCGCCTAAACTGTCATCCAAGACCTTTCCAAAACTCGTCTTTATTCCGACATTTCCAGTCGGCACGTTTCCCACAAAACTAGGCAAAATGAGTACGAGCCCGAATAACCCGAAAAGGCATCTCTTTCCTACTCGACCCCTATCTTTCTTATCGAGCTGGGCCAAAACGCCGACCAAAATGACCGTTACTATTACACTTAATCCTATCCAAACCATTGCATATCCTCGCTTCCTGCCCTTATTATAACAAAGGAAAAGCCCCTTAACAAGGGAAATCCTTACAACTGCCAATCTATAGGTTCGAGTCCGTCGTTCTTCAAAAACTCGTTCGTCTTCGAAAAAGGCTTCGAACCGAAGAACCCGTTTCGTGCACTGAAAGGTGACGGATGAGTCGACTCGACGATGTGATGTCGCGGATTCGTAATATAAAACTTCTTACTTCGGGCAAATGAACCCCAAAGTATAAACACGACCGGATTTTCTTTCTCGTTCAACTTTTTGATGATACTATCGGTAAAGAACTCCCAACCGAGCGAACTGTGACTCCCAGCCTTATCCTTCTCCACCGTCAAAATGGAATTCAAAAGGAGTACTCCTTCTTTTGCCCACTTGGTCAAATCCCCCACATCGCGCGGCTCGATAATTCCCAAATCGTCGTAAATCTCCTTGTAAATGTTTTGTAATGATGGTGGAACTCGTATACCTTTTCGTACGGAGAAAGATAGACCATGTGCTTCTCCCACCCCATGATAAGGATCCTGCCCGACGATTACCACCTTTGTATTCTCGTAACTCGTCAATTTCAAAGCCTCAAAAATGTGCTCTTTAGGTGGAAAAATCGTCTTGGTCGCATACTCCTTCTTGGCTTGAACCATCGTATTATAAAACTCCTTCGTCTCGGTGACGTCCTTTAGAACTTCGTCCCAATCATTGTGAAATAATTCCATTTGTCTACTCCTTTACTTCTTCTCGCGATTTCGATTACAGAAACTGTCTCTCAACTTTGAGCTTCCCCCGAAAAAACTGAAAAGCTGAAATCCTACAAATATTGTACCATAACGCGCGTCTATTTAAAACAAAAACGAGAAACCTTATGCATCTCGTATCTTACTAAATGAATCTATTTATGATAAGTCTCGTGATTGTTTATCTTGAATGCACGATAAATCTGTTCTAAAAGGACGCCTCGAAACAATCCGTGAGGCATGGTGAAGTCGGAAAAAGACAAACGCAAATTGGCTCGCTCTTTGACCGAAGCACACACTCCTTCCGAACTTCCAATTACGAAATTTATCGTTCCGGAAGACTGGAATGCTCTATCTATTACTGTAGAAAACTCCGCACTTCCCATTTTCTTTCCTTCGATGTCGCACACGATTGTGTAATCGCGAGGACCGATGTACTTCTCTATGTTCTGCCCTTCCTCATCGAGATTCCCGACATCCTTGAGTTCGATTATGTTTATTTTATGATACTTGCTTATTCGTCTTTCGTAATCGGCGACCAATTCGGTCAAATATTTTTCCTTTATTTTACCTAGACATATGATGTTTATCATTTCCTAACTCCCATACTACACTTTGAATTCTTCAGTCTTCTTTCTCTGTTTGGCGACTTCTATATTGTCGAACTCGACCTCGTACTCCTTTAAAGTCTTCAAAACCGTGCCGAGCGCCTCTTCCTCCGTATTGTTCGTCTCGCTCAAATGGGCCAAGTACACTTTCACTGTGTGAGGTCCAATCAATTTGGAAAGATAAAACCCGGCCGCATTGTTCGATAGATGGCCGACATCGCTCAATATTCTCGTCTTGGTAGCCTTGGGATAGGGACCGTTCATCAACATCTCCACATCGTGATTGGCTTCCATTATGTAGATGTTCTTGTCGTATAATTTTTTGAAATATCTCTGATTCAGATAACCCGTGTCGGTCATGTACACCAAAGACGACTCTCCATCTTCGATTAAATATCCTCGTGGGTCGGTCGAATCGTGGCTCGTTTTGAAGGGGTCGATGACCGTGTCACAATACTCGACCTTACCTTCCGTGATGAGAAGATTGTCGTAAGATTTCAAGAAATCCAAATCTTCGAGCATGGCCTCCGTCAAAACTATCTGGGGACTGTACTTCTTCACGAACACCTTCAAAGCGTTCGTGTGATCCCCGTGCGTGTGAGTCATCACGACCGCATTTATTTCTCCCGGTTCCACACCGAGCTCGGCTAACCGCTCGGTGATATACTTAGTATTCATTCCCATGTCGATTAACAACTTCAAATCCTTAGTTTCGACGTAGGTCGAATTTCCTTCCGAACCGGACGCTAAAACGCTGACTAACATGCGAATGCGACCGCACAAGGGTTCAACTTTTGGCCGCCCTCTCGAATCTCGAAATGTAAGTGGTATCCGGTCGAACTGCCACTACTTCCCATGTGACCGATTAACTGACCCTTAGAGACCGTCTGACCGACCGATACCTGAATGGTATTGAGCATGTGCGCATAGTAGATTATGAGTCCTGTCGAAGTCTGAATCTCGACATAATTTCCGTACGTTCCACCGCACGTATTTCCGAGCCATCCGACTGGAGGACAAGACGAATTCGTCCTTATGACCGTACCCTCCGTCGAAGAATAGATAGGAGATCCTACTCCACTTCCGGAAATATCTATTCCACCGTGCAAAGTTCCCCAACGATAACCGAACCAACTAGTGATGACGTAAGGACTGATAGTAGGCCATCCCCAGTCTGTCGAAGACGCGGCCGGTGGTACGTTCGAGAAAGAATAAGACGGAGTTGTTCCTTGGACGACGATTTTGTTGACCGGTTCCGAAATGGAAGTTCTAGCCGTCACCTTGAGCGAAGTGATTTCGCCGTTCTTGTATATGACTTTCTCTGTCACGCGGTTCTTTCCTTTGACGCCTTCCTGTTTGACTTTACTTTGACCTATGTACATCGCACTACTCTTCTCGATGACCGTGCCGTACGCCGATTCGACATCTTCGACGACCTCGGACATCTCTACCACCGTAAACAAAGGTGCAATGAGGCCGACGTTTAAAGTCTGTCCTGGACTCAAAAGAGCATTGACGCTTGACAAATTCGGATTTGCAATCAACAACTCTTCGTTCGAAAGCTTGTTGCTATACGCGACCGATTCGATTGTATCGCCTTCTTTGACCGTATATTGAGCTTGTGGCTCCAAAGTTCCGAAAAGCAAATACTTGGTCAAGTCGCTCTTGTTCGTGATGATATCCGCATCGACCGGAAGATAAGACTCCTTTATAGTTATCTTCTCCTCGAAATACACGTTTTCTATTTTCTTGCCCGTATCGACTATCTCGACCTGCGAATCGTTTATGTACGCTTGTAAATTCTCCGTCTTCACGAAAGTACTAATCGCATCCATCAAAGCTGGCTCCAAATCTTCTTTGTTCAAAATGTTGATATAGATAGGTTCTTCTTCTTCCTTCTTGATGGTAACCGTATACCCCTTGATAGTAAAAGTACTCTTTTCGGCAATCTTGTTGTAGATGTCCTCCGGCGTATTGAGTTTTGTGTTGTAAGTCGTATATTCGACTGCCTCCAACCCTTGAGGAGGATAGACCTTCTCGACACCGAAGTCGGCTTTGATAGTCTCTTGCTCTTCGTCTATCATGTCGTACAAAGTATCTTTGTCGGCCAAAAGTCCGACCTTCTTGCCGTCCAAATAGACCATGTAGACGTCCTTTGCATCTCGCGTATCTACTCTCGAAAATCCGAGAAAGATGACGAACAAAGAGCAAAATAGGATTATCAATATTCCGCCCGTATTTATCTTTTTAAGCATTATTTCCACTTTCCTTATCTTCTTCTTTTTCGACATAGTCGACGAAGTTACTGAAATTCTTCTCGAAAAGCAATTTGACCGTGTCGGTATTACCACTACGATGCTTTCCGACTATGAACTCTGTGACCGAAGTAGGACTACTCAAATCGTATTTATTCGGATTGTAGTAATCGTCTCGATATAAGAATGCGACTATGTCCGCGTCCTGCTCTATCGAACCTGACTCACGCAAGTCGCTCATGATAGGCCGCTTGTCCTCGCGAAGTTCGACTCCTCGTGACAACTGTGCGAGAGCTATTACCGGAATGTGCAATTCCAAAGCCATCGTTTTGAGAGAACGCGATATTTCTGAGACCTCTTGCTGACGGTTACCAGCATACCTCGCACCACCTTGTATCAACTGTAAGTAGTCGATGATGACTAGTGCCAATCCCTGTTCCGAATTGGCAAGACGCCTACACTTAGCTCGAATATCGCCGACCGTGATACCGGATACGTCTTCGATGTAGATGTTCGTCTCGCCGAGTTCGCTCATCGCCTCGTTGACATGCTGCCAATCCTTGTCGTCCAACTGTCCAGTCTTGATTTTTTTCAAATCGATTCCACCGACCGAACCTATCATACGCTCGGCCAACTGTTCGGCCCCCATCTCCAAGTTGAAGATGGCGACGGCCTTCGGAGTAGAAAGAGCCGCATTGATGGCCAAATTTAAGGCGAACGCCGTCTTTCCCATCGCCGGACGAGCCGCAATGATGATGAGCTCGTGTTCGTGTAGACCACTCGTCAAAGTATCTAACTGAGTAAAACCGGTCGGAAGACCCGTAATGGCCGACCCGTTGCGGGCAAGTTCCTCGATTCTCCTTTGTGTACTGCGTAGCACCTCACTTATAGACTTGAACTCGCCGGCCTTTCTCTCCTTCGTGACGGAGAAAATCTTCTGTTCGGCTTGGTCGACCACTTCATTCGTGTCGGTAGATTCCTCGTAAGCCGAAGTCGTAATCTCGGTCGACACGTCGATGAGCTTCCTTCTCAAGTACTTCTCTTGTACTATGTTGATGTAGTAATCGATATTGGCCGCACTGACTATCGAATCGACGACCTCACTCAAATACTCGAGTCCGCCGATTAAAGCCAAAGTGTTGTTCTTCTCCAACTCGTTCGTGAGAGTCATCATGTCGATAGGACGCTTGTTCTCGTGCAAATTGAAAATGGCTTCGAATATTTTCTTATTTGAATCGTTGTAAAACATCTCGGCCGTCAATTCCTCACATACCTTGTCGGCCGCACTCGCCATCAAAAGGCATGCACTCAACACGGCCATCTCGGCTTCCAAATTTTGTGGTACTTTCCTCGCTGCCATTCTCGCACCTCCTTAACAAATGTGTACTTTGATAGTTGCACTCACCTTCTTATGAAGGTTCAAAGTTACATTATAAACGCCCAAAGTATCTATCTTCGTATCCATGACGATTTTCTTCTTGTCGATATCGTATCCTTTTTTCTTGAGTTCCTCGCTCAACTGCTTAGTAGAAACAGTCCCGAATAACTTTCCATCGACCCCGGACTTAAAAGTGAAACTGAAACTGTCACTTTCGAGCTTCGTCTTCATCTTCTTGCATTCTTCTATCAAGGCTACCTCATCGCTTGCTCGCTTATCGAGTTCGTCCTCCAATATCGTTTTACTAGTCTTAGTATATGGAACAGCCAACTTATTCTTGATTAAAAAATTGGTCGCATATCCATCGCTGACCTCGATGACTTGGTCTTTCTTACCTTGTTTTTTGACATCTTGTAATAATATGACTTTCATAATTTCACCTGTCTTTCTTTTTGCTAAAAGTATTATACCAAATGCGGCCAAAAAAATAAACCTTTTAAAAGGCTTATTGATTACTAAACGAATCGACCTTTGAACTACATCTTTTTAGTTGTCGTTTCCTCAGCGATTTGCTCTTCACCATTCGTAGGTTGAACTTCACTTTTATTTTGTTTTTGTTCTTCCTTTAGTTGTTCTCTCGCCTGCTTTAGTCGTTCGATTTGTTTTTCTCGAAAAAGATCCTCATGCGCTAAAGCCTGCTCCTCGGACCCCTGTTGTGTATTACCGGCCATTATGTTGTCTAAATTGTTTTCGTCTAACTCCATTGTACCTCTCCTCCATTCTATTAGAATTATACAAATTCGAGGGCAATAATGCAAATCTTTGTTCTCTAAAGATGTTAACAAGTGTACAGCCCCCCTCCCCCAAAAAAAGAAGACCATGAGGTCTTACTTTACAAATGGTATGAGGGCCATGAAAAGAGTCTAAGCTACTTCGTGAAGTATAAATTATTTTTTTTTGAATTCTCTTCCGCAGTTAACACATTTAGAAGTCAAAAATCCGTTCTTAAAATGACATTCGGGACAAATTTTTTGTGGCAATTTTTCTGCCGACTTTGTATTTTTCTCCTCAGTTGTACTCGATGTATTTTGAATGTTTTTAGTATCATCTTTTTGCTCTATTTTCTCATGTTCTAAGACTTCTATGTCATTATATTTAATTGGTACCAACATAGCAATGAGTGTGATAATAAATTCAATGTATAAATAAAATAGTAGCATTGCTTTTAATACTATAAAACCTAAATCCATTAAAAAACCAAATAAAGCAAACGGACCTAGTACTTGCATATTCTCCTGATTATCTAGAACCAAAAATTTGATAGGAAACATGTGCATGATTATTATAAGTATTTGAAATATTCCTGGAATTACAAATGCTATATATTTGGATTTAGTTTTTTTCTTAATCAGTCGGGTAATCTGGACAGGAAAAATAATAAGTATATAAAATAAAATTACAGTGAGTAAAATTTGTTGAATTGCTTCGACCATATAATTTTTTCTCTCTTTCTACTTATGATTATACTATAAACAAATTTAAAAAAGAAGACCATAAGGTCTTACTTTACGAATGGTATGAGAGCCATGAAACGCGCTCTCTTGATTTGCTCTGCGATGTGTCTTTGATGTTTAGCACAAGCACCAGTCTGCCTTCTAGGCATTATCTTGCCCTTTTCGTTGATATATTTAGATACAATCATAACGTCTTTATAATCGACACTCTTGCCTGCACACATCTGACAAATCTTTTTCTTCTTGCGATAAAATTCTGCCATGTTTTATTTCTCCCTTCTTTTAGAATGGTAGGTCGTCATCACTTAGTACAACTTCTTCGCCAAAATCTTTGAATGGGTCTTCGCTCACATCGGTAGTACCACTAGATACTTCTTCGCCGGTAGGGAAAGGCACATCGTCGGCCACAGGCGCACCCATCATTGGAGCTTCGCTCGTACTTGGCTCGCTAGGACTTGGAGTATATGTACCTCCTCCGCCTGCCGAATTGCGGCTTCCTAAGAATGTTACATTGTCGGCTTGGACTTCCGTCACATACCTTCTAGTACCATCTTGGGCGTCGTAACTTCTCGACTGAATTCTTCCTTCGACTCCGACTAGAGAACCTTTGGAACAAAATTTGGCCACGTTCTCCGCCTGTCTTCTCCACACTACTACGTTGATAAAATCTGCTATGCGTTCGCCATTGGCATTTGGCATTCTGTTGACTGCAACTGTAATACGAGTCGTCGCTATTCCATTTGGAGTAGTTCTGAGTTCTGGGTCAGCTGTAAGTCTTCCTACTAAAATCGTTCTATTCATAATAAACTCCTACTCTTCGTCTAATCTAATAATCATATGTCTCAAAATGTTCTCGTCGAGTCCCAAACGACGGTCTAACTCTTTTACCGCGTCGGTACTTGCATTGAAATTGATAACGTAATAGAAACCGTTTACTTGCTTGTCGATTACATAGGCTAACTTTCTTTGACCCATGTCCTTAAAGTTCGTAACTTCGCCCTTCTCGTCAGTGATAACTTTCTTATAGTTATTCGCTAAACTAGATGCAGCATCAGTTTCCATCGTAGTTTTAACTATGAACATCAATTCATACTTATTCATAACTACACCTCCTTTTGGTCTAAACGGCT
>CAYYLF010000020.1:0-21515 GCA_964472425.1 uncultured Muribaculaceae bacterium | reverse complement strand
GCATATTATACCACACTGTGTAAATTTCCGTGTCCTAATATCTATACTAACACCAGAACTTCCCTTGTTTTTTCAAACTCACTCGTCCATTCATTCGATTTTATTCACCTCTTTTACTTCTTTTTTTGCCTGTGGAAAACATGGCCCCGTCCCTGTCGACCTCGCTCATCGCTCGTCACGACTGGGGACACCTGACGGGTTCCCATCATCGATTTTTCACCCTATCGCATAAGGATTTCCCTGGCTTCCGTCCCCGCTCTTTATGGCGATTTTCGAGTCCAGAAAGACTACCGGGCGAACCCCATAAGCGTTGCGCACGTTGTTGCTGCGCACAAGGCCGTCCCAGTCCACAAAGAACGCGAAGTACGCATACGCCACATTCGGCGATATGGTCCATTGAATAACACTGTTAAACAACCAACCAGCACTTGGGGTTCCACTATCACAATTTAATCCATCTGTGTAACATTTATCATTTACTCCTTTTCCATATGTATATACATAATCACTTGGATACATTAAGCCCACATTCGCTATTATACTCGTCGTTCTTGTTTGTCCATTACAATTTCCTTCTGTTACACAGGTCGTTTCTCCGCGTTCAAAATTATAATAGTCGGGACCTCCTAAATTTTCATCTGTAGCCGAGCCTCCTAAGTACCATTTTACTTTCGTGATTTGTGAACGAGCTATCGCATTCAATCCTTTTGGAATTGTTACTGTCGTTCCTGTAGATGAACTTGAAGTTTTATATGTATAACTGAAGCTTCCTTCTGTATTATAGTATTCTCCATTTAATAATCTTTGTAATGATGCTGTGCTCCATTCATTTGCGATACTTCCATCTGTCCCGCCGTCCCATGGCAAAAATCCTATCGATTCGTTTCTTATTATTTTCATTAATGGCTTCTTTTCTCCTGACTCTGTCTCCACTGTGAATACCCCTATTATTCTCCATGTCTCGCCGTTGAAGGTTATATAGTTATTCGGTTCGTTTCCTATATATCTGTAATCTCTTCTCTCTTCTGATGTCCAATCTGCTACTTGGGTTGCCGAATGTGTATATGTTGTTCCATCATAGTCTGTTATAGTTGTAGTCGTAGTCAAATCGTCGTGGTCGAATACGTACATCTCTGTTTTTTCCCCATCTTCATAGTTTGTCACTGTAGATGAATTTGACTTGTTTAGGACAGTTTCTAATAATGGCTTAACTATCTCAAAATATACTGTACACTCATCGCTCGTCTTGACTTTCAAACTCAATGCTTTTGTATTAGGATTTTGAGTTATCTTTCCTCCATTTTTGCAACTACTCTTCTCGGTATTCAATACGTATCCATCTGTAGGAAATTTTTGATTGTCGCTCAAATTATAGTTTCCGTCCTCGTCTTGGATGTACATCGCTATCATGCTTCCCATCCCAGATGGTTTTACCTTTTCGGTCTTTTGAACTTTTCCTGTTACTATCGAGCCTATTACAACGCCTAACACCAACGATATGCCTAAAATGCATTTTTTCTTTTTCTCCATTTTCCCATTTCTCCTTTTTTGTATTTACCCTAGTCACCATTGTAGTTGAAAACTCCTTCGAATTTTGTCGCATCTTCGTTTTCTCTTGCAATCACTATGCTAGCCTTTTACTTTTCTAAATCATACCACATTATCTTTCAAATTACTTCGTTTGCAACTATACACTGACAAAATATTGCAGCCTCTTTTCCTAATTTGGGGTACATAAAAGACTGGTCTTCACACCCAATTTTCATCTTTTAGAGCAAACTCTAAAAACTCTTTTTCTTCTAGTTTAGAGCCTTGCTCTCTTACCTTACACGTCTATTCTACCACCCCCCCCCCACCTTCTTGTCAAGCGAAATCGTGTAAATTGTCAAAAAATTTTTTTCACCAAAAAATCGTCACTTTATTTTGACGACTTTTAGTACTAAATTTCTTTATCCATCTAGATAAAATTTCTCTTGTTATGACAGATTAATTTGCAAATTTTTACTATCATTCTACAGGTCTATTATAAAAACTCTTTATCTCACCTGCTTCGGCCATCCTAAGTCGAAGTTTTTCTTGCAAAGCGTCCACGCGGGCCATCGCATCCTTGCCGCATAACAATTTTACTCTCAGTGCTTCCTCGAGTAAATCTAAGTACAATTGAGCACGTTCGAAATCCGCGACCATAATCGCGTCGTCGCATTTATAATAAAACACCTCAGCATCGAACTCTAGACCGTGCTTGTGTAAATTATTGAACATCTCTAGAATACTTACGAACTGCCTGTCTCCGTCCAACCAACAAAGCCTAATCATCTTGTCGAATATGCAAAAATAGTTTCCAAATCCGCAATTATAAAAGTAATCCGCGAGCATTCTTCTCGCTCCGTCCAAATCGCACAGCCTCAAACAGGTCATAATCGCTTCTTTCATGTCCGTATATCCATACGCCAAATCTCTACACTTAATTTGGGTCTTCAAAGCCCTCAAAAGCAAAGCACTCAAATCGACGTATTCATCCGGACTCGCCTCCACTAACTTTCTATTCTTTTCGAGAGCCAACCCGTAATTTTTGGTCAAAATGAGGTCTAATAAATCGTCACTTTTAGTCTTTACTGCTTCTAAAGGTTTTTTGCTCTCCTCCATACTGACGATATCCTCGCAAAGAACACTGTAAAGTATGTACTCATCGCTCATCTTGTGTCTTTCTTCCTTCTCGAGAATGGTCGACAAATACATGGCACTTCCCTTTTTTATGTGTCTGCTCACCTTGTTATCTACGCTTTTTCTATTCTCGATGATTTCCTCGGTTATCTTTTTAATCCTCGACCAAACTGAAAAAGGTCGCTTATCTGATACATCTTCGAGATTGGCTAGAATACCTTCAAAATTCTGGTCGTAAGCGAGCTTTCGAATGACATTTACTCTCCCATACTTTTCGTCATCATCTGGCTCCAACATATCCTCGATTCGAAGATTCTCTACAATCTCCAACTCCTCAGGACTCATCCTCTTAAATGTGTAACTACACAAATACAAGAAGAAAAGATATGTTCTGTGAACTCTGGGTCCACCAGTCGTCTTTATAATACTCAAGTACTTGTGAATCCGACGTTCGTCCTCTAAATAAAGACTGTACAATAACATCTTCATATTCGCCTTCGCATGTTGAGGTTCTATTCTACAACACATCTGATAACACAAAGCGGCCCGATAATCGTCTTTCTTTTTTTCGTACATTCGTCCATGTTCGTATAAACCGTCTACTCTTTTGAGCACGAATCTATAACCTTTAGGTGCGACCGAAAAACCGAGCTCTTCGATTTCCTCTTTGCTATATCCACTCAAAAAACCGAAGTCCTCTTTCTTAAGTCTCCCTTTCTCTATCAAAGTATCGTAAATCTTCTCGATATCTTCCCGTTTTATCAATGCTCTTCACACCCACTTCTTTTTACTTCGTTCCTATGATACTCGCATTTAACTGTAAATGCAAGCAAAAACGCCACTCGTAAGTGACGTCTTCTTCACGTTTAATTTCTTTCTTTGACTTTGTACTCTTTCTTCATACCCTTCAAGAAGTTTAGTTTCTTTCTGCGTACCATACCCTTCTTGATGACTACGATTGAGTCGATTACGGGACTGTTCACTGGGAAAGTTCTAGAGACTCCGACAGAGCCACTTTTCTTTCTTACGGTGAAAGTTGCATTAACACTGCCGCCACGCTTGGCGACGACTAGTCCTTCGAATGCCTGAATTCTCTCCTTTTTTCCCTCTTTGACCCAAACGTTTACTCTTACTGTATCGCCGGATCTGAACTCTGGGATGTTAGGATTCACGTGTTTTTGGTTAACCTTATCTACTAAGTTCATACCATTCGTCTCCTTTCGTATATACTCGTCGCATAATCATAGGAGCTCTTCCAAGCGGATTACACCAAGCCTTCGTAATCGAAAGCAACAGTATTATAGCACATCTCAAAGATATTTGGCAACCACAAATTGAGCAATTCGCGGCCATACTACTCTTTTTTATGAGCCCGCGGATGACTCTGCAAATACACGCGTCTCAATTCCTCGTTGGACACGTGCGTGTATATGCTCGTCGTGGCCAATCTCGCATGTCCTAGCAACTCCTGAACTTCTCTTATGTCCATCCCTTCGTTCAAAAGCAAAGTCGCGAACGTATGTCTCAAAGTGTGAGGAGAAATCTTGTGTTTGATAGAACTCTTCATGATGAGTTTTTCCAAAATATCCGCGACCCCACGTCTCGTAAGCTGTCCACCCAAGTGATTCACGAATAGATAATCGCACTTCTTACCCTTCAAAATTTCTTGTCTAGCTTCACATACGTACTTGCTCATCACTTCCTGACAAGTCTTATTGAAATACACTATTCGCATCTTTTTCCCTTTACCGAAAATTCTAATCTCGCGATTTTTGAAATCGATGTCGGCTATCTTTATGCCGACTAGTTCGGACACGCGGACTCCACTTGCGAAGAGTAGCTCCAAAATCATCCTGTTGCGGATTCCCAAATTCGTCTCATCGCATGCCTCGATTAAATCCAAAAACTCCTCGTACTGCAAATAATTTGGCAACTTTTTCTCTTTCTTGGGACCTCTCACCAAATTGAATGGCGAACTCTCGACTTCACCTTGCTTCAACAAGAAAGCATAAAAACTTCTAATCGAAGAGAGATGTCTATTGACACTTCCGGCTTTCATCCCCGATTCGCTCAAATGTATCATGTAATCGGTCACGGCCGTATAATCGTAAGATTTATAGCCGCGCCCCTTCTCTTTCGTATAAGTCTCAAATTCCTCCAAATCCCGTCTATAAGCCTCGACCGTATTTTCGGAATATTTTTTCTCGTACTCCAGATACTCCAAAAAAGCTTCTATATTTTCTCTCATAACTTCCCGAACTTCGCCTTTCTATTCTCAAGATTCTCGACATCGGTCTCGATACTATCGGGATTTACACTCCCCTGCATCCTCTCGTAATCTTCCGACTCCAAAAACATGTAAGAGTCCGGGTCCATATCGGTCGTATTTTCACTCAAATGCACTCTCTTAGAAGAATCGGACATTTCTTTCGCGATAAAAATTGCTTCCCTAAAGTTCTTCGACAACTCGATTCTCATATTCAAAAATCCTTTACTACCTATAGGAC
The DNA here is from genome assembly GCA_964472425.1 of uncultured Muribaculaceae bacterium. Classification (GTDB taxonomy): domain Bacteria; phylum Bacillota_I; class Bacilli_A; order RF39; family UBA660; genus RUG11867. The sequence goes on along the minus strand of CAYYLF010000020.1, from coordinate 16,344 downwards.
GCGTAAGTTCGGGATACCTATCTAAGTACTCGGCAACTCGTAAAGTTAGTTTCACGAGCCCTCTGTAATTCGGAGTCATTTTGCTCCCCCAAACATAGTAGACTTCACCTTGTACGAAGGCGGACAACCTGCTTACATACTCACTTTCGAGTTCGTGATCGAAAAAACCTCTTCGTTCACTCATGACACCGATTATGCGAAGCATCTCTCTGATGTTCGAAGAATACTGCACAAAATTGCGAAGAGAATTCGTTCTCTTTTCGAGATTTTCTGATAAATCTTTCTTATTTTTTTTGCCCGTGGCATTCTTCAGCTCTTCGCGAATGCCAGCGACCCTTTTCTCAAAATATCTTATCAAACCCTCGGTCTCCCGCATATAACCAGCCAAGAACTCAGTTAAAATGTCGTATTTGTGTCGATTTTCGAAGAGAAAATTCTCTATCGCTCCCTTAGATAAATACTTCCCAGCGCGTCTGTACAAAATGTCGATGTTGACAGGTTCGTAATCGTAACCATCCTTCGAATTGCCCGTACGCTTTGTAACCTGCACATATGGATTCGCATGAGCTCCATTCAACACTTTCAATCCATATAACCCGGCGAGCAACTCTCTTTCATCCTCGAACATCGCCGTAAACAAAGAAAGCGCGATGAAAGAAGTCATTCGTGGTTCATTTATGACACCCTCGAAATCGACTACCTCTTCATCGACCGCCAAATAATATCTATGTGGATTGTCCTTCATGTCCAAACCTCCCCGCTAAATCTCGTAAGAATCCTCCAAAGTGAACTCGACATTCTCGTTGATCCACTCTTTACGTGGGTCGACCGAGTCGCCCATTAGAATGCTCACCCTTTTCTCGGCCAAAGCCGCGTCCGTGATGTTGACCTTTATCAAATGTCTCGTCTCTGGATTCATGGTCGTCTCCCAAAGTGGAACGGGGTTCATCTCGCCCAATCCTTTGTATCGCTGAACTTTGTAGTTCGTCAGTTTACTCGTATACGCTTGCAACTCTTCCGTCGTCCAGAAGTACTTACCTGTCTTGTCTTTCGGAGTATCGACCTTGTAAAGTGGTGGCATAGCTATGTATAAGTGTCCATGTTCGATTAACGGCTTCATGAACCTGTAGAAGAACGTGAGCAACAGACATTGAATGTGTGCTCCATCCACGTCCGCATCGCTCATGATTATGACCTTGTCGTAGTTGATATCGTTTATGTCGAACTCCGAACCGTATCCGGCCCCTATACAATGTATTATCGTATTGATTTCTTCGTTCTTCATGATGTCGCTCATCGAAGCCTTCTCCGTATTTATTATCTTTCCACGAAGAGGAAGGATACCTTGGAACTTCCGGTCGCGACTCTTCTTGGCCGTTCCTCCGGCCGAATTACCCTCGACTAAGAACAACTCGTTTATCTTCGAATTCTTCGATTGTGGAGGAGTCAATTTGCCACTCAAAATTCTCTCCGTCTTCTTGTTGCCTTTTCCATTTCGAGCCTCTTCGCGGGCTTTTCTCGCCGCCTCGCGAGCGACTCGACTCTTAGAAGCCTTCTCGACGATAGACAAAGCGACCTCGCGGTTCTCCTCTAAAAAGTACTTGAGCTGGTCACATACTACCTGCTCGACCGTACCCTTCGCCTCTGGCGTCCCGAGTTTGCCCTTCGTCTGCCCTTCGAACTGCAACAACTCTTCTGGTATCTTCAAATTGATGATGGCCGTCAATCCTTCGCGGATATCGCTTCCATCGAAGTTTGCTTCCTTCGCTTTCAATAACCCGTTGTTGCGGGCATACTCGTTGAATACTTTCGTGATGCCGGACTTAAATCCGACCTCGTGCGAACCTCCGTCCGAAGTCTTGACATTGTTGACGAAAGACAAAATTGATTCGCTGTAAGAGTCGGTATATTGTAAAGCAATGTCGACTTCTATCTTATTCTTCGTACCTTGGAAATTGATACACTTGTGCAGTGGCTTCTTATCCTCGTTCATATATGCGACGAACGAAATGAGCCCATCGTCGTAATGATAAGTCTCAGCTAATCCATCTTCCTCATCCTTGATTTCGATAGTCAAATTCTTGAGAAGAAAAGCGTTCTCCTGCATCCTCTCGGCAATCGTCGTAAAACTGAATTTGCCCTCGCCAAAAATCTCCGGGTCTGGCAAGAAAGTTACACTCGTACCCGTCTTATTCGTCTTCCCGATTTCATGCAACGGCTCGGCCACCTTCCCGCCATCTTTGAACTTGATGTTGACGATTTTGCCATCCCTACAGATGGTGACGTCCATCCACTTTGAAAGGGCATTGACGACACTTCCACCGACTCCGTGCAAACCGCCCGAAACCTTGTAGTTCCCTTCCTCGAACTTACCACCGGCATGCAAGACAGTATAGATAACCTCGGGCGTACTCATTCCGGATGCATGCATCCCGATAGGCACTCCTCGACCATTGTCCGTGATAGAAATCGAATTATCCGGATGGATGACGATTCTGACTTTGTTTCCATACCCGTTTATGATTTCATCTATCGAATTGTCGACTATTTCCCAAACGAGATGGTGCATACCTCTTTTATCGGTCGAACCGATGTACATACCGGGTCTTTTGCGAACTGCTTCCAACCCTTCCAATATCTTAATCGAATTCTCATCGTATTTTGCCATAGTGTATCACCTTATTCAATATTATCATAGCAAGAAAAAAAAGGCAAGTTGCCGAGACAGCCTTGTTGACATAAAATAGGCAATTCCTTATTTACAGTAACTTGCTCACTCGATGGTATACGGATTTCCCTGGCTTCCATCCCCGCCCGTTAAGGCGATCTTCGAGTCCAGATAGACCGTCGGGCAAACATCATTAGGGACGTCCACGGTGTTGCCGTCCACATAGCCAGTGCCGCTCGAATAGCCAGTGACGTACACACCGAACGCGTAGTACGCATCTGCCGCATACGGCGATAGAGTCCATCGATCAGCATTGATATCATACAACCAACCTGCACTTGAATTTTCACTATCACAAATAAATCCATCTGTGAAACATGTATCATCTACTCCATTTGCATATGTATATACATAATCACTTAGATACATCAATCCTACATTTTGTATTATACTCGTCGTTCTTGTTTGTCCACTACACGTTCCTGCCGTTACACATGTCGTCTCTCCTCGCTCAAAGTTATAATAGTCTGGGCCTCCTAAATTTTTAGATGTACTTGAGCCTCCTAAGTACCATTTTACTTTCGCTATTTGTGAACGGGCTGTCGCATTCAAACCTTTTGAGATTGTTATTGTCGTTCCTGCAGAAAATTTATATGTATAACTGAAACTTCCTTCTGTATTATAATATGCTCCATTTAATAGACTTTGTAATGATGATGTACTCCATTCATTTGTATAGCTTCTATCTGTATAATCATCCCATGGTATCTGTCCTATCGATTCATTCCTTATTATTTTGACAAGTTGCTCTTTATTTCCACTCTCATTTTCGACAGTAAATACTCCTATTATTCTCCATGTTTCATCGTTGAATGTTATATAGTTATTTGGATTTGCTCCTATGTATCTATAATCTCTTCGCTCTTCTGATGTCCAACCTGCTACTTGGGTTGCCGAATGTGTATATGTTCCATCATCGTCTGTTGTAGTCGTAGTCAAATCGTCGTGGTCGAATACATACATCTCTGTTTTTTCCCCATCTTCATAGTTTGTCACTGTAGATGAATTTGACTTGTTTAGGACAGTTTCTAATAATAATGGCTTAACTTTCTCAAAATATACTGTACATTCGTCACTAGTTTTGATTTTTAAACTCAGTTTTTTCGTACTGGCATTCTGAGTTATCTTACCTCCATTTTTGCAACTGCTCTTCTCGGTATTAAGCACATACCCATCCTTTGGAAATTCTTGCGCGTCGCTCAACTGATAGTTTCCATCCTCGTCTTGAATGTACATCGCTATCATGCTGCCTGTCCCGAATGGTTTTACCTTTTCAGTATCCTGCACTTTCCCAGTTATCGTCGAACCTATCATTATTCCCAACACCAATAAAATACACAATATACAATAATCTCTTTTCTTCACTTTACGCCATCCTCTTTTCTAATTTAGAGTACATAAAAGACTGGCTTCCTGCCCATATATTTTTTTTGTTGGTATAGACTCTAATTGCTCTTTTTTTCTAAGCAATTAAAAGGGACTACAGTCTTCTATAGTCTTATTGTAGCACCCCCCCTCTCCATTTTTGTCAAGAAAAATGTCTTGCTATTTACGAAAAGGTATAATATAATTCTTATTAAGAGAACGCGAATAGGTTTCTAGTCGTGTTTCTCCAATGTGGTTGACACGGCAAGTACCCTTAGGGGAACTAGCACGTGTCTTTTTTGGTTTCGGTCTAGCCAATCTTCGAGAGGACTCTCAAAAGTATGACTAGCTTAACCAATATGCTTGTAAGCGTTTTTGGGTCGATGTCGACTTTCAAATTTACTTTCATAAAGCACCTCTACTTTCTAGCGTTTCCTAAGAAACACGACCTCAACCCCCTGTTGTGAAGTCGCATAGATGAAGTAGAGAAACAGCGCACTAGAATTCGCGTTCTAGTTAACAGATTAACACACTTTTTATACCTTGTCAACACCCTCAAACCTCTGTAAATAAAAGAAAAAAATGGCAGTTTTGATGATTCGCCAAAAACGCATTTTGGCATATTAAAAAACCGCTAAAATGACGATTTTCAAAACGGGAATTTTTGATAAGCTTTACCTTATAATTACTTTCTTGCTATGGAATACGAATACATACTCGTAAATGTTTTTGACCCTTTCTTTGGCAAACAAATCTTTATAGTTCTTTTCTTCGAGCTGTTTTAAACCATCCCTCGCCACGTTCTCCATAACTTTTATCGTTTTTGCTATTTTTAACTCGAACACCAAACCTAGACTTCCGTCTTTTTTCTTTACGAGAACGTCTGGCCTACCGTAACCCGATTCTTCATTGGACTTGACTATGTAGTTGATGTCGCCTAAAAAACTGTTGAAAATGGATAATACAAACCCGTGATAAAAAGCCTCTTTATTGTCGTGATAACTGACATTTCCAAGAAGTCTATTGAGACTATCCTCAGCCAAAACTTTATCGTGTTCTTCGAGACCTTTGATGAAATTCAAAACCTCATCACTTCGCACGACTGAACCTCCGAACTCGATGTGTTCTATGATGTCGCCCAAATCCTTTTTAACTTCGTTATTTGGAACCCTAAAGTAATCTCCGCTCTCATTTGAATAATCCCAAGTCAAATATCCACTTACGAGCATGAGATTTAACACCGAATTGAAACTACTCGAGTCCCGAAGCGAACCGTAAGACAACTTGGGCTCATAACTAAAAGTGACATTCTCACCCAAAAGCAACTTTTCGATTTTTATCTTGTTGTCACTCGTAATATTGGAAAGCAACTTTTTGACTAAGGTATTGGACCCGGTGTTTACCCAATAAGTATAAAGCTTCTTATCGCGAGCATAATTTAATATACTCCAAGGATTGTATATGTGTACGCCAGAGAAGTTGTAACCGTCGTAAAAGTCTTTGACCTCATTCGTCAACTTCAAACCGTAATAACCGAGTAATCTCTTAGCTTCGTTCTCCGTAAATCCAAAATACTCGTTATAATGTTCACTCATCACATCGTAAATTTGCGCATTGTTGAACGAGCTGAATAGACTTTCTCCCCCGACCCGTAAGACTCCAGTCATTACTCCGAGTTTCAAACTATCATTACCTTTGAACGTCTTCGAAAATAATGGCTGAATCAATTCCATTATCTTTTTATAATAATTGTTATTATAACTAGCATCTATCGGTGTATCGTATTCATCTATCAAAATCACTACTTTCTCATTGTAGTATTTACTAAGCCATTTACACATGTTCGAAAGTGAATCTATGTAATCCCCAAAAGAACCTTCCTCATTCAATATAGCTTCGAACTTCTTTCGTTCGACGGTGCTCAAACTGTCCGATACATAAGACTTATTGTCATACATTTCCGACATAATCACTTTAAACTCGCGAAGAGTATCTTCAAAAGTTTTGCTTTTCAAATCTTTAAAATCCAAATGTATAACCGGATATCTATTCAGATTCTTTCGATACAATCCACTTTTAGATATGTACAATCCCTTAAAGAGATTTTTATTTTGTTCCTTCTTCTCTACATCGAAAAAGTTCTCCAACATAGAAATGAAAAGACTTTTCCCAAACCTCCTAGGTCTCGGGAACAACACAGTACTCATGACTTGCTTAGTCAACAACTCTTCTATGACCCACGTTTTATCGACATAATAATAGTTGTTTTCTATCAAGCCTTTGAAGTCATCTACTCCTATAGGTAAAGATTTCTGCATAAAAATCCCTCTTTCCTATCTTCATTATACATTAAAATCGCCCAAAAAGGAAGACTAGAAAATGGATAGCTAACACTACCCACTTTACTCCTTGAAGATAAATATATAATCGAGAATCTGAACCTCGTCTCCTCGCTTGGCTCCGAGTTTTTCGAGTTCCTCGTCGACGCCCATCCCGCGAAGTTTGCGACCGAATCTGACCGCGGCTTCCTCGTTCTCGAGACGAGTCATCTTGAGAAGCTTCTCTATCTGTTCGCCCTTCACGACCCACACGTCGTTTTCTTTGACGATGGAGAAAGGCAACTCCTCTTTGAACTTGTACAAGACGTGGTCTTCCATCTGTTCGCTCGCGTACATCTCTGTCTTTGGAATTTCGTCGAGCAAATCCGCGAGTCTCACGAGCAAAGAATCGAATCCTTCGTTCATGACGGCACTTATCTCGTACACCTCCACGTCCGGATAGGCTCGTTTGAACTTCTCTAAATTTTCCTTGGCCCCATCCAAATCCATCTTGTTCGCGATTACGATGGTCACTTTTTTGCTCAGTCGCTCGTCGTACTTGGCAACCTCGCTTTCGATGACTTTATAATCCTCGATTGGGTCTCTGCCCTCCTCGGCCCCCATGTCGATAACGTGAGCGAGAATTTTCGTCCTCGACGCGTGCTTCAAAAACTTGTGTCCGAGTCCCACCCCTTCCGAAGCACCCTCGATTAATCCTGGCAAATCGGCCATCGTGAAAACCCTTTGGTCGGCGAGTTTTACCACTCCGATATTCGGACTCAAAGTCGTAAAATGATAAGCTGCGATTTTCGGATGACATCCACTTATCATGGACAAGATGGTGCTCTTTCCGACACTCGGCAATCCGATTAATCCGACGTCCGCAATCAACTTGAGTTCGCACTTGACGACTCGTTCCTCTCCGGGCTCGCCCTTTTCGCTGAAGTTCGGTGCCGGGTCCGAATGTGTCGCGAAAGCCTTATTCCCGCGTCCTCCGCGCCCGCCTTTGGCGACTACGACCTCTTGCTTATCTTCCACGATATCGGCGACAATCAATCCGGTGTCCGCGTCCATCACAGTCGTCCCGAGCGGCACTTGAATGCGAATATCTTCCCTATTCGCCCCGTACTTGTTCGAACCCTTGCCATTTATACCTTTCTCGCCCTTGACGATTTTGTGATACCGCAAATCGACCAAAGTCTTGAGATTCCTATCTCCGACGAACACGATAGACGCCCCGCGGCCTCCGTTCCCGCCATCCGGTCCTCCCATCGGCTCGCACTTCTCCCGTCTAAAACTCGTACATCCATCCCCGCCATTCCCGGCATACAATTTGACTATGACTTCATCTATGAACATAACTACCACTTACTTTCTAATGATATCTATTATCGGTCTATCCCTGTCCTCTAAAAACGTCTTCTCGTCGAACAATCGACTCAATATCTCTTTGACACTTTTAAATTCGTAAGTCTTTCGAGCCGTCTTTCTCTTCTCGCTCGCCAAAGTTTCCTTGAGATAAAATACGATGGTCGCAAGCTCTATTCCGACCGTGAGCCAAAAACTCACCATGACGGCCCCTTCGCTCACTCGAAACGAATGCGTCTCTACTCCGACGAACTCTAACAAAGTATCGAAGATGTTCGGCATGAACAAACTCAAAGCCATGAGAACTATGGTCACGCCCAGGAACCAAGTCTTGATTTTGCCGATTATCGAAGACCATGCCCTCTGCCCACATAGCACCCGATATACGTTTATTATGGCTATAATCGCTTCTAATATGATTAATGCCCACATGACTTTATACCGACTGACCAAAGAGACCATGCAAGCGACCGCGAGCAACTTGTCCCCAATCGGGTCCAAAATCATCCCACCGACCGTTTGAACTCCCCAGCGTCTAGATAACTTCCCGTCCAAGAAATCCGTCAAAAAGAGAACGACCAACAAACCGATTAACACGGGAATGTCGAATTTGACGATGGCGAACGGCAAACAGAGTGCCCCGATTATTCTCGAAACACTCAAAGCATTCACTAATATCTTAGAAGCCCTCTTCGTCATCCGACATCCCCCTCTTTCTTTAAAATTATATTAACAGAATATCGCATAAATGTCAAAGAAAAAAGCCTCCTAGAGGAGGTTCACATATTACGCCTTCTTTGCTGGACGTTTCTTTGGAGTGTCGTCGTCTTCCAACTTTTCGATGGCATTTTTCAAAACGACCACCGTCTTGGCCTTGATTTCTTTCGCAGCCTTCTCGACGACAGGTTTGCCTTGAGCAACTGCAGCCGCATACAGCTCTTCGGCCTTCTTCTTGATATCCTCGGCCTTGACCTTGGCTATCTCTAAGACTTTTTCCTTATCCAAATCTTCGAGTTCCTTTTTTAGATTCTCGACTTTCTCGATTAGGTTGTCCTTGACCTCGTTGTAGTCGAGGCCGCGCAAATAAGCGACCAACTCGTCCATCTTCTTTTTCAAATCAGCCCTCGTTTTCTCTCCGCTTTGAGGTGCGAACAAGAGACCCAATCCTACGCCGATTCCGACTCCCGCCAAAAGAGAGCCGACTTTTCCTTTACTTTCATTCTTACTCATAATCTTCCTCACTTTCTTCGTATTTCATCTTTTTCTTTCTAGTGAACCTGCCGATAAACCCGCTTATTACATCGACGACTTTGTCGGAAAACGCCGAAATCTTGTCGGTCGTAAAATCTATCACACTGAATAGACCGTTCAAACTGTTCACTTTCTGTTGCATGTTATCTAAGACCTCGTCGACCTTATCCATCGCACCGATTAGCCTTATACCTAATATTATGCCCACTATCAATAAAATTATTAATAAAAAGTACACAACTATAGGCAAATAAACTTGAAAAAACTCTACCATCACTCCTCACCCTTTCCTTCGTAGATGCTCTCGATGAGGTCGAACAAGTCTTCCTCTCCGAGTACATCGTCTTTATCTTCAGTTTTTTCCACTTTCAATTCGTCATCCTCGTCGCGAGCCTTTTCCTCGCTCGAAGAATCACTTTTCTCCGTCTTTACACCCTCGTTTTCGAAGTCGGAAATCTCTTCCAAGGCATCTTCTTCGGAAATCTCGTCGTCTTCCACGTTCGTTCGTTTCTCGGCTTCTTCGATGGTTACAGGAGGTATGTCATCCTGTTCTATGGACTCCTCGACCTCATCGATAGTCTCGAATATCTCGGTATCATCCTCGTACTTCTCGACCGTCTCGTGAACTTCGAAATCGTCTTCGATATCTTCGCCCGCATCGACGAGCAAATCGTTTATGCTGATGCCGTCCTCGTCATCCTCGTCGTAATCGGGAACTACGGGCTCGACTTGAGGCTCCTCGGCGAGCAAATCTTTACTCAAAGAAACCTCTATCTCCTCTTCCAAAGTCCCGTACGCTTTTCTTCTAACACTATCTAAATCCAAAGGCTCCGCTCTCTTCCTAGACTCTTTCTTGGCCACGATATCTTCCTTTTTATAATTCTCGTTCAAAACCCCGTACACCGGCGAGATGATAGGAGACGGTGTGAATACCTTGTGCTCCTCCTTCTCTCCGAGCGTCTTGGCCATTATCTCGTGCGATTGTTCTCTACTCGTCTTATAATCGCCCTTATACTTGCCGTAACTGTAATCGAATGCATTCGTATAACCGCCCGCGTCCACGCGTCGAGCTGGCTTCTCTTCGACGGTTTTGCGTATACTTGCCGTCTCGCGAGGTTTCTCTCGTCTCGACTCCTCGCGTCTCGTTTCTCTTTCTTTGAAAGCTTCGTCCTTCCGCTCTCGCCTCTTAGGAGTCGGTTCCTCCTTTTCGTCGTCGCCGAACACCGGAAAAGTGAAAGTACTCTTTTTGACCTCTTTCTTGGCCTCTTCCTTGAGCTTTGGCATGTCGAACGGTTCGTCGTCCGGAATCTCGATTTTTCTTTCCCGTTTGGGAGTCTCTATCCTCTCGATTATGACCTCGTCTCGTCTATCCGGTTGGCTCCGTCTTTTCGGTTCCTCTTGAACCCGCGTACGAGCAGGCCTATCTTCCTGTTTCTTATCTTCTTTGGTGATGACGGGAATCTCGGTCGTCACCTCGTCGAACAAGATATTTCTGAGTCTATTAAATATTTTCATAACTCTCAAATCACATCCTTTTACCTGATATGGTCCAAATCCGGAACCTCATTCTGGTCTTCTTCTTCGTACTCCTCGACATACTGCAACAAAGTACTCGAATCGGCGACCTCGCCCCTTTTGAATATATCGACTATCTCTTCCCTATAACTGAGTAGACTCTCCTCGGACAAACTTCTCAAGAACGAATCGTTGTACTCGATACTCGCAAGCACGGTCATAGCTTCACTCACGGTCGCATTCAGACGACTCTCATCTACTATTACTTCTATTTTAGCATAATTGTACGCGATTTCAACTAAATATTTTTTATCTTGCGTAATTTTGATGACAATGTAACCGGATTTATCCCCTTGCACGAGATTTCTATAATAAAAGTTTTCTCCTTCCCCTTGGTACTCCAAAGGTGTTTCCGAAAGATAGCTTATGAGGTCAATGTACATGTAAAACGTGTCGTGCTGATTCTTTAAAAACTCGTTGTATTCGCGCGAGTCGGATACGTACATGTTCGCCGGTCTATAATATTTATAACCTTTTCTATAAGTGTTGTAGATTTTCAAATCCGACTTGGCTACCTCGTCCAAGAGGACTTCGAACGAATTGTTTTTGATGCTCGTACATCCCGAGACCAAAAACAATGCCACGAAGAGAATTAGAACCTTTTTCATAATCCACCTACATTCTAGGTAACATTATACCATTTTTTTGAGTGTTTGCCTACCTTTTTTTGTGAGCCTCTATGCGCTTGATTTTGAAGCCCTTCGAAGAAAATTTTATCTCGTATTCCGTCTTGACGTTTGACTTTTCTTCGTGCGACCACAAATCCAAAATGACCTCGTCGAATACGTAACCGTAATTGTTCAAACTGACGAGCGTACTTTCGAAGAGCACGTCGTTGTCCGTCTTCATGACGATGTGCGCATCCCCCTCGAAAGCCGAGTCGTATACGGCCAAGAAATCCTCATATGTGAGTCTTCTTTTGCGGTGCCTCTTCTTGGGCCATGGATCCGAAAAATTCAAATAGATGGTCTCGACCTCCCGGTCGAAGTACTCGTCCAAATCTATCGCGTCTACACGGATGACGCGCACGTTCGGCAAATCGACGCGATCCAACTTTTCGACCCCTCTTACCAAGACGCTTTCATATTTCTCTATTCCGACGAAATTCCACTCGGGATGCATCTTCGCCATTCCCAAGATAAAATCTCCCTTCCCCATGCCGATTTCGAGCATGATGGGTGCCTCGTTTCCGAACACTTCGCTCCACTTCCCTCGATAATCGCGAGGGTTCTCTATGTAATACGCGGAACTCTCTAAAATCTTATCCGCATCCTTGACGTTTCTCAAACGCATTATGTTCACCTACTTCTACTCCTCGCATATAATAAACTAAAAGGAGAATGTAAAAATGAAAAAAGATAGAAATGCCTTTTTCCAAAATCAAAGTTCGTCTAGTTACTTCTACCCGAGTACACCTCAAATGGCCGTGCCTCAAAACGTAGGTGGCTATCCGATGGCGACCGAGTCTTCTTCGAACTTCTACCAAGGTCCTGTGCTCACTCCCGCTTACAATGCGGCCCCAAGTGACAACTATTCGAACGAACTAGAATCCCGTCTAGCCAAAATCGAACGGGCCATCAACCGTCTAGACACTCGCGTCTCCAAATTGGAAAGCGAACTGCCCATGAACACGGGTTCGAGCGAATACGTGACCAACAACTACATGGTCTAAACCTTCAAACTTACTTTCCCGAAAGTGAGTTTTTTTACTAGTTTTTGTAAATGCTCTTTGCCGAACACCTCTGCTAACAATCCCATCTTGTAGGCAATTCCCATGTATATTACCCCACCGACGCCGGCATTCGCAACTATCATGAGAATCGAATCCCATACTCCGTTCGTCGTAAACGGCACGAAGTGATTCATAACCTCGAGTACGGCGACCATCGCGGCCGTCGGCACAGCTATCTTGAGGGCCATCACGGCCGTATCTTTGAACTTCATTTTGTAATTCTTTCTCAAGTCAGCTCGGGCGATTATCATCGACACGTTGTACCCTATCATGGTCGCGAATGGTGCACCCCAATACGGAGGAATTCCGATTTTGTCGAAGAGCAATATCAAAGGTATATCGAGAAGTCCGTTTACCAGGAAACCTACGAATACGCTCAAATACACCGTTTTGAACTTGTTCATCGACTGCATTACGTTGAAAGTGACCGAATAGAGATTGGCAAAAATCGCACTTATGACCATGATGGCAAGCACCAAAGGCCCGTTCTCACTCGCCCCGTAAAACACGGTCCACACTGGGGTAGAAAGAATACAAAGCCCCACTCCACAAGGTACGCTGATTAGAAGGACTATCTGGTAAGCCTTGTTTATCTTCGCGTTCACATCACTCCAATCCTTCTTGACGAACGAACTCACGATATTCGGAATCAAGCTCACGCTCATCCCCATCGAGAGAGCCGAAATGATCATACAAATCTTCGTCGACCATGTCGTAATCGCACTTTGGATGAACTCCGCTTCCACCGTATTGAAACCTATCATGTCGAGGCCACGCAAAATCAAGACCATATCCGTAAAATTGTAAATCGAAGTAGCGACCGCGATTATGATGAAAGGAATAGAATACGAAACTATCTTTTTGACGATTTCTTTGTTCGTCACTTCGTCCTTTTTCTCGTATTCTTTGATTCCCAAAATCTCGGCATTCTGTTTTATCTTATGTCTCAAATAGAAGAAAGCCGCAACTCCTCCGAAGAAGGCACCCGAAACGGCCACCCCGACCGCCAAAGTCAAAGACCCTTCGAACACCTTGTATACGAGGAAACTTCCCGTCAAGATGACGAAAATGCGCACGATTTGCTCGAGTACGTTACAAACCGACGATGGTGTCACTATGCTGTGTCCTTGGATGTATCCCTTCGCGATGCTCATGTACGGAATGACCAAAATCGCAAAACTTATGCACCTGATGACGAAGGCAATGTCCTCGGGACTATTTCCTCCGCTCATATCTCCTATGATGGCCCCGGCCATCACATCGGCGAGCAAAAACATCACTAAGAATCCGATGACCGATATGTAGGTCACGATTTTCTTGCCCAAGATGAACGTCCTATACTTCGCCTCGTTCATCTCGAGCGTATTGTACTCGCTTATTATTTTACTGATGGCTGTAGGAATGCCCGCACTCGACATATCCAAAAAAATCGTATAGATATTGTAAGCATAACTGTAGAGTGCCCCTCCTTGACTTCCGATTATGTTGTAAAACGGAATCACGTAGAGCATTCCCAATATCTTCGTAATGACGACAGCCAATGTCGCGATGAACGCACCCTCGACAAAACTGTTCTTTTTCATAAACATCACTAACTTTCATAGACAACCATCGCCGAAAAACAGTATATTTGCTCCTCGCCACAGACGCCAATCGCCACGTTAAACTTGACATCGACGACTTTCGAAGTCAAACCGCCGAGAAACTCGTTCACTGCACTTTCCAAATCTTTCTCGTGACTTTCGTCGAATACTTTCACTTTCACTTGTATCACCAAATACGAGTATAATCGTTTGCCCGCGAAAAAATTGTCTCAATTTGTACTAAGTATATTATACTTTATATGGCGGAAATTTACAACGATTTAAAAAATGCACGACATCTTCGAGATATTGTGCATTTTTCACTTATTAAAACATTTTATCGACATTGGAAGGAACCTTATCGTCTTTGATAGTTTTGATGATTTTGTCCTTCATCTCGGGGCTCACTTTCTTACCCGTCGCTTGTGACAAAGTATCTATGACATCATTCAAAGTCCCTTCATCTTTCATATCTCCGCTCGACAACTTGCGAGCGAGGTCGATGATGGTCTGTTTCTTGACCTTCGTCTTCTTTTCGACCTTCTTCAAAATTTCATCATTCATATAAAAACTCTCCTATCCAATCATATGAGAGTTCCTATTAGCACATGTTAACTTTTTTGTTTTGCCTCGTCTTTGTCGACTATTTTTTCCACCAAAGCGAACAACTTCTTCATCGCATCTTCTTTGTTCAACTCTTCTAAATTGTGTTCCATCTTCTCCAAGTGAATGGGATTGTCGCACAATTTCTTGACCGTATGTCTAAACTTCAACTGCCAAACCGCATTTATCGCATACCCTTTTCTCGTCAAGAACCGATAATTATCTCTCTCTTGTCCCCCGGCATTGCGTATTAAAACCATCGGCTTTTTGAAACATAGGCACTCCGTCACGGTGAGTCCACCCGGTTTGGTGATGACGAAATCGGAAACGTACAAATACTCCGGCCCGTTCGTGATGTATCCGAGTACGCGTATGTTCTTTGCCTCGTTTCTCTTCACTATCCCCTCGGCCCGTCTTTTCAACTCCGCATTGCGGCCACATACGAAGAACACATCCGCATCGACCCCAGCATATATCAAATTTAGCAAATACGGCAAAGTCGTCGAAGAACCTTGTCCTCCTCCTCCGTAGAAGAGAATTATGGGCCTCTCTCCCGTCAATTTGAACTTCTTCAAAAGTTCGACTTTGTTGTACAAACTCTTCGTATACTTAGACGAGACCGGTATTCCGAACGTATGAATTATGCCGGGATTTATTCCCCGCTTGGCAAGAGTCCTCTTCTCTTCGACACTGTTGACGACGAGCGCATCCTCGGACCTATACGAATCGAGCCAAATCCTATGAGCTTTGTAATCGGTGACCACACTCAAAAGATGACAATCCAACTCGCCCGCTTTCTTGAGCTTACTGATATAGGTCGCGGCCGTAAAGTGTGTCGCAATCACCACATCCGGATTGAAATCCAAGATGACTTTCTTTATCTTTTTGTTCGAGACGACCTTCGACTGCAGCTCGGCACTCACCTTTCCGGCGACCGTGTTGTCCGTGATGCGATATATGGCATTCCATAGCCAAGGCATCTTGAACATGACATTGTTATAAAACTTATTCGTAAATGTTCCTAAGAAGGGAGCAGCATACTGTAAGATATCTATCTCCATCACTTCGTACTCGCCACTTTCGGTAAAATAATCCGTTATATATTTCGCTATAGACCTGTGTCCCGTCCCATAAGTTGCATACATTACTAAGAGTTTTTTCTTCATAGTTACACCCTACACTAATTATATACAAACTTTTTCAATTTTACAATGCTTTTTATTTGACTTCACTATCCCAAAGATGGTATGATTTTCTTAGGTGAGGAAACATGGCTATGACGAATAGACAATTAGATGTTTTAGATTTTATCAAAAGATTTATCGCGAGCGAAGGACACTCTCCGACCGTTCGTGAAATCGCGGCTGGTTTGGCCCTCAAAAGTCCATCTACCGCCCAAGAACATTTGAAAGCGCTCGTTCAAAACGGAATGATTACGATGGACAAGCAAAAATCTCGTACTATCGAACTATTAGTGCAAAACGAATACGTGAAGACCAGTGACAACACGGTAAACATCCCTCTTCTTGAAAGAGTATTTTTCGAAGTACCTAAGAAATTCCTAGAGATACCCATCTTCATGACCAAAAACTACGACCCGAAGAAACTCTACGCCTTCAAAAAAGGCAAGTCGATTTACATCGTAAGCACCAAACACCTCTTCGCGGCCAAGCCATCTTTGACCATCGACAAGCGCAACCACCTCGAGCTAGAAGAATTCCCAACGAAAGAAATACTCGGAAACATCATAAGCGAATTCAAGATTTACTAAACACATAAAGCTGGCACCCATCGTGTCAGCTTTATTTTTGGCTTAGCCCA
>CAYYLF010000019.1:0-22046 GCA_964472425.1 uncultured Muribaculaceae bacterium | reverse complement strand
ATTTGGGACAGTTAAATACGAGGATAGACGCGGGCATTTACTTTGAGAAGTCACCATTTTACCTCAAAAAAGCTCTGTTAAAATTAATTCTATTCTTGTTTTAAGTTGCATACTAGTTCATAATAAAAAACTTATAATGGAATAATATCTATCGCTAATAAAATTTCGGGCAACAACAATCAAACGTTGTTTTACTCAGAATCTAAAAAGTATGTGGGAAAATGCCTACAAAAATTCTGATATTAATAGTTTTGAAAATGTTTTATATAGTAAAGAAGTAACAAAAAAAATGGTACCAAGTATATTAAATTAGATAATAAGTTGGCTTTAAATGAAGATGGCACGATTAAAACTCCACGTGAAACATTCAACCAATTGGTTGGAAAGGAACTAATTTTAGATGATGGCTCTTTGTCAAAATAGTAAAAAGACTTCCAAATAAGGATATGTATAATGAGCTATCAAAACGTCAGCCTAAAAGTAAGGAAATTAATGATATTAAAGGAATGAACCAACAAATAAATGGTAATTTGGACGAAATTATAGAAACATCTAAAAAAATCAATTCAAAACCAGATGTTAATAATCGGCATCAAGAACAAGGAATAAGTAATTTCGATACACGTGAAGTAAATATATATGATGGTGTTAAAGCATATACATTAACATTGTCTATTGCAGAATTAAAGAATGGAGAAAAAATTGGGTATGCTAAAAAATTTCTTCGGCCAAACAACAGTTTAACTGAAGAAATAAAAAAAGACTGCTACGCAGTCATAAAGTCATAAAACAATGTTTTATGACTAGCCCCTACGGGGCATTTTTGGTATACTAATATTATGAAATCAGAGGGTACAATAATAAACTTATTTAACACAGAAGAAGAATTGAGGAGTGTATATCCTAAAAAATTCTACTTCGAATTAAAAGATATATTTAACGATTATTGGGATGATTTTTTAGTTTATGCTGAAAACCATAATCTTAATATTAGACCTGTAGTAAAACAAGAAGTCGAAAAAATGAGAGTTTGTAAAACAAAGGCTTTAGGCTATTCTGTCTTTGAATGTCCCAATTGCCATAAAGAATCTATTGTATATAACACTTGCAAAAGTAGGTTCTGCAACTCTTGTGGTATTAAATATTCTAAACAAAGAACTGCAGAAATCTTGTCTCATGTCATAGATTGTACTCATAGACATCTCGTTTTTACCATGCCCGATTTCCTCTGGCCTTTATTCCAAAAAGATAGAAGTTTACTTGAACTCGCCTTTAAAGCAGTTTCTATCACACTTAATTCTTGGTGCGAAGATAAATATAAGCTTTATTCTTACTCTTCACACTTTTGGTCGTGACGACAAATGGAATGTTCATATCCATTGTCTGCTTGCCGAAAGATTAATAGGCAATTTTGGTGATAAGAAAATTGATTTCTTCCCTTACGTTATGTTGAGACGTAGATGGCAAGCAGGTTTACTAGATTTATTAGAAAAAAAACTGGGGCCGTCCTTCGTGCCTATTAAAAGCAAATCTTATAAATTATACAAAGATGGATTTTATATTCGTGCCAAAAAGAATGAGCTTCCTAACACTAAAAAAGGAATTGAATACATTTTAAGATATTGTGGTAGACCTTGCTTTGCTCAATATCGTATAATAGACATTAGGGATAACTATATTACATTCTGGTATCAAAGACATGAAGATAATAAATTTGTCGTCGAAAGAATTCATATTTTCGAATTTATTGGAAGACTAATCAAACATATTCCTGAAAGAAATTTCAAAACTATAAGATATTGTGGCTTCTATTCTACTAAATTTAAGTCTATTTTGAAAGATTGCAGAAAATTATGGAATGATTTAAAAGCTTCTTTCCATAAATCTATGACTAAATGGAGAAATATGTCTCTTTCTTCTTTCAATAAGGACCCTCTTCTTTGCTCTTGCGGTTATATTATGGAATTTTCTTATAAAGTCCCTAGATTGGAATGATTATTTATGAAACAAAAAAACAAAAACGAAATTGAATTTATTTGCCCAAAGTGCAAAACAAAAGAAAATATCCCAACTTATATTGTTGAGATGTTAGATAAGGCCGACCAATTTGGCGATACTTCTGTACCTCCTAGATTTGATTGTCAAAAATGTACTGGTAAAATGGTGCCTATTTATTATATTGGAGTTAAGGGACGAGTTTACGAATATAAAGAAAAATAAGTATTATTTTTTTAAACCGGAATCTTCCGGTTCTTTGTAGTGGGAGAGATTACCCTTCCCCCTACAGCAACCTTATATGTCCTCTTCAAGGAATTTCCTTGAAGACAAAAAAACGTCACTAAGTGACGATTTTTTAATATGCCAAAATGCGTTTTTGGCAAATTGTCAAAATTGCCGTTTTTTCTTTTATTTACAGGGATTTAGCCGTGTTGACAAACCCTTTTATATGCGTTTTAATATTATCTCGAAGAGACGTGCCCATCTGGTCGTTTTGCCTTTCCTTTTATCTTTAGACTTGAGGGGAAGTTGGAAAACCGACTTCAAAATTGAGTGATACGGAGACGTTTGTTTATGAAGAAAGAGACGTTCTACAAAAACGCTCGTCTTCATGCTATTATTGGTTATTCTGTCACTGATAATATGCAGATGACGAACACACAACACGAAAAAAACGACAATCTTTCTAACCTCGAATTTTTGCCTAATTTTCTCAATAAAAAAACTAGACTCTTGAACCTACGAAATTTTTGTGATAAAATAAGAGGCATAAAGCGAAGACGAAGAAATGTCCGATGACTCGACCATATAAGTGAGCTTGGTACAGTGTGAACAAGCTATGGCCTTATCTGACTCCTATCTTCCGAGTGAAATGCAAACATTTCCGGTTGAAACCGTTACCTGAATAAAGATAAACAAAGGATGGCACCGTCGTTTCTAATCGCGACTCCTTGGGCCGTTCTTTTTGTTTTCAAATTCGAAATGTTTGATTATATATTTAAAGAAAGGAAAATGTAAAATGAGACTAAGTAAACTCAACATCAAAAAAATCAACTTGAAGGATGTCGACCAAAACTATTCCGGTCAAGACATCCTCATGAAACTGGGAGAACTATACCAATACGAAAGTGGAATATACGGATATGGTAATCTATGGACCAAACTCGAACGAGCGGTCGAAAATATCATAATCGAAGAACTGGACGCCGTAGGCTGCATCCAAGTCGAATTTCCAAAACTGCAACCGCGCAAAATATGGGACGCCTCCAATCGCTGGGACATGTACACCAAAGAAGGAGACATCATGTTCACACTAGACAACAACCTTGGCGAATACGGGCTCGCACCGACAGCCGAAGAATGTGCCACCATATTTGGAGCAAACCGTCTACCATCGTATAAAAACCTCCCAGCCACGTTTTATCAAATAGGAGAAAAATTCAGAAAAGAAATAAGGACTAGAGGTTACCTCTTTAGACCGAGAACGTTCGTCATGATGGACGCATACTCCTTCGACAAATCCGAAGAAGACATGAAAAAATCCTACGAACTCATGCATCGAGCTTATCTAAGCATATTCGATAGACTCGGCATAAAAATTATGCCTACCGTAAGTGACAATGGAGTAATCGGTGGAAAAGTTGCCGAAGAATTTCAAGCCGCGACGAACCTCGGCGAAGATACGGTGCTTTTCGATGAAAAAAAACAGCTCGGCATCAACAAAGAAGTTTTAGACTTCGAAAATAGAGACGAATACTTGGCCCAACTGGGAATCACAGACGTAAGCTCACTTACAGAACATTCATCAGTCGAGCTCGGCAACAACTTCCAACTCGGCACGAAATACTCCGAAAGTATGGGTCTCTACTTCGCCGACGAAAATGGTCAAAACAAGCCTTATTACATGGGCTGCTATGGAATAGGGCTCGGTCGCATCATTGCTTGCCTCATCGAGAACAATGTCATTCGCGATGGCGAAAAAATAAAAGGATTCGCCCTTCCATATCATATTGCGCCCTACAAAGTACAAATTATCTACAATGAAGACAATAAAGAAGCAGCCGAAAATCTCTACCAAGAATTGACTGCAAACGGAATATCTTCCATCCTCGATGACCGCGAAAATCTTGCCTTCGGCAATCGCATAAACGACGTATACGTTTTGGGAACGCCACGCATGATAATACTGGGCCGCGAATACGACGGCGAGAACTACAAAATCGAAAACATAAAAGACAACTCGGTCGAGACTATTTCCAAGAACAAAATCGTCGAATACTTCCAAACGACAAAATAGAAAACGGTAAATATCGACAAATTTTTGTAGTATAAAACGGAGTCATGTGATATTATTATTGTATTGAGAGGAGAGAGATTATGTACAACGACTTTTACGAACCGACGACGAACATGATTTTAGGTGGAGTATTCGCTGGTATGATGGTCGTGTTTTTCGTATTCTTCATAGTTGCACTCATACTGATCATAATCGACATAGTCGGATTATGGAGAATATTCAAAAAAGCAGGCCAACCAGAGTGGGGAGCATTAATCCCAATCTACAACGAATACCTGCTATGCAAAATAGCTGGCGTCAATCCGTGGTGGATACTGATTACATTATTTAGCTTTCTTTTGAACGTCATCCCCATCATCGGAGGAATCGCCAGTGCTGCCGTCGGCATCTACTTCGGCATCCTATTGAACGTAAGTATAGCTAGAAGCTTTGGCAAAGACGATGGGTTTGCCGTCGGACTATTCCTATTGAGGCCGATATTCCATCTGATATTGGGTTCGAACGGCGACCAATACATTGGGCCGAGACCGATGAACGATATGGTCTTCGGAGCTTACGAAACATCTCATACAGAAACCGCGACAGAAAAAGAAACTAAAAAAGAGACGGGCACGAACCAAAGAGTCAAATATTGCAGCAACTGTGGAACAAAATTATCCACAACCGCAAAATACTGTTCGAATTGTGGAAAAGAAGTTAAATAGAAGAACGACGCACGTTCTTTTTATTTTGAAATACAAGAAAACTGTGCTATAATCAAACCGACGAGAAGAGGCTTTTATATGGAACTATTCAACAAATTTAGAGATACGATAATTTTAACCGACGACTGCGCGATAGAAAAACAAGTCGAGCAACTTAAAAAAATGCGAGAATCTATGAACAGTACTTACCAAATAGACAGAGATATAAAACTTTTGGAAGCGGGATTGCAAGGCGAAAAAAACATAATGTACGAACTCAAAAATGCGAACATCGGCATGTATGTACTTCGAAATATCACCATTCAATATCGAGATATGACCGCCCAAATAGATTTTGTCGTAGTCACGAAAGCACATATATACTTGATAGAATGCAAAAACATGATTGGCGATATAACTATAAATAATGAAGGAGAATTTAAAAGAGACTATAGCTTAAACGGAAAACGAATAAAAGAAGCGATTTACTCTCCGCTGACTCAAGCGCAAAGGCATAAAGAGATTCTCAAAAAAATTTGGATGAGCAAACATCATTCGGTTACAACTTTCTTCTTAGAAAAACTTTTCGACAAGACATATAAACCTTTGGTAGTCCTTGTTAATTCCAAATCGCTTTTAAATATGAAATATGCTCCAAAAGAAGTGAAAAATGCTACTGTAAGAATAGACCAACTTATTACCTACATAAAAAACGATATAAAAAATTGTGATAAAAGTTTATATGTAAATAAAAACGAAATGCTTAATCGAGCTAATTCGATTATGGATAACGTAATCGAAAGTAATGATAATTTTGTAAAAAGATATTCGGCCAGCTACGAAGGAATGACTGAAAATGAAACAAAAAAAGAAACTGATTCGCTAAGTATCGAAGCAATCAAAGAAAAATTGAAATCTTTTAGAAAAGAAAAAGCTCAAAAAATGAACGTTCCAGCATATTACGTATTCACAAATGATGAATTAGAAGCGATACTCTCACTTTTACCTAAAAATCTAGAAGAACTTCGAAACTCCAAGATACTCTCATCCATCAAACTGAAATGTCATGGTCAAGAAATAGTTGATATAATCGGTGCTTCTATTGAATCTCAAAATGTAAAATGACGAAAGCCGATAATGAAAAGCCAAGAAAGGAAAAAACGAATATGAAAAAAAGGATAAACAAAATCGAATTACTAGAGCTATTGGATTCTCTTCAAATCGACCACGAAGAATTCTGGATACTGTCGTCATCCGCACTCGTCTTGCGAGACCTCTTCCCCGATGCCGGTGATTTAGACCTTGCCGTCACAGAAGAAGGACTACGACAACTGAAAGAAAACTACGATGTTATCCTTAAACCTGATGGCATGTACCAAGTTCTAGAAAACGTCGAATGCTTTCTCGATGAAAAAGAAGATTGGAAAATCGAAAAATGGCAAGACTACTATTTGGAAAGCATTCACAAATATTACGATTATCTAAAATCTAGTACTCGCGAGAAAGACAAAGCTAGAATCCCACTAGTTGAAGAGTACATAAAAACGAAACACTAGAGTTCGAACTCTAATCCTTTATATATTCGATAAACTCGTCGTAATCTCTCATGAGTTCCCGTACGAACGGAGACTCACTTTTTTTTGGAACTAAAAGATACACTCTGTTCTTAGTTCGGGTGAGAGCGACATAGAAAAGTCGCCGTTCTTCATCGAAAGGGAATCTAGACGCGTGAGGCGAAACGAACCTCAATATTTGGTCGTCCTTCATCTGATTCGGAAAACCTAATGTGCCATCGCACAAATTGATGAGAATGACGTTGTCGCTCTCTAACCCCTTCGACTTGTGGGCCGTCAAATAACGGATGGAAATGTCCGGTCTCTCAAATGACACGATTCTATCTTCCACCACTTTGAATTTATTCTTATCGAGATAAAAATCGATGTCTCTGTTATTGCGGCCGATTATCAAAATCTCTCCGCTCTGTCTATCGTACGCATGATAGATACATTCACTGAGAGCAACTCTTGCTTTCTGGTATCTTTTGATGACGATGGGTTTTGCGAGCGTTTTCTCGGACCGCAATCTTTTTCGCATCTGAGCCTTATTTCTCATGACGAACTTCCCGGCCACGGCAATCAACTCTCGACTGTTTCGATAAGTATTTTGAATCTTCAAAATTTTCCCATCCGAAAACATCTTTCTAAAATCTAGAAACAAAGACAAATCGCACCCTGTAAAACGATAGATAGACTGAAAATCGTCCCCGACGGCAATCAAAGAGGCTCCTGTCTTATTCAATATACTCCGAACCAACTCGAATCTGACTAGAGACGTATCTTGATACTCGTCGATTATGACGTATTTCACCTTGTGGGGAAAGTCATACTTATCCACAGCCTTTTTTGCCTTGATGAGCATGTCGTCGAAATCGATTTCTCCGTTCTCCTCCAAGTACTCTGTATATCGAAGATAAATAGTCACAGCCAATGTGAGCAAAAACTTTTCCCGCCTGTACTTCTTCAAACTGAAAGTTAGCAAAGCTTCCTTCTTGAACTCGAGAAAATCCGCGACCGTATGATTGTTCGATTTAAAAAGACGTATGAATGTCGCGACCAACCGCTCGAGAGCAGATATATCCTTCTCGTTGTCCTTTATATATTGTTCGTATTCTGCTTTCGACTTTAACCCAAAATACTTGAGAAAAGGCCGCAAAGTCTCCTTACTCCGAAGGCATTCCACACGAATATATTCCCTCGTCACGTCGTCGAGCAGACTCGCCTCGGCAATATCGTAAGACTCCCGACTTTTCAAAACGGAAAGAGCCAATTTGTGAAACGTGTAGACATCGACATTCAACCCCAAATCGGTCGCAATTTTCCTCTTCAAATCTTCGGATGCTTTGGCCGTAAATGATATGCATATGATGTCCTTCGCCGCGACCCCCTTTTCTTCGATTAAGTATTTCAATTTTCCCAAAATAGTCAAAGTCTTCCCCGAGCCGGCCCCCGCCACGACCAAAAGATGCTTCGACTCGTCGAGCACTATCTTAGTCTGTTCCTTATCCAAGAAATATTTTCCGACTTTGATTTTCATAAGCACCTCTTTTCCTTATTATATATTGTTCGTAACATTTTTTCAAATGTGCCAAGAAAAAAACAGATTTAAATCCGTTTCATAATTTGAAATCCAAAATATCTTTGTCGTTCATATTCTTGTTGTCGAAATAAAACCTCTCTTCGATATGGCAAATCCTCGCGACTATATTCGAAGGAAACTTCTTGATTAACATGTTGAGCGAGGTCGTATATTTGTTGTAATAAGCCTTGGCTGCATCCGACTTTTCTTCGATTATCTTGACTTCGACGAGAAGATTCCTAAATGCCTCGTTATCCAACTTGTCGGGATAATCGGCAGCTATCATTCTGAAAATCTCCTTTATCTTCGACAGTTTTCTATCGACGACGAAATTGCTCATCTTATCTTTTTCGAAATCCTTGAAATTGTCTTGCCCGAGTTCGGTACAAGAATTGATTGCCGACTCCATGCTCACCAACAAATCGTATCGTTTTCGCAAAGCTTCATCTATCTCGCTTTCAGCCTCTTTGATACGAATCACGTACTTTTGCAACCTGTTATATATTGCCACGTACACTATTCCGAGAATCCCGGCCACGGCAATCAAAGTGAATATTATGATAGTTACTTTTTCCATTTAGTTTTCACATCCTATCTTAATTATAGCAAATTATAGAAAAGTTTAAAATAGTTTTAAAGACAAAAATTTTTATTTGTGATAAGATATGTGTGGTGAAAAAAGATGAACATTGAAATTGTAAAAGTTGGACACCTAGAGACAAATTGCTACATCCTTTCGAAAGACGATAAAGTGCTCGTCATCGACCCGGGCGACGAATATCCAAAAATCTCCGAAGTCGTAGGCGATAGACATGTCGTCGGGACGATTATAACCCATTACCACGACGACCATACTGGCGCGCTCTCCGAAATGGAAAAAGAACGCAATGCCAAAACGTACAATTACTATAATTTGAAAGAAGGGAAAAACAAAGTAGGCAACTTCGAATTCGAGTGCATAAGAACTCCCGGTCACAAAGAGGATGCGATAAGTCTATACTTTCCCGAAGAAAAGGCCCTTTTTGCAGGAGACTTCATCTTCTATGGTTCGATAGGACGATGGGACCTCGAAGGTGGATCGATTTCGGATATGAAAAAAAGCATCCAAAAAATACTAGAATACCCACTCGACGTCGCTGTCTATCCAGGACATGGACCATCGACGAGCTTGCGGGCCGAAAAAACAAATCTAGAAAAATACACAAAATACTTTTAATATAAACTTTCTGTGGTAAAATAGTAAAGAAATTAGGTGATTGATTATGGATAAAATTGTCGTCAAAGGCGCAAGAGAAAACAACCTCAAAAATATAGATATCGAAATACCCAAAAATAAACTGGTCGTCATGACCGGCCTTTCGGGCTCGGGTAAAAGCAGCTTGGCCTTCGATACTATATATGCAGAAGGACAAAGACGGTATGTCGAATCTTTAAGTGCCTATGCGAGACAATTCCTAGGCGGTTCGGAAAAACCTGACGTCGATTCGATAGAAGGACTCAGCCCGAGCATCTCTATAGACCAGAAGACGACGAGTAAAAACCCTCGAAGCACGGTCGGGACGGTCACGGAAATATACGATTATCTACGACTACTGTTCGCTCGCATCGGTGTTCCTTACTGTCCGAATCACAACACGCCCATCAAAAGTCAAACGATTGACGAGATAGTCGAGAAAATTCTCGCGCTCGGTGAAGGAACCAAAATCGAAGTGATGGCTCCCGTCGTTCGAGCCTCAAAGGGTTCGCACAAAGAGGTCTTGGAAAACTTGCGAAAGAGTGGTTTCTCCCGCGTTCGCGTGAACGGAGAAATACACGATTTGAGTGAAGACATCGCGCTCGAAAAAAATAAAAAAGACGTAATCGAAGTTGTCGTCGACCGCATAGTCGTCAAAGATAAAGACCGCTCCCGCATATCCGAAGCGATAGAAACTTCGTGCAAACTCGCGGAAGGTCGAGTCCTCGTAAACATCATAGGCAATAGAGAAATTCTCTTTAGCGAAAACTATGCGTGTCCTATATGTGACTTTTCTCTTCCAGAACTAGAGCCGGCCATGTTCTCGTTCAATAACCCCTTCGGTGCTTGTGACGATTGTAAAGGTCTAGGTTTCAAACAGATGATAAATCTGAACCTTCTCATACTCGACAAAAAGAAATCGATATACGCTGGGGCCATCAAAGGACTCAGTCTCGACTCGAACATCATGATGACTCAACTCGAGACCTGCGCCAAGAAATACGACATCGACTTGAATGCTCCCATCGAAAAACTTAGCAAAGAAAAATTGGACATCATCCTCTATGGTAGTCCCGACGTTTTAAGTTTTAACTACACGGCCAAAAATGGAAACTATCGCGAGACGAAAGATTACTTCGAAGGAATAGTCACCAATCTCGAACGCCGCTATATCGAAACGAACAGTGCTTGGATAAGAGATTGGCTCGAAATGTACATGATGGACACCGAATGTCCGACCTGCCACGGCGCTCGTCTCAAAGACGACATTCTAGCCGTCAAAGTCGGAGGAAAAAGTATCCACGAAGTCTGTCTCATGAGCATCAAAAACTTGATTCCGTTCTTCGAGAAATTGAAACTCACGAAAGAAGAAGCTAAAATAGCCGAATTGCTCTTGAAAGAAATCTTGAACAGATTGACGTTTTTAAAAAATGTCGGTTTGGAATACTTGACCCTCGCCCGAACGGCGGCCACGCTCTCTGGCGGTGAACTCCAAAGAATTAGACTTGCAACGCAAATCGGAAGCAGACTTACCGGCGTTCTCTACGTCCTAGATGAGCCGAGCATCGGTCTCCATCAAAGAGATAACGACAAACTGATTAACTCGCTCCTCGAAATGCGCGACCTCGGCAATACGCTCATCGTAGTAGAACACGACGAAGATACCATGCGCGCCGCCGACTACCTAATAGACATCGGGCCTGGCGCTGGTGCCGAAGGCGGTCAAGTCGTCGCAGCTGGAACGCCCGAGGAAGTCATGAAAAATCCGAATAGTTTGACGGGTCGCTATCTCGCCGGTACGGAAAAGATAGACGTACCTCAAAAAAGACGAAAAGGAAATGGCAAATATCTCGAAATAAAAGGCGCAAAAGAAAACAACCTCAAAAACATAAACGTCAAAATTCCGCTCGGGAAATTCGTATGTGTCACGGGCGTCTCCGGTTCGGGTAAGAGTAGCCTCGTCGATGAAATCGTATACAAGGTTTTGATGAAACACGTCTACAAATCGAAAGTTGAACCTGGACAACACAAAAGTGTCAAAGGTCTCGAACATATCGACAAAGTCGTTCAAATCAGTCAAGACCCGATTGGAAGAACTCCGAGAAGTAACCCCGCTACCTATATCGGACTTTTCGACGACATTCGTGACTTGTTTGCCGAAATGAAAGAATCGAAAATTCGCGGATTCAACAAGAGTAGATTCTCCTTCAATGTCAAAGGTGGACGATGCGAAGCCTGCTGGGGAGATGGAGTCAAAAAAATAGAAATGCACTTCCTACCAGACGTATACGTTCCATGTGATGTATGTGGAGGTAAACGTTATAACAGTGAAACTCTCGAAGTAAAATTTAAAGGCAAAAACATCTACGAAGTACTAGAGATGCGCGTTGCCGAAGCTTACGATTTTTTCGAAAGCGTCCCTCGCATTCGTGCTAAACTTCAAATGCTCATGGAAGTAGGTCTTTCTTATATAAAGATAGGCCAGAGCGCTCCGACTCTTTCTGGAGGTGAGGCGGGTCGCATCAAACTTGCGAAAGAACTCCAAAAGAAGCCGACCGGCAAAAGCATCTTCATTTTGGATGAGCCTACGACTGGCTTGCACTCCGAAGATATTAAGCGACTTCTCAAAATCCTGAATAGAATTGTCGATAACGGCGACACCGTTCTGGTCATCGAACACAACCTGGATGTCATCAAAGTTGCCGACCACATCATCGACCTCGGTCCAGAAGGCGGAGATGGCGGTGGAGAAATAGTCGCGACTGGAACGCCTGAAGAAGTCGCCAAAGCCGAAAATTCTTACACGGGAATATATTTAAAGAAAGTTCTCGCCAAAAAGTAAAAAGACGAAATTAGAACGTTCTTTTTTTTGACAGTTTTTTTCGCAAAAGTTACCAAAATTTCAATTTTGACATGCAAAATTGTGTTTTCTGTTCGAAATTGATGCAAAATTCGCAAATCTCTTTGTGATTTTACATTTTTGCTATGCAAAAAACGCATTTCTGCACTTTGACTTTCTTTCCTCTCCTTGTTTTAATAGACGTCGGAAAGGAGGTGAAATCTTCATGAGTAAAAAACACAAAAAGAAACCTATTCAAAGGGAGATTAAGGATATCAGTTTCATCCTCAAAAACATCGGTGGACAAGATAGAGTATTTTTAGATAAGCTGCACAAAGTGACTAAAGGTCGGTTCGAGAATAAAGATCCCGATAAACTTACTCCCGATGACCAAATCTCCATCACTTCCGATACGATGTTTTCGACTATGTTCTGTAATGAATCTAGGAAAGAGTACCCTTGCCGAATGCTAGCTGACTTTTTGGGCATAGACTTCGAGTATCTGATGGAACATTCTCATTATTACAAGAACGTATTCGATAGGTCTAGTGTCGAATCGAAAGGACAGAGAGGAGATTTGGTGTTAGAAATAGAAGGGAACTACATCCTAGTCGAAATGAACAACGACGACGTTCACCAAAGAAACGAAGAATATTCCGACCACATGTACTCGAGCTACATCAAAGTGGGAGAAGAGTACATCTATCCACTGGTCTTGAGTCTCAGTCTCAACAACTTCTACTACGAAGAAATCGATGAGCCGGTTTTGGTATTCTGGAATCAGACTGACAATCAATTGTCATATTCTAAGAAGGTGAGAGTCCACGTTTTTCTTCCGTTATACAAGAAGATATGGTACAATGGTGGCGACGTAGGGAAGTTCGGAAGGACCTTGCTGGCGATGGCCGAGACGGACCATAAAGAAGCCTTACGAATAGCACGAGGTGATGACCAATTGGAAAGATATACAGACGAAGCAAAAAAAGCTGAGAAATCTTCAAACTTTATGAAATCGTATACTCGCGAGCGAGTATCGTTAGATGCCGAAAGAAAAATCGGTCGCGAAGAAGGACGAGAAGAAGGGCTGGAGAGTGGTAAAGAACTCGGAAGTTCGGAAGAGCGTCAAAAGTTCATCAAAAATATGCTCGAAGATGGAATTTCGACCGAAGTGATAAGTAAATATGCAAATCTATCTGTCGAGGAAGTCGAAAATATCATAAGGCAATTAAAAGACAGCTGAAATGATGAAACAAGATTTCATAAAAACACCTGAGTTTTTCACAACTAGGTGTTTTAAAATTGTTGAAAATCAAACAAATGTCCTGTTTATGACAATTTTTTTCGCAAAACCTGCAAAAATCGTAATTTTGCAACAAAAAAGAGTCAAAATCGTGCAAAAATCATTCAAAAATCGCAAAATTGCATAAATAATGCGCAATTTTTAAATTTTTGCTATGTAAAAAATGCATTTTTGCAATTTGACACTCCACTTTGAATGTGATTAAATGGTCTCATCCCCCGACAGTGTAACTACGAGGTAATAAAATGCGAACGAATGTAAAAACGCTCGAGGTTGCTTTACTTTTTTGAGATTAAAATATATAATAATGGCGGTGATAAGATGAATCCTATAGCGTTTACAATATTTGGTATGGAAATACGATATTATTCTTTATTTATTTTATTCGGAGTAGTAATCGCATATATTATGATTATAAGGGAAGCCAAGAGATTTGGCATATCGAATGACTTTATTTTCAACATGTTTTTCTGGACCCTGATATTCGGTATAATCGGCGCGCGACTATACTACGTCGTATTCAATTGGGAATACTTCGGCTCGCATATAGGAGAAATTTGGCAAATATGGCAAGGAGGACTTGCCATCCACGGAGGAATCTTATTCGGACTTATTACGATTAATCTATATACCAAAAAGTACGACATCCGAACCCTCAAAATTCTCGATATAGTCGTCGTACCATTGATTCTAGCTCAAGGAATCGGGCGCTGGGGCAATTTCTTCAACAGTGAAGCCTACGGAGTCGCAACTACTATTAATCATTTGCGGGAACTCCACATACCCGAATTCATAATCGAAGGCATGACCATAAATGGCATTACTTACACCCCGACATTTCTCTATGAGTCGATAGGATGCGCCCTCGGATTCGTCGTACTAATGATTGTTCGCCACCTAAAATACGTAAAAGTTGGCCAAATTTCGGGACTCTATCTCATGTGGTACGGCGTCCTTCGCTTCTTCATAGAAGCGAGTCGAACGGACTCCCTGACTTTCTTCGGATTTAAAATGGCCCAAATAGTTTCGATAATAACGTTCATAATAGGAATAGTCCTGTTCATCCTCGGTCTCAAAAAGAGCAAATACGAAGACCTGTACGACGAACAGAAAGTTAAATGAAAGGAAGATAAAGATGATATACGATTGTATAATAATTGGGGCCGGACCCGCCGGAATGTGTGCCGGCATATACGCGGCCAGAAGTGGTCTCAAAACGCTAGTCCTAGAAAGCAAAATGCCTGGGGGACTGCTCAACTACACTAACGAAGTTAAAAATTATCCGGGATTTAAAGCTGTAAGCGGCCCAGACCTAGCCATGTCCATCTATGAACACTTCAAAACTTTCGACATCGACATGAAATCGGAAGAAGTGATAGACCTCGTCTTGGGAAATCCCAAAAAGATTATCACTAACAAAGGTGAATACGAGACGAACAACGTCATAATCGCTTCAGGCCGAAGCCGAAGATCTCTAAACCTCCCTCACGAAGACGAACTGCGCGGAAGCGGAATCAGTTATTGCGCACTTTGCGATGGACACTTCTACAAAGACATGAGCGTCGGAGTAGTCGGAGCTGGCGACTCAAGTCTCGAAGAAGCTCTTTACCTATCAAAAATAGTCAAAGACGTCACAATCATAGTACGCGGCAAAGCTCTCTCAGGCAATAGAGAACTCATCGAACGCGTCGAGCAATGTAAAAACATATCCGTAGTCTTCGGAAGAAACGTTACAGACCTTTTAGTAGAAGATGGTAAACTAACTGGCGTAAAACTCGATGACGAATCCGAACTGGACATCAAAGGACTGTTCGTGTACATCGGTTTTGACCCAGTACTACCATTCAAAACTGACCTCGGTCTCGACACCGAAAAAGGATATTTAATTGTCGACGACGAATGCCAAACTAACATCGAAGGAGTATACGCCGTCGGAGACATCATCAAGAAAAAACTTTACCAAATTATCTCGGCCGAAAGCGAGGGTGCGATGGCCGCGACATCGATTGCCAGAAAATTGACAAAGAAAAATTAGCGTGTTAAAATAACCGCATCTGATGGAGTGTTTGTATGAATAATCTAGTTTTAGCATATCTGGGAGACGCCGTATACGAACTGTACGTACGCGATTATCTCATCGACAAAGGAATTTCTAAAGTCAAAGACCTACAAAAAAGTGCCATCGACTATGTAAGCGCGACGGCCCAAGCAAACATCTTAGACGAACTTTCGAAAAAAAATCTTTTGACCGAAGAAGAACTCGATATAATCAAACGCGGTCGAAATGCCCATAGCCATCAAAACAAAAGTGCAAATATAATCGTATACAAAAAAGCCACCGGCTTTGAAACCCTAATCGGTTATTTATATGAACACGATAAAAAAAGATTAGATGAAATCATGAAGGAGGTTCTAAAATGAAAGTATATGGAAAAAATGTCTTTAACGAACTCAAAAACAATCCGAAGCGCATCCGAAAAGTATATCTGAGTCCGTCATTTAAAGATAAAGAAATCGTCGATTTCATCATGAAAAACAAAATTCCTTACGTATCTTTAGACAAAAAAGCTTTCGACCATGTGGCAGATGGCAACACCCAAGGCATCATTCTCGAAATCGACGATTTTCGATACAAAAACATCAAAGAACTCGACACGAACCTCAAAAAAATAGTCATTTTAGACCATCTCGAAGACCCTCACAACTTTGGCGCCATCATTCGGACTTGCGAAGCCGCCGGAGTCAAAGCTATCATCATTCCGAAAGATAGAAGTGTCACAGTCAATGCGACGGTAGTCAAAACCAGTACAGGCGCTCTCGAATACGTCGACATATTCGAAGTCACAAACTTAAAAAATGCTATAGAATACTTGAAAGACAACGGCTACTTCGTATACGGAGCAGAAGCCGACGGCAAAATGTACGATGAAGTCGACTACAGTGAAAAGATGGCCCTCGTCATAGGAAGTGAAGGATTTGGACTTTCGCGAATAGTTCGCGACGCGTGCGACGAGATAATAAGTATCCCGATGTATGGTCACGTCAACAGCTTAAACGCGAGTGTCTCTTTTGGAGTGTTGATATATGGAATCAAAAACTGAATACGAAATAAACGACTCCAAACTGATACTTTTTGTAAGAGAAGAAAGCGAGGAAGCCAAGGACGAACTTTTCAACAAATACCTCTCTCTTATATATAAGGAAATAAATCACTTCAAAAAAAGAGCTATTGCTCTCGGAATAAACGAGGAGGATTTGACCCAAGAAGCGATGGTCGCTTTCAGCCACGCGATATACAACTTCAAAGACGACGAGGACGCCAAATTTAGTACCTTTCTGACATTGTGTATCAAACGAAGACTCATAAACTACTTGGACAAATTTGACACGACCAAAAGAAAAGTGATGGAAAGAGCCATCTCGCTCGACTCCCAAATAGACGAGACGCCTTACCAATTCGAAGACTATCACACCCCAGACCCACTTAGAACTATGATAAACACGGAATCGCTCCGCGAAGTCAAAGAGAGAATTTCACAAAAACTAAGTCCCAACGAATGGACCGCATTGTACTACGACCTCGACGGAAAATCGATAAACGAAATAGCGGACCTGATGGGCAAAAACACTAAACAAGTATACAATCTCATACACCGAGCGCGAAGCAAAGTCAAACTTTGAACTCCCCTAGGTGTTTTTTTTCTGTGAAAAACCGCAAACTTTTCCACAGAAAACTTCTCAACTTCGTTCTATACTTCCACAAATTTTAATGATATAATATTTGTCGAAAGGCGTTGAAATAATTATGGCATTAAAAGCAGGAATCGTAGGTTTACCGAATGTAGGTAAAAGCACACTCTTCAATGCAATTACAAAAAAACATATATTGGCAGCAAACTATCCATTCGCGACCATCGAACCGAACATAGGAGTCGTAATCGTCCCTGATGAGCGGCTCACTCATCTGAAAGAACTGTATAACCCCGCGAGCCTCGTCGCAACTTCTTTCGAGTTCACCGATATTGCCGGGCTTGTCAAAGGAGCATCTCAAGGTGAAGGTTTAGGGAACAAATTTCTATCCCACATCCGCGAAGTAGACGCGATAGTAAACGTAGTCAGATGCTTCGAAAACGGAGAGATAACACACGTCGAAGGGAAAATCGACCCGATTAGAGACATCGAAATCATAAACACCGAACTCATCCTCTCCGACTTGGAAATAATCGACAATCGCATAGGACGAATAGGAAAAAAAATGGAAATGTCGAAAGACAAAAAAGAACTTTTAGAAATAAATGCTCTCAAACATTCCAAAGAATCTCTAGAAAACGGAATCCCTCTTCGACTTGCCGATTTATCGACGGATGAAATCGAAGTATTAAAATCCTTCAACCTGATAACTCTCAAACCAGTCATATACGTCGCGAACGTTTCTGAAGACGATGCAATTATCGGAGATAACGAATACACAAAGGCCGTTAAAGACTTCGCAGCTAAAGAGAACTCTGGCGTAATAGTCATGAGTTGTCAAATCGAAAGCGAACTTTCAGATCTCGAAGAAGAAGACAAAAAAGCTTTCCTTCGCGATCTAGGAATAACGAATAGTGGCCTAGACAAGCTGATATTTCAAACGTATAGTCTGCTAGGACTTAGAACTTTTTTTACGGCCGGCGAAAAAGAAGTAAAGGCGTGGACGTTTAGAAAAGGTATGAAAGCTCCCCAATGTGCAGGCATTATCCACAGTGACTTCGAACGAGGCTTTATACGTGCCGAAGTCATGAGTTACGACGATTTATTACAATATGGAACAGAATTGAAGGTAAAAGAGGCTGGTAAGATGAGACTAGAAGGCAAGGAGTATGAAATGAAAGATGGAGACATCTGCTATTTCAGATTCAACATATGAGCGCATTGAAAAACGCTGACCCAAAGAAAACTGGATATTTCATTAGAACTTTGAGAAAGAATCGTAAACTATCACAAACTCAACTTGGTAGAAAAGTATTTGTTACGAGAAAAGCAGTATCGAAATGGGAAACGGGTGGAAGTATTCCATCTTGGGATGTTTTGTGTAGATTGGCTGAATACTTTGAAGTTAGTATTCCAGAACTGGTTAGAGGCGAATATGACAAAACTAGAGTATTACCTCCGACTGAAAATGCCGACAAAAACGCGAATGTTATTGCGGATTCTCCATCTGATAATTCTATTGAAACGACGGATGAAATACCAGTTGATGAAACGACACCTACGGATTCAGCTCCAGATACGACTACGATTCCAGTTACAGATTCGATTCCAATTCCAGATTCGACTCCATGTCCAGAACCAGAAACTCCAAAAGAACCAGAAGTGACGACTGTCGAAGAAATCTTAGAAGATTCTAAAGATGAACCGACTGAAACTTCTGAACCGGAAAAGACCTCCGTAATTTCTGAGCTTCCAGAAGAAACTCTAGAAACTCCAGCTACTCCAGTCGTTCCGGAAAACTTTAACATTTTCCAAAACACTTGGTTCAAAATTCTGTGTATGATAATCGCTTTGATTGTTGCACTGCTCATCGGTCTTTGTTTCATAATCGGCTCTACTATGGACAAGATTTACCTAATAAACTATGAAGATGAGAACTTCTCGATTGCCAATGGAATGATTGTACTGACCAAAAATAGAAGCTATGCAAGCTTGGGTAATTTTTATTCTAATTTTACAGAAGTAAATGAAAGCACTGCATATGAAATAAGTCTTTATTATTTAGATAAAGATGGTAATGAAAACTACATCTTAAAATTCAACATCGAAAACTCACAGCCATTAGATTATCAAGTCGTCAATGACCTGAGAGAAATCTTAAAGGATAACCAGAATAATCGATTCTATATAAGAGTAGAATTTACAGATACTAATAATAAATTCAGGGTCTTTGACCTGAACATTAAGATAGTCGAAAGTCCTAAAGGGAACAACACGAAAACAGTTAACACTCCGAATAAATCTTCTCCTCCAGAAAACGACGAAGTTGAAGATGGCATAAATTTGAATTTCATTTTCGAGATGACCATCGACGATATCAAGATTCACTTTGATGGTAAAGTTATTTATATTGATGGGATAGAGTATGAAATTAACTATGATTCAAAACTTGAACACATTACAATTGCTTCTGATAATATAAGTATATCTTTTTCACTTGTTGCCAAAAGATTATTTTTCAACACAAAAGAATCACAAACACTCATTGTTAGTGAGAATAATATTGTAACTACCGATGACTTAAATAACATAAATTATAGACTACTGTTCGATATTATAAAAGAATTGACCAAGCTGATATAGACCCGCCACAGACTGTCTACCCTCAGTAGACTACTTACCTAAAAGCTGTTTGTTATACTGCTAGCAGAAAGGAGAAGAAATTATGAAGAAAGGTTTAAAAGGTGTTTTTTATACAATTGTAGCAAGTTGTCTATTAGTCACGGGAGTAGAAGCAAAGAATGTTTATTACACGAATGACCATGGGGTCGAAATGACCGAGCTAGAATATAATAAAATGACTCAAATATACTCTGAAAGATTTATAAAATCGACCTTGTCCCAAGAAGATTTTGACAAAGTAAAAAACGGAAATATAGTTGAAACTGAAACGCTTTATCAAAAGACGACATATGCTAATGGCGAAATTATAAAAGAAGAGCTTATTTCAGAAGAAGAATACAATAAAGCTTCAGATGCTGCAGTTACAGAAGGAAACGATGTAATGCCTTTAGATGGTGATTACAGATATGTTGAAACAACTTATAAAAAATTGACCGGTTCATTAATTGATATGGGAAACAGAAAGTTCTCACTTATTGGTGGCTTAAGTTGGAAAAAAGTCCCAGTTTGCAGATCGTACGACGTATTTGCCTACAGATTTATGCACTTCGATTTTAATGGCTTTGCCGGAAATCAAACTTATTATGTAAACGGTGCATACAATAACATCGACTATACTACTTCATCCCCTGGTTATAAGCAACAAGGTAATGGGGCAGGTGTCTCTATGAATTTGGTCGATGGTTCCAACATAACTGGATATGAACTTACAGTGGCAACAAATCTTACTGTAAATACCTACAACTATTCGCAAGCACATGCCTATGTATCTTACCAACATACACAAAGTGATGTAACACGCGAACAATCTATGGGATACACCTTAAACATCTCTGGATTAGGAAACGTAGTATTATTCACCAACAGTACCATTGGTAGCAAATACGATGGTATGGCCGGAGTACATCTTACAACACCAATTTAATGGTTATAAAAGTGATATGGATACGAACATATCGCTTTTTTTGTAAATTGAATGTCTTCAACGACAAAGAATATTTATAGAAAATTCAAAATGTAGTAAACTATTGCTATGAGAGGTGTTTAATATGTTGGATAATTTTTTTACAACGGCTGGAGAATTCGACGCCGTCTGGATGGTCGTATCCATCGTTCTCGCAATAGTCGGAGGAATTGCTATCTACTTCCTTTTTGTTGCCAAAGAGAATGAATACAAAGAAAATGCGATGATTAGCTTCTTTCATAACTTTTTAAACTTCAAAAAATTTTTCATCGAAGGGCTACTCAAAGTAGCGTACATCATATGTGCCATATATGTAACCTTAAACTCATTCAGTTACATCGGTTACAGTTTTGCCAGATTCGTAAGTATGCTCGTATTTGGTAACCTTCTTGCCAGAATATGTTTCGAATTAGTCATGATGCTAATCACGTTGGTCAGTAATACTACTGCAATCAATCAAAAACTGACTGACTTAGGAAAAATTTCCGCAACTAAAACGAAGAAAAAGAGCGAAGAAGATAACAAAAATGCCTAAGGGCATTTTTTCAATACAACTCGTGACACACGCCGCTTTCAGGTTTATAAAAGCAATGATTCTTGTACTTGCCAGAATATGGCTGAGAATAAAAATTCGTCTTGCAATCTTGCCCCGTAGGCGGAGCATAGAACCACAAAGCATGTGTTGCCGGATGATAATACTCTCCTCTCAAGCAACGCTCTGCAAGTTCTTTTTCGTTGGTCGTCGAAGAACCATAGAAAAGGGAACTATTAACTCCAGAAAAGCCTCCCGGATTCTGATAAACGACATCATAAATAGTTCTAATATCCTTAAAAGTATAACAATTGGCAATACTCCTATTGACTATCACATTTCCTACCATCAGCATCCCCAAGTTACCTTCGCCTAGAGCCTCCGCGCGCATGAGTCTGGCCATCAAATCTAATTCCTTAGAAGAATAATTTACTAACATACAATCACCTAAAATATTATATGAGAAACACAAAATTTCCGATAAAAAATTCGTAATGCACACCACAGCTCTTCATTCTGTGCGAAATTACTTCAAGTTTGTTAAAATTTGTGCTCTTTTTGTATAAATATGCTTCATTTTTGTATAAAAACGGCATAATAGGCGTTATTAGACCTTAAGAATAAACCAAAAAAAGCAATAGACTTGTCCGGAAACTTATCTATCTGCAGTTTCGAAATTATAAATACCACACA
>CAYYLF010000018.1:0-23032 GCA_964472425.1 uncultured Muribaculaceae bacterium | reverse complement strand
TTGCGAATTTTGCATCAATTTCGAACAGAAAACACAATTTTGCATGTCAAAATTGGAATTTTGGTAACTTTTGCAAAAAAAATTGTAATGATTAGAGAAATATCCTATATAATCAGAAAGTTAAATCTTTTTTTCTATATATCATAAAATTAACTATGAAAAGAAAAGCAATAATATTAGTAATACCTTTGATTCTCGTGACATTGGCTTTCAAGTTTTCGCCTGTAAATTCGTTTCCTCTATTTGGAAAGTTTATAATCTTAGATCCTGGACACGGCTCTTCGGACCCCGGTTCTGTCTATAAAGATGAGTACGAAAAAGATTACAATCTCGAGTTTGCTAAGTCGTTAAAATCGGTACTCGAAAATTTGGGTGCGACCGTCATATTGACTAGAGAAGGCGATTACGATTTATCGACGGATACACATTGGAGTAGAAAGAGAAGCGACTTCGACAATCGTATCAGTCTCATAAACGAGGATAAACCGGATGTATACATGTCCCTTCATATGAATTATCTAAACGATTCTCGTTATTATGGGTCGCAAGTTTTTTATAGTAAGGTGAACGAACACAACGAGAGATTAGCAGAGATTTTACAAAGTCATTTGAACGAATATTTTTCATTCCACAAGGATTACAAAAAAATCGGGTCTGATAAATACATGTTCGGTCGCATCGAGGTGACAGGTGTGCTCGTAGAGTACGGGTTCATGTCGAGTGCAAAGGACCGAACTAACTTGAAAAAGGAAAGTTATAGAATCGAACTTTCGGAAGTCATAGCTCGCGGTTTGATAGATTATTTCACTTAAATTTCACCGTTTTATAACAGAAATTATTCATAAAAGTACTATCATTTTAGTGTAACTTGTAGTATAATTCTATGCTAGGTGAAGCTTATGCAGAAGACGTTCAAAACTATCGACGAACAAATACAAATCCTCAGGGATAAGGGTTTAGTCATCGACGACGAGGACTTTGCGAGAGAAACTCTTCTTCGCGAGAACTATTTCTTCATAAGTGGTTACAGACATCTCTTCTTAGACGGCATCAAATCGAAGAGATTTAGGCCAGGAACTAATTTCCGGGAGTTGTATGCGATGTTCAATTTCGATAGACAATTGAGAAATATCATTTTCAAAAACTTGCTCATAATCGAGAACAACATGAAGAGCATTTTCTCTTATCAGTTGTCTAAGAATTACGGTTTCAAAGAAAAGGATTATTTGAAACCATCGAACTTCAATACGAGTCCCGAAAAAGCGAGACAGGTTAACGATTTGCTGCGAAAAATCAAGAGGCAAATTCGGGTGAATGGTGGACAGCATTCGGCTACGACTCACTATATCTACAATTACGGTTATATCCCTTTGTGGATAGTAGTGAAGGTATTGTCTTTCGGTATAGTTTGCGAATTATATTCCATAATGAAAACGAAGGACCAAGAAGAAATCGCGGATATATACAACATGAAGGTCCAGGATTTGATAAATTACTTGCCGATTCTTGCGAATTATAGGAATCTGTGTGCTCACGAAGATATCTTGTACGACAACAGGACGGCAGTGGCTATCGACACGAACAAGTATCATACTATGCTCGATTTGCCTAAGTTGGATGGTGAATATGCCTGTGGGAAGAACGACCTCTTTGCTCTCGTCATCATCATGAAGATGCTACTTAGAGAGGACGAGTTCAGACTCTTAATCAAAGAAATCGATTACGAGAAGTCTGTATTGTCCGGGAAACTCGAGGTCATCG
Organism: uncultured Muribaculaceae bacterium; assembly: GCA_964472425.1. Taxonomy (GTDB): domain Bacteria; phylum Bacillota_I; class Bacilli_A; order RF39; family UBA660; genus RUG11867. The sequence continues at coordinate 21,271 of CAYYLF010000018.1, read as the reverse complement.
ATATCGAAGATGTGATGGGATATATGGGGTTCCCTAGAAATTATACAGAGTTAATCAATATGTGATGGAAAGGTAGATTTTTATGGAAGAGAAAGAAACGAACGAAATTATAGAAACAAAAGCACCGACAAAAAAAACGAAAGTTGTGAAGGCTAAGACGGTCGGCAGGAAATCGAATGGCGGGATGACCGCATTGGTATCCATCATCTCTCTTTTCTTGGGTGCGGCTGCGATGTACTTGCTCGTATATTATGTGATACCTATCGATAACTCTAGTACTATCATCAACAAGAGCGAGAAAGAGGTCACCGTGACCGACAAGGGAATAGCGGATGCGGTCGACAAGTTGTACGACGCGGTCGTCGTAGTCGAGGTTTTGAACCGAGGTCAAGTCGTCGCGACAGGAACAGGATTCGTCTATAAGACGGAAGGCAGCAAATCTTACATTTTGACGAACGATCACGTCGTGAGTGCGGCATCCAACGCGGATGTGAAGGTGATATTCACGGACGGCGACGAGGTCGATGTGAAGGTCGAGGGTTCAGATAAGTATTCCGATTTGGCCGTCTTGAGTGTAGATTCAAAGGAAATCGTCGCCGTTGCCGAGATAGGCTCGAGCGAGGAGTTGCGACTCGGGGATACGGTCTTTACGGTCGGAGCACCGCTCGACACGGAGTATTATTGGACGGTCACTAGAGGAATAGTCAGCGGCAAAAATAGAATGGTAGAGATAAGCACGGACAATTACAGCAGCAGCGATTATATCATGAAGGTGTTGCAGACCGATGCGTCTATCAATTCAGGAAATAGCGGTGGGCCATTAGCCAATTCGAACGGACAAGTCATCGGCATTACGAATATGAAGCTAGTTTCCGACGGAGTAGAGGGCATAGGATTTGCCATCCCTATAGAAGATGCGGTCGATTATGCGGAGACAATCATAGGCGGTGGAAGTCTCCAAAGACCGGTCTTAGGAGTCAGCATGTTGGATTTGAACAATACCATCGAACTTTATAGACAGAGAGTCGCGGTCAACACCGATTTGGAAGAAGGAGTGGTCGTCGTCAAAGTTCAGGATGACAGTCCAGCCGATAAAGCTAAACTCAAAAAGGGCGATATCATCATAGGAATAGACGACAACGAAATCAAAAACGTTGCAGCACTCAGATACAATCTTTATCAACATAAGGTCGGTGACACGATTAAGGTGACGTACGAACGCGATGGAAAGATGGAGTCGACGAACATAAAACTTACAGTTGCAAGCGAGTAGCACGAGTGCTGCTCTTTTTTCTTGACAAAAATTGGGGGGGGGGTGCTACAATAGTAGCATAGAAGACTAGAAAAGGTTCTCTAAAATGCCTTAAAAGCAGGAACAAAGAGTAATCAAAAATCAAAAAAATATGTGGGCAGGAAGCCAGTCTTTTATGTACTCTAATTTAGGAAAAAGTGTCGAAGTCAGATTAAAAAAGGAGAAATGGTAAAAATGAGGAAAAGAAAATATTTGATATGTATATCAATAGTATTAGGAATCATGATAGGTTCAATAATAACGGAAAAAATTCAAAGAACAGAAAAAGTAAAACCATTTGGCTCAGGTAGCATGATTGCGATGTACATACAAGACGAGGAAGGTAACTATCAATTGAGTGAAGATCAAAATTTTCCTACAGATGGATATGTGCTGAATACAGAAAAAACGAGTTGTAAGAATGGTGGGGTTATAAGCCAAAATCCCGAGACGAAGAAATTGAGTTTGAAAGTCAAGACAAGTGACGAATGTACAGTATATTTTGAAAAAGAAAGATTTATTACATTGGCCAATGGGTTGAAGGCAAATTTACCGTCAGTTACAAACTATGAAAATGGAACAAAAACAGAGATGTACGTATTCGACCATCCAGAGGCAACCCAAACGACAGGATGGACCGCAGAAGAGAGAAGAGATTACAGATACATAGGAGCGAATCCGAATAACTATATAACCTTCAACGACGAGATGTGGAGAATAATAGGAGTATTCACAGTCGAGACTGAAAGTGGTAATAAAGAACAACTGATTAAAATAATAAGAGACAAATCTATAAACAGTCTTCAATGGGACAAGGGTTATATAGACGAGAATTATGAAACAGTTTGGTCTAACGAATGGTCAACTTCTTCATTGTATAGTGAATTAAATGAAAACTATTATAATCAGAGTGGAGATTATACAAGCAGTGCGTCTATAAGGGGGTTGAATTCTACTGCTCGAAGTCAAGTGGCAAAGGTAAAATGGTATTTAGGAAGCTTAAGTACGGAAGAAAACTTAGGAGGACCAGATTATTATGCATTTGAGCGAGGAATAACAACATGTGCCAATGGATGTATATATTATTGTTGTACCGGTGAAACGAGAACGACGAGTATAGTACAAAATGTAGGCTTAATGTATGTAAGTGATTATGTATTTACTTATGCTAATGGAGTAAATGATACATGTTATAGTAATGGATTTAATTGTGTGTATGATAAAGGAGGAGATCCAAATTCCGGATGGTTATTTAAAGGACTTTATAATTTTTGGACACAAAACACTTCTACTCGTTATGTATTAAGTATTTACTCTGTAGGAATTGTTGCGGGAGCGGATGGTAACAGTTGGGAATCTATTCAGCCTACATTGTATCTCAATTCATCGGTCAAAATTGTTTCAGGAGATGGAAGTTCAGAAAGCCCTTATGTCATCGAGTAATAAGATATGCTACTTAATCAGGAATACGAAGTAGTTTTTTCTTTTGGTTCTAGTTTTGTTTTTTCTTTTCATATAGTTAGAACGGTGTTATAATTTGTCTATGTGAAGAGAAGTAAGTCGTAGGTTTGACTACGGGAGTAAAAAGAAGGAGTAGAAGTTTTATGAAGTGTATCAAATGTTTAACTAAAAACATCAATCAAGCGAATTATTGTAAAAAGTGCGGATACGAGTTTAGTGACGAGGAGAGAAAGGTCGCGGAAAAGTGGACTCTAGTTTGGGTTCTCAAAAAATGCGAGAAGGGCATAAGTGTCGTCACGGGGAATTTTAAGTTTTTGAGTTTTATAACGGATACGAGAGCTTTCAAGATTTTGTCTTTGGCTATCGTGCTCGGTATAGGTATATTATTGTACGTTCAAAACGGTACGAATGTGCGAATCGAGGAGAGTCGCGAGTACAATGTTCAATACAATAAAGGTGCCGAAGAGTATTATATATTCGTCAAAGAGAAAGAGGTGCCACTCAATTTCTATATGCCGAACGACGTCGATAAGATATCTTTGAAGCAATACGACAAGAACGACGAGGTCGTCGAAGAGGAGGAGTTCAGTAGGAATGACGACATAGTAATCGAGGCTACGAGCGACGATTATTACGTTTTGAGTGTCACGCAAGGCGAGAAGGAGACGAATTTTAAGATGCTCGTCTACTTGGATGGGAGTGTCAGTCGATGAGCAAGTTTTATTGTGTCGAGTGTGGACATCAGGTAGAGGAAGATGCGAAGAAGTGTACGAATTGCCACAAGAATCCTAGTCCAAAAGACCATGCATTCAAAGATTACGTCTTAGAGAAAATCGAAGGAGAAGCCGAGGATGGCGCTTTGAAGTTGGCAGTAAAATTCATCAAGAAGTATCTTTATGGTACTTTGATGAGTTGTTCTTTGGTGTTCGCAGGGGTCGCTTTAGTCGCGAACAATCCGTTCGCGGGTAGCCATATCGTGGAAGTGAACGAGAGACCTATCGTGATGATGACTTATACGGGAGAAGGGTTGGACAATTTCGAAATAGTAGAGAGATATGTCGAAGCGATAAAAGATGGCGATTCTAATACTTATCGGGGGTTGATGCTCGAGTACGTGTTGCCGGAGGTGTACGATAGTATAAAAGATATGGAATCTCTCGACGATGCGAATGCGTGGCCTAGACGTCCATTTATGAGTCACACTTTATTAGATTATGGTAAATATTACTTTAGAGAGGGCAATTATACTCCTGATGGTTCGGGCCAAAATTATACTATTCAAGAGGAGACGGCTGCATTTTCTAAAGGTAAGTATGGCGATTACAATTTCTATAGACATAATATAATATTCTTGTATTATTCGTACAATAGACAAGCGGACTATCCTAGTTTTAGTATAGTCGACCAAATAGAGGTACTGGAAGTCGATGGGAAGAATTACATAGTCGGCGAGGAGCATCATTTCGAGAACAATAATATGAGTGACCAAGTGTTACGCGGCGTATTGTTCGAAGCGGGCGGAGATACGTCCAATTTGGATTTCGATGCCGAGCTCTATAAATCAGAGTATGACGATTTAGATTCGCAAGAAAAGCTCGATGCGAGATTTCCGGAGCATTAGAGAGCTGGTGAATGCGTGAGTAAGTTTTATTGTACGGAGTGCGGTCATTTAGTAGAAGAAGGCGTGAAGAAGTGTGCACATTGTCACAAGAACCCGAGCCCAAAAGACCATGCATTCAAAGACTACGTCTTAGAAAAGGTCGAAGGCAAGGCCGAAGATGGGACTTTGAAGTTGGCAGTAAAATTCATCAAGAAGTATCTTTATGGCACTTTGATGAGCTGTTCTTTGGTCTTCGCGGGAGTCGCGGTCGTCATGAATACGGTGTTTGTGGATAATCATATCGAAATGGTAGATACTAGACCACATTTCCGGATGGCTTATACGGGAGATAACTTGGGAGAATTCGAGATAGTTGAAAAGTATTTCGAGGCTATCAGAGATGGCGACGAGAAGATGTACAAAGGATTGTTGCTCGAGAATGTTCTTCCAGAGGTATATGAAGAGATTTCGAAGTTTGAAAATCAGCCAGATGAGTTGGGGAGAAAGCCTCTTCTCAGTCATACATTGCTCGAGTACGCAAAGTATTATTTTAGAGAAGGGAATTTCACAGAAAATGGCGATGGAAAAAACTATTATCTGACGCGTCAAACTAGAGATTATGCGCACGGGAAGTATGGAAAGTACGATTTTCATAGACACGAGGTGACGTTTTTCTATTTTTCTCAAAATATGGGTGCCCAGTATCCGCTTTATAAAACTACCGACCAAGTGGAAGTTCTCGAGGTCGAAGGAAAATACTATATAATAGGAGAGGCTCATCATCCTAAGAATTACGAAATATTAGAAAATATGATGTGGTATGACAGTTATAGGAGCAACAATAATCTCGTGGAATGGGAGTCGGATGAACCAAATAGTAATGAGGTAATCGAAATGATTCTTCGAGGGTTGTTATTCCGGGCAGGAGGTGATTCATCGAACATCGATTTCGCGAGTATTCGATTCGAGTCAAAGTATTCGAATTATAAGAGTGTAGAAGAGGTCGAGGCGGAGTTCGACGAGTATTAGAAGGAGGATATGCGTCCTTTTCTTTTTGTCAAGTTTTGTCCTAATTACTCGAATTTTCACACAAGTAGAAAAAAGTGTGGTATAATTCTTACGAAGAATAGAATGGGTGATACGCATGCGTAAAACGATACTTATGCTCATAAACGGATTCGGAGTCGAGAGGAGCGGTTCGACGGAAGTCTACAGTGCAAAGTTGATGCCAAATTTCGATAATATGATAAAAACTTATCTCTTCGGTAACTTGGTCACGACGGCGGGAGATTACAACAATGCGTACAAGGCTTTCAGCATTCCGGAACAGAACAAGGGGCAAGAGGACGAAATAGATTATCTAATTTTCGAAAAGAAGTTGGATACCAACGAGGTCTTGAAGAATGCTCGCGATTCGGTCGGAGCAGAAAACAACTTACACATTTTCTATTCGGTCGAGAATATTGGAAAGTTCAATCAGGTACGAGAATTATTGAAGGTGTTGAATCCGAACAAGGATAAAAAGGTGTTCGTACATATGGTAATGACAGCTACATCGACGGCGGCGTACGATGGAATAAAGAAGATAATAAGCAAGGTCGCATTCGAACTGGCAGATTATTGTAAAATAGGTATGGTCGTAGGTCGCAACAAGATAAATACGGACGACGTGCTAAGGGCTTTTTATCGCGAGCTCGGAGAACATTGGAACGAGTCGGAGAAGAAGTTCGACATCTTGCAAAAAGAGGTGGTCGCACCTGAGAATGCGGGAGTATTCATAATCACTGGAGGATTTTCTTTAAAGGAAAACGATACGGTAATGTTTATGAATTACGACGACATCGAAATGGAGAAGTTCTATAACGATTTTACGAAGATGCCGACGAAATTGTACAGTTTGTTTCCATTTAAAGATGAAATACCTTTCATGTTCAAGAAAGAGGAGGACCGTTCGGTGTGTTTCGCGTCGACAGTCGAGAAGCACGAAATCAAGATTCTCGCTTTGACGAGTGAGGCAAGAATTAACGACATCAATTTCTATCTGAACGGGATGGAGAAGAAGAAGAGTCCGAACATAACTTATGCGGTGAACGACATGAGTCTGTTCGCGACGAAGGAAGCGACTATAAGTCTCATCGACGGGCAGCCATACGACGGGTTCATCTTGGATTATACCATCGCCGGCTATACTCGCATGGATTCGATAAAGAAGGATTTGCAAGCTATAGACGGGGTCATCAAGAACATAAGCGACGCGGCAAAGGAGAAGGGTTACACCTTCATAGTCAGTAGTCTTTATGGAATACACGTACCAGTCATGGATGGAGTAGTACAGAAAGTCATCGACTTTTCGGGTAAAGTGCCTCTCGTCTTTCAAAGTAATACCTTCAACAAGGCCGAGTATGCGCTCAATTCAGGAGGGGTGTATGCCTTAGCTCAAACTTTTTTGACGAACATAAACGACGAGGTCAAATCGAACAAACTCGTCCACAAGTTGTCGAGTATCGAGAGGATGCTCACAAAGAAGAAGTGAGTCGAAGACGAGCGATGCTCATTTTGTAAGTTAGTATCGATATAAGGGCAACATCGAAAAATAAAAAAACGCAATTTTTATGTTTTACCGAAAAATAGGTCTTTACAAAATTTGTCGTTTTTGTTATGATGTTACTAGGATAAAAAGGTGTGATAATATGAAACAGTTAGATTACGAGTCCAGTAATTATAAACACAAGGAAGATATCAAGTTGTTCGTAAATTCGTTCAACGAGTTAGCAGATAAATACGTAAAGAATTTTGAGAATAGCGATGCCGATTTGAGGAAAGTAACTTCGAGCATCGCCAAGAAGAATGCGTCTATCGAAAAACTGGAGGCAAGTCTTTTAGATTTGGGAAATAAGACGAGCGAGTTGGGAGCTTTGAAGGAGTTATCGAACGACGAGATTAAGGCTTTGACAGCGAAGAAGAGTTCGATTGCTTATACCGACAGCGAAGTTCAGAAAATGGAGTTGGACGATATCAACTCTCAGATTACGGCTAAGAAGAGCAAGATTACGAAAATCGATGCAAAGATAGATACGACGAAGGCGAAGATTAAAGCCGGAAACGAGGAAAAGAAGGTCAGTCAGAAGGAACTTCAAGAACTCGAGAAGGCGAAATCTTACGAAGAGGAAGCTCTTTTCAGAACGCAGTCTTTGGTAGATTTGGTCAAAGAGTTGAAAGAGCAAATGAACAGTCGTTCTTTGGATATCGTAAATGCACCTTACAAACCCGTAAAAGAAGAAGAACCGAAGGTAGAAATAGTAGATGAGAAGCCAAAGGCAGTTTCATTGGACGAGTTGACTGCCGGCGATTTGGATAAACCGATTCTCGAAGAAGTAATTGAGGAAAAGGAAGAAGAGGTTCCACCTGTAGAACACGACATTTCCATTTTGGATTACGAGACGGATGTCAAGCCTACAGAGTTGACTTTGGAAGAGACTATCGATTTGACAGCTATTCACGAGGATGCGGACGAAGAAGACGACGAGGAAATAGATTTGGTTTTGGGGGATGTCGTTCCACCTAAGGCCGAAGAGAAGAAGGAAGAAGTCTCAATCGATTTCGACCCACTACTCAAAGATAAGTTTCAGGCTGAGGGATTGAAAATACAAGATTTCAGTAGTGATGCGAGAGATAAAATGCTCGCAAATAGAGATTTGGTAATCCAAAATATGGATATATTGAAGAAGCACAGCATTCCTCTCGAGTATACGATAGATCAACCCGAAATATATTACGATATAGATTCACAGGATTTAGACGATTTGCTCTCTATCATCACGACGGACGACGAGGGCAACGGCATGGGATTCTCTATAGATTTTACTTACAACATTTTGAGCGAGTTGTCTAAGATAAATGTCGATAAGTTGATAGATGTATACAATAACGAGTTTATGAACGTCAATGCCAAGAGTGGAATCATCCATTTGCTTAAACTCACGAATCCTGATTTGACCAGTTTTGAGAAAAATAGAAATACCAATATTGCAATTTTGAAGGATTTGGGTGCTAAGAAAGTCGACGAAATCGTCAAGAAGCATCCCGAATTCATCGACATGGATAATCCATTGTTCGTAAGTGTGTTGAACGTATTCGACCGCAACGATTTGGTCGAGAAGTTGAATGCCGACGTCGATGTAGTTACCAAGATTATAGAGTATTGGAAAAACAACTAATAGGGTCGTCCCGCTGGGGGCGATTTTTATTTGACAAAGGGATTTTTCTCTATTATAATAGGACTCCTGTTTATTTGTCCCGTTTCACAAAAAAGTCAAAAGTACTAGAAAATGAATTTTTTGGGGGTCTTTATGATTCGGACATTTATAGTTAGGAGAAAGATATATGCAATGCATCATGAGGTTGGAAAACGATTCGCTCGTCATCGAAGAAATTCGAAATGGGCGTATACGCGGATGGCACGAAAGGAGTTGCGTTTTGGCTTTTTTTAAGAAATGGTCACAGCGTATTTTGGATGCGGAACTAATCGGAGATTTCAGTTTCGTAGGTGCAGGCGAAATGCACGTACAATGGTTCGCCGAGTTTCTAGATTTATACAATGAATACGAAGCTAATATTACATTGGATGAGAGCGTACTAGAGAATCAAAATGTCATGGGAATGCTCGAGTCGCTTGCGTGGGAGTTCAATCACGTTCGGACAGTATCTTCTCAAAATTTTCGAACGATTCACGAAGAACAATGCGAAAATCGAGCGATGAGTGTGTTAGGAGAATCCATTTTGAAGCAATATTCCAGAGTATGGAATTTAGATAATTTAGCTAAAAGTGAGATAGAAGAGGTTTCCATGTTCGCCAATTGGTTAGGGAAGGAAGATAATAGGTTATACATGAGTCGCTCGGGGAAAGTCTTTGCCGGGCCCATCGAAAGATGGATATTGAGGACGTTTACCGGTTTAGAATGGGCACTGTTTGGAGAAAGTTTCGTTATAGTGCCGATGGCTATGCAAAAAATGTTCGTTTTATCGATGATTTATGTTCCATTTTCTTTGGGATTGCTCTGCCTGTTTACAAAGATGAGTTATCGAAGAGCTTGTGCTGAGAGAACAATCAGAGATTTCTTGGAAGAAGTCGATGAAAAGGGGTTAAATAATAAAAAATATCGCGTGAATAAAGAGGAGTTGAACAATATGAAAGATATTTTTGAAGAATTTATAGATAGGGATTTATCATATATCGATGAGAATCCGAAAAGCGAAATAGTTAGGGAGAGATTGGTCGAATTGGGTGAAGAAGTCGATGGCCTCGAAGAGGTCAATACGAGTACGAGGTTCGACATCATGAAAAAATTATCTATTTTGGAATTGGAGATGTTTTCGTGTGAGAATAGGATAGGACGGAAGAGCGAAATCGAAGAAAATTTTACAGAGGAGAGTTTGAAAAGCAAACTCGCGTTTGTCGGATACGGTGGCGAAGAGCCTGGAAGTAAGTCGTTCTTTGTAAACTTCGAAAAGGCAGTAGCCGATATCGAGAAGGGACCTTATTATGGATGCGAAGTGGAGATGATGAGACTTCTATGTTTGGCTCTCGATTACGTTCGTGCATCAATTAAATATGCCAATACTCACGAATTCGTGTTTTCGTTCGATTATGAGGAGTTACTAAGAAGACTCAAGAGTATAATGGAAAATGTGGCTTTTAAGGCCAATCTTGCGGACAGATACGATGCGCTTAGAGAGGCGAGACAAGCTTTAGATGCTCTTGTTGCAAAGCAGCCTAGCGGTGAGCCTAGTGTAGACGGCAGGAGTATGGTTTTGGAGCAGCTATAGACAAGAAAAAATGGACAGTTTTTAAATGGCTGTCCTTTTAACTTTGAGATAATATATAGGGGTCATCGGAGGCGCCTGTTCCTGAAATAATCTTGGTGTTGGCTGCTAGGTAGAGGGCGGGCCGGACAGCGTTTTTTGAGTATACATAACCATATCCATAAGAAAGCGCATTAATAAAGATAACAAGATTATTAGAATATAACTTTGGAGTTAAGGTCCATTCGTAATAATTAATTAATAACCAACTTTTTTTTGAGTTTTCATTTTGATATCTTTCACAGTATGATTCTCCTTTGTTGAAACAATTATCATCTATTCCGTTTGCATACGTGTAAAGATAATCACTTGCATACATTAAGCCTATGTTCTGTATTATATTTGTTGTTCTTATTTGATTATTACAATTTCCTTCTGTAGCGCATGTCTTTATTCCTCTTTCATAATGATAATAATCTGGAGCGTTTGAATTATTAACTCCTCCTAAGTACCATTTTACTTTCGCAATTTTAGAATGGTTGATGGTATTTAGCCCTACAGTAGAAGAGGTATTTGTGAAGTCTCCTATTTGATTATAGTATTCTTCATTTAATAAAGTTTGTAACGTGGCTGTAGACCATTCATTCTGCCCATAAGGATTTGAGTCATCAATGAATGAATTCCACTCAAGATTGCCTATGGCTTCGTTTCTTATAATTTTTATTAATTGTTCTTTTGCTCCACTTTCGGTCTCAACTGTAAATATACCTAGTATTCTCCATGTTTCATCATTGAATGTTATATAGTTATTAGGCTCATTTCCTATATATCTATAGTCTCTTCTCTCTTCTTCTGACCAACCAGTTGTTTGAGACGTCTCTGGATGGTCAAATGCATACATTTCTTTCTTGTTCCCTGATGCATAATTGGTTATACTCACATCATTTGCTTTCGCAAGTAACATATCTGCGGAGGGGTTTGTAAAAGTTATAATGTCGAAATAAACAGAGCACTCATCACTTGTTTTAACTTTTAGACTTAGTGCTTTTGTATTCGGATTTTGAGTTATTATTCCTCCGTTTTTACAAGCACTTTTTTGGGTATTTAGTATATATCCATCTTTCGGAAATTCTTGAGCATCGCTCAAATTATAATTACCTTCTTCATCTTGTATGTACATAGCGATTAGACTATTATTGTGGGAAGTGATGTTCGGTGTTTTATTGTTATTGAATTTTCCTCCAAGATAAAAACTAACTACTAATAAAACTGTTATCATAATTATATTTTTCTTTTTCATCATATTCCCTTCTTTTCTTTTCTTCGTGTAAAAATTATATTTTCGGAGTAAAAAATGTCGCCGATATCGCATTCTAAGGCATAGGCTAGTTTAAACATGATTCTGCTTTCTATATTTCTTAATTGATTATTTTCAATTAATGAGATAGTTTGTCTAGAAACATTCGATTTGCAGGCAAGTTGTTCTTGAGTCAATTTTAAAAACTTTCGGCGTTTTCTCAGTTTGTTATGCATGTTTACCTCCTATTCATGTAAATCATACATTACAGCAAAAGTTTTGTCAAGTATAACTTACAAAACCCTTATTGTGTTTTTGTAGTTTATGTTTTACAATGAATTGGTAAAGGAGGAGTTGCTTTTGAATTATGTTGGTGAATATATAAGGAAGTATAGGGGAAAAACTTCTCTTCGCGATTTTGCCGAGGAGTGTGGGATAAGTCATACATATTTGGATAGCATTGAAAAAGGATATGACCCTCGGACCGGAAAGACTGTCAATGTGACGGTTGAGACTTTGAAAAAAATAGCCAAGGCGATGGGGATGAGTATAAACGATTTGCTTCTCGTTTCAGGCGATGTTAGGCTTGAGGATTTAGTATATAAAGAAGATGATATAAAGAGCATTTTAAATGAGAGAAATAGTGCAAAAAGTTGAGGCCTCGCTTGGGTTGACAAGCGAGGCTTTAATATTTATAATAGGTATCCAAGGAGAAAAAGTCTATGCGTTACAGATTACATACACCGAAAATGACGAAAAAGAAGAAAACTATATCGATTGACGATGTCGAGAGGATAGATGAGAATTTGGCTTTGGGATACGGAGCACGGTTCGGTCGAAATGTTTCGATTACGATGGATGAAGTTATATTTTTAAAGAAGCTCAGGAAGGCTGTACGGGCGACCGACACGATTATAGATTTCGAGAAGAAAAACGATGTTTACAATATAAAGTGGGTCGAGCAAGTCGGGGAGTTCGTCGAAGTTCATGACGATGAATTCGAGATTCTGGAAGAAGAAATCGAACTTAGAGCAGCGTTGGATGAGTGTCTAGAGAGGTACAAGATTAGAGTTGAGAAGAGCAAGGAGAATACGCTTTCGCGAGTTTTCATGTATGGCAAAAAAGGAGACGTGTTGAGTGAGTGTTTGGCGACTTTCAAAAGATACAGTCGTTCTTACGAAATACCTGTCTCTTTGAGCAATTACGAAGCAGAACGAATGCTCGAAGGTTTTGCCAAAAATGAGGAGTTGTTCAAATATGCTCCTACGAGGATTTTGTCTACTGAGGTTTTTGGCGCTTTCATAACGGTTTTACTTCCAGCACTCATCGCCGGTATGTTTATAATAAATAGTTGGCTCGGGCTTTTCGGTTTGCTTTTGCCAGTGTGGTATTTTAAATGCGAAAAAGATGTCGATTATTGGAGATATTATAGTAAAAAAGTTTTTTTTGAAGATATGATAAGAGAGTTTGAAGAAAGGTATGGACTATCTTATTCTGACATAATGGAGTCTGTGATGGAAGAAAGTCAAGTAATCGTCGAACAAGGATTGGTCGATTTTATCGAAGCTGATAAAAAGAAGTTTGCCGGACAAATTGACGAGGAGGCTCTAGATAGACTGGCGGCCAACTATTCTGCCGAAAGAGATTTCGAAGAATTTGTCAATGGCAAACCTACCGATAAAATAAAGGGCTTGCTCGATCTCATCGAGATAGAAGAGAAGATGTTCGCAGGAAGCGATAAAGTCCTTTTGAAAGATGAAAAACCAAGTATCGATATGGCCATGGTCAATGATAGATTGCAATTCTTAGATTGGGATGAAGAAAGTGCGTCGAAAAATTCATTTTTGAGCGAGATTTTGACCGAAATGAATACGATTAGCAATAGACCGTATGTGGGCTGTGAGAGAGAAATTCTCGAGCTTTTGAGATTAGCAGTCAGGTATGTAGATTTCACGGATAAGGGCGTAACGAAAGAGAATCTCGAAAGACTGTATTTGGAAGGCGAATTCGCGATAGATAAGGCTCATCTCAAAATGGAGATGGCGAGACGGAATGCCGTCTTGGAGAGTCAGTCGGTCGCTTTGGACGAAGTGATGGAAAGTGAAGTCTCTCTTCAAAAGAGCGAAGGCAAAAGATTCGCACTCGGTTTGGCGAATAAAAAAGGGAATGGAGAGTAGTGTGTAATTTATCGAGGTGAGTGAGCGTGAAGTTCATTTTGTACGAGAAAGCGGACGAAATTTGGATTGAAGATATAATGGAATCGAGCGAGAAATTGGTCGATGGATACGAAGAGAGATGGGGACAAAGTGTCTCTTTGGTGATGAAACAGAGCGAACTTTTTACAAGTTTTAACGGCGACATATACAAATTTGAACGATATGGCGAGGGAAAGTTCTGTGTCGGATGGGTCGAAGTTGTGGATAAGTCGCCAGTTTTCCACGATGATGTAATCATCTTAGGCGAACTAAATAAGCATATTCGCAAAAAGTTGTATAGAATGGCTCGAAAGTTCAATCGGGATAGAGAATATGTACTCGAAAATGTGGCTCGAAAGTTGCTTGTAGAGTGCGACGAGGACGACGCGTTCGTTCGAGCGGGGACTTTAATAAAAAGTGCGAGCCAACATAAGGATTGGGAGAAGAAGTTTTCTAGACGCGAAGTCAAGAGGATTTTCGAGTACATGATAAGAACAGTAAAAGTCGAGCGAATAGAAATACTCAAGTACGTTCCCATGAGAACGGTGTACGAAAATTGGTGGTCGGCACTTTATTATCGATGCTTCGATAAGATTCTCGGATGTGGAGCATTGTTCGGTTTTACGATGCTTTTGACTGGGAAGTCACTTATAATCGGATGGGGGCTACTGGTAACGTTCGTAGGCTGGTTGCAGATTTTCAACAGAAATTTTTTCAAGAAAGAGTTCGAATGTCGGGATATTTTCTTTTCGAAAGTCATTCGGCAACTCGAGAGCGAGTACGACTTGTCGGAAGAAACTGTCATCGAGCGCGAAGCTAAAGAAATCATTTACAAAGAGGGATTCGTCGATTTTGTGCTTTCCGACTTGGATAGTTCGGCAGATTTTATCGATGTCGATGGATCGGAGTTTGCAAGTCTCGCTCAGGAATATTCTAATGCGCTCATCAAAAGTGAGTTCGAAGGCGGAGAGCGCGTCGATAAAATCGAATTTTTGAAGAGACTCTTGGAACTCGAGAAGAGGATGTACGGAGCAAAACAGACTAGACGAGGAAGGATTTCTCACATCGACAAGTACGATGTCGAGAAGAGACTTTGCTATTTGGGATGGACCAATGAGCAGATTGCGGAGGATTCGTTCGTGATGAATATCATGGAAGTGATGGACGAAATCGCGAGAACTCCTTACAGGGGAATGGATGTGGAACTAATAGCTTTCGTCAAATTGGTCGTCAAATATGCGAGTATCAAGGAAAAGAAATTATCTAGGGAAGAAGACGTTTTGGAAAAATTGCGACAGATAAAACTTCAAATTGAAGTGAATGCGAGATTGAAGGCGACGGCTTTGCAATCTTTCCGAGCGAGCAAGGTTTTGAAGTTGAAGGTGGATTCCATACCAAAATTGGAGAGTCGAAATTGATTGGCAAAGATAAAACTATATAGAGATGTAACGAGGCCGCGTTTTAGTTTGACATAGAACGGGCCTTTGTTTTATAATTAAGACTATGAAAAGGAAGTGATTCTTTATGGAAAGAACTTTTACAGAACAGGAACTCGTACGGAGAGGAAAGCTCGACAAAATTAGAGAGTTGGGAATCGACCCATTCGGGCATAAGTACGACGTGAAAGATTATTCTGCCGATATCAAAGAGCGATTCGGTGAGTATACGCACGAAGAATTGGAGACGGAGACTTACGAAGCATGTGTCGCAGGTCGCATCATGTTCATTCGCAAAATGGGTAAGGCCAGTTTCTTCTCTTTGAAAGATAAGTATGGCAATATTCAAGTGTACATCTCGATAAACGATGTGGGCGAGGGAAGTTATTCTTTGTTCAAGAGTGCCGACATCGGAGATATAGTCGGTGTGAAGGGTAAAATCATGAAGACTCAGACGGGAGAGATTACAATCAAGTGTATGGAGTATACACATCTCGTCAAGGCTTTGAAGCCTCTTCCAGAGAAGTATCACGGTCTATCCGATGTCGAAGAACGCTTCAGAAGAAGATACGTCGATTTGATTATGAACGACGACGCGAGAAAAGTCGCCTTTGCGAGACCTAAAATCATCCGTTCTATTCAACATTATTTGGACGATTTGGGTTATGTCGAGGTAGAGACTCCCATTCTCGGGACGATTTTGGGCGGTGCGGCGGCAAGACCATTCGTGACTCATCACAATGCTCAGGATATCGATATGTATCTTCGAATCGCGACCGAACTCAATTTGAAGAGATTAATCGTCGGGGGGATGGACGCGGTCTACGAGATAGGTAGAATTTTCCGCAACGAGGGAATGGATCGCAAACACAATCCGGAGTTTACGACCATCGAACTCTACAAGGCTTTTTCCGATTTGGAGGGTATGATGGATATTACCGAAGGAATAGTCAGCACTTGTGCGATGAATTTGAACGGTACATACGAGGTCGATTATATGGGACAGCACATCAGTTTGGCCCCAGGATTCAAAAGAGCGCACATGGTCGACTTAATCAAGGAGAAAACGGGTGTAGATTTCTTCCAAGTGACAGCTTTCGAAGAGGCCAAAAGATTGGCAGACGAGAAGCACGTTCCAATCGAGAGTCATTTCGAGTTTGGTCACATAGTCAATGCGTTTTTTGAAGAATTCGTCGAAGATACGATTGTCGAGCCGACGTTCGTGTATGGACATCCGGTCGAGGTCAGTCCTTTGGCCAAGAAGAATGCAAAGGATCCGAGATTTACGGAAAGGTTCGAGCTCTTCATATTGGGGTGCGAGTACGCGAATGCGTTTACGGAGTTGAACGATCCAATAGATCAGTTCGAGCGGTTCGAAAACCAGCTCAAAGAAAAGAATTTGGGCAATGAAGAAGCGAACGATATGGATATAGATTTTGTCGAGGCATTGGAGTATGGTATGCCACCTGCTGGAGGAATGGGCATGGGTATCGACAGATTAGTCATGCTTTTGACGGGAAGCGAGACCATCAGAGAAGTCATCTTGTTCCCGACTATGAAACCGGAAAATAAGAATTAAAGAGGGCGAAATATGAAAAAATTGACGATAGTTTGGACTATCACTTTGGTTCTGATAGTCGGAGGTCTCACGGTGTTCGGGCTGAACATGAAAAAGAACAATATAGGTGAGATTTCGGAAGAGTCGCTCGTGACGCAAGTCAAAAAGTACTTGGGTTTGTATACAGCTCAACATCCGACAAATGGGGGAGAAAAAAAGTTTACGGCCGACCAACTAAAAGAAGACGGATACGACCCCGAGTTGAGCGATGAGTGTAGTGGATACGTCATAGTGAAGGCCGAAAGCATGGGTTATTCGTACAAAGCTTACGTGAAGTGTCCAGATTATGTTACGAAAGGTTATTCGAACGAGTAATCTTTTTGTGTGGAATTCTACATAAATAAAAAAACCTTCTATTTTTGAGAGGGCTTTAATGGTTCTATGACCAGTCTTTTGACGTTATTTGGTACATCGTCATAGGTATCGCACATCGCCGTCATGCTCGAGAACAGCTTTCCTTCTTGAGAAGCTATGATGCGGCTTTCTTGACCGACCGCGCGATTCAAGATGATACGGTCCAATAGAGATTCGTAGTAGCCGTTAGGAATAATTCTACTCGTGATAGGGTGGAATGGAGTAGGCGTAAGGACGTCAGTTTCTTCCAAGTAGTCGAACGGGATTTTATCTATGTCATCCAAGATACATCCCTTTTTGAAGAAGTCGACTTGACTTTGGAAGTAGTCTCTCAGGCGACGTTCATCTTTCAGACGTTCGTTTAGATGAATAGCTCTTTCCACTTTGATGGTGTCTATGCCTCGAGCAAGTGCGGAAGCACTTCCCAGGTCTTTTTCGTAAGAGGCGAGAGTACTTTCCATACTACGAACGCGTGCAGTCATGATGCCGAGAAGTCTTTTAGAGACCATATAGAAGAGAACTCGCTCGCTCCAGGTTAGGACGGTCGGCATAGTATAGATGTTTATCAATTCCGAACTGTAGTCGGCGGCTATTCCACTTCCGAGGACGATTTTTAGCACTTCGTAGATGTTTGTATTCGTGTCGAGAGCGTATTTTTCGAGTCCTCGGCCACGCATTGCAATTTTAGCTTCGTCATCCTCGATATTGATAAAACGAGGTTGCAAGGCTTTCATGCCACTTTTGTGATTTACGTATTCTTCCCATGTGATAGTTCTGTTTTGTCTAGTGCTCGTTTCCATAGAGACGTAAGGTCTAGAGCTAAGTTCCTCGTTTATTTCTCTTGTCGTAAAAGGCGATTCGGACCGGTATACTCTATAGTAAGCTAAACGCGAGGTCGGAATGTTGTGTATTTTTACTTTTTTTGTCATCATATTTTTTCTCCTTCTAGTTCTTCGATTGGTAGATATCATAACATCAACGGGGCAGTTTTACAAGGGGAAAGTTGCAATAATCGATTGACAAAAAGGCGCTTAATCAATATAATACTCGAGAAATGGGGAATTATTATGCGTTATAAAGTAAGTTATAAAGAAAATCTCAATGTATATATCATCGAAGATGTTTTGACGTGCGATGAAAGGTTATTGGATGGACAAAATGAAAGGTATGGTACGCGCGCATACGAGGAGTACGATGGAAAGAGATTGTTCAAGCGTTTTAGACAGGCAATTTGGTCTCGCAGGAAAATAATGAGATTGGATTACGCAAATGGAAAGTTCAATGTAGATTGGGTGGAATATCGCAATGGAGAAGCGATTTTACATAATGATACTCTCGAGTTCGAGTCTGAAACGGCGTGCCCAGGTTTCGTTTCTTTGATGAGCAAATTGATTGCCGTATATTCACAGGTCGAAAGAGAGACGAAGTTTAAAATTGCGAAGGTATTGATGCGAAAGGCGAACGATGGCGACATGGTCAAGAGGTGCTCCGATTTATTGGTCAATGGTAAATCCAAAAATGAAGGCGCAGATGTGAAAGCGACGACGGAGATGTACGATTACATTAAGAATAGAGAAAATCTGTTCTCTTACGGTCCTCAGAAGCTTCCGTTTTATATAAGGTTTCAGTTGGATATAGCGTACTTTCTTACATACGTACTTTTGGCGATGGCCGTTTCGATATTGGGCGCATGTTTTGCAAGTGGACTATTCTTGGATGGAGTTTGGCTTTTTCTACTCGGGGTGTATATGTTTAACTTGGAGAATGGTCTTTGCACGCGTTTGAAAGATATGTATTATTCGCAAGCTTTTCAGAAGAGAATGAAGGAAATCGAATGTGACATCGATATGGATTATCTCAAGGAGCTTCGCAAGGCCAAGACGGATGGCGAAGGCGAGTACAGTTTGGCAGATTTTCTCGAGAAGGATATCGAGTATATTCACAATCATCCTGGTTGTCAATACGATGAAGGCGTTTTCCGAGCATTAGGTAAAGAATATGCTAGTGCGAAGTTCGAAGAGTTAATTGCTCCCGAAACTAAAGTAGAAAAAGCAGACTATTTGGAAAGAATGTGCGACTTGGAAGTCGAAATGTACGCCACCAACAGAAGGTATGGGCTCATGAATGGGCAACCAGCCGTATTGTATCAGCGTCTTTTCGATGTCTTGGTTTATCTGGGCTGGAGTATGGATGAGATAAAAAAAGATAGGTTCGTACTCGAGGTTATCGGAGCGATGAAGCCGATTATAGAAAACGCTTACGAAGGGTGCGAAGTGGAGCTTTCTTCGTTAATCAAAGTTGCCGTACAGTATGCTAGGTGTTTCGATGTACATGATGAACATCCGGATATGGAAAGTGACGAAAGAGTGCGAGGCTTGATGGAAATCGTCGATGACATTTTCTATGCTGCTCAACATAAGCTGCGGGAGGCTGAGCAGTTGGACGCGAAAGTCGAGGCAGCTTTGCAGGAAGAGAAGACGAATAACGAAGGTATAGAAAAACAGGCTGCAGTTTTGTCTTCTTCGTCACATGAGAAAACGTTGCACTTTGAAAAGAAAAGCGGCAATTCTTAAATTGTCAATACGGCGGGAATTCGAATTTGGAAAAGTTCGGATTTTTTGGTCGATAAAAAAAACCGGTTGCGTTGCGCCAAATTCGGAAATGAAAATGAGCCAAATTTAGAAATAGTTATTGCCAATAAGCTGTATAAGTGATATAATTTTTTCAGAAATAGGTGATTTTATGCCAGAATATATGCCAAGAATGATTGATGATTTTATCGAAAAACGTATGAAGTTGTATGGAGCTATTTTGATTGAGGGTTGTAAGTGGTGTGGTAAATCGACGACTGGAAGGAGATTTTCGAAAACTGTTTTGGAGTTTCAAAATCCGGATATGTATCAAAATTATAAAATGATTGCGAACACTCAGCCTTCTTTGCTTTTAGAAAACGAAAAGCCTTTGATGATAGATGAATGGCAGACGTTTCCAGTATTATGGGACTCGGTAAGGTACGATGTAGATAAAACCAAGTTGAAAGGTCAGTATATTTTGACTGGTTCTGCGACACCTTTAGTTAAGAATGAGGAAGGCGAAGATGAATTTCCAAAACATACTGGTACAGGTAGAATCGTTCGTGTATTAATGAGACCGATGTCACTTTATGAATCGAGAGAATCTACGGGTTCAGTTTCTTTAAAAAGTTTATTTGAAGGTAACACAAATATAAGAGGAGTGTCTAAGAAAGATTTGAAAGACATAGCATTTATGATTGCACGTGGTGGCTGGCCAGAATCTATAGAAGTTTCAGGAGAAGATGCGCTCATTTATGCCAAAGACTATGTCGATGCAACTATAAATAATGATATACACACCGTGGATGGAGTAGAACGAAATCCTTTCAAGGTTCGAAGTGTACTTAAAAGTCTTGCTCGAAATACATCTTCTTCGGCTAGTATTTCGACAATTAAAAGCGACGTCATAGCGAATAACGAAGATGTTTCAGATAAAACGATAAACGATTACATCGTAGCGTTGGAAAAAATGTTTATTATCGAGAATGTGGAAGCATGGAAACCTGCTCTCAGGAGTAAAACGACTATCAGAACGAGCAAGAAGAGAACGTTCGTAGATCCTTCACTTGCTATGGCTTCTCTTAATGCTACCGATAAAGATTTGTTGTCGGATTTTAATACTTTCGGTTTTATGTTCGAAAATTTGTGTATTAGAGATTTGAAAATTTATGCACAAAATTTAGATGGTGATATATTTTATTACAGAGATAAAAACGATTTGGAAGTCGATGCGATAATACATTTACATAATGGCAAATGGGCGATGGTCGAAGTTAAGCTTGGAAGTGACGAGGCTATCGAAGAGGCAGCCGACAATCTATTAAAATTGAAAAGCCTCATTTTGACTGAAAAAATGGGAGAACCGGAGTTCATGATGGTACTTACTGGAACGCAATATGCTTATACTAGAGAGGATGGCGTGTTAGTTTGTCCGATTACATGTTTAAAAAATTGAGGTGAGAGTTTAAATCAAAAAAATAGCCTTATTATCGTAGAGGTGGTATGACAATCGGTTAGGCGAACAAGGCGCTAAAAAAGATGTTTAACCCCTTGACGAGAGTGGGTTAGTGTGTTATATTATTTGTGCATTTAATTCGGTTCTACTATGCGGTAGAACCTGAGTTTATGGGAATATTGATACAC
>CAYYLF010000017.1:0-23256 GCA_964472425.1 uncultured Muribaculaceae bacterium | reverse complement strand
TTTTAGAAGAGATTCGAGAAATTCGTTTGAGTGAGAGAAGATTCTATCAAAAAATTACTGATATTTATGCGACAAGTATCGATTATGATGCCGCATCTCGGACCACCATTGAATTTTTTAAGAAAGTTCAAAACAAAATGCACTATGCTATAACTCATCAAACGGCTGCGGAGATTATTTATAATAGAGCAGATCATACGAAACAGAATATGAATTTAACTTCCTGGAAGAATTCTCCAAATGGTAAAATCATGGAATCTGATGTAATAATTGCCAAAAATTATTTAACTAAAGAAGAAATTAAAGATTTAGAAAGAATCGTAAATGCCTTTTTAGAACTTGCTGAACGTAGAGCTGAAAGACATATACCTATGACTATGGAAGACTGGAGCACAAGGATAGATAAATATTTACTCGCGGACGATTTAGATGTCTTAAAAGATGCTGGTAAAATATCACACGAGATTGCTGTAGACAAAGCTCTTAGTGAATTTGAGAAATATAGAGTAACACAAGATAAATTATTTGAGTCTGATTTTGATAAATTTATAATCGAAATTGAAAAAGATTGATGCAGATTATGAAATGAAAATAGGAACAAAGAATCAAATCTTTTGGTGACAGAAACTAGGCAAATAATGGGCTTTTGAAAAATCAGAAAATCTTTTTGAGAGAATGTTTCTTTCTTGTTTTGAAAAAGAGATACTCAATGCATCTCTTCGTCGACAACTCGAGACCTCTAATCTTTTAGAAGTCTCTTTTCGATTAACCCTATAATCTCGTACAATATGAAGGAAATTACGACGAGCACGACTATGCCCGACAACACCAAATTCAAATTGAACAACTGAGTGCCATATATGATTAGATATCCTACACCTTTTTTGCTAACTAAGAACTCTCCCATGATGACGCCGATTAAAGTGAGCGAAATGTTTATCTTGAGAGCACTCACTATCGTACTAAAGTTCGAAGGTATGACTAACTTGGTGAGCATTTGCCACTTGCTCGCACCGAACGATTTGAACAACTTTACCTTCAATGCATCCGTCTGCACGAACCCGTTATATATCGTTATGGTCGAAATGAATACGTTGATGAGAAGAGCCATCGTGATAATCGCGTTCGTATTAGCCCCGACCCAAATGATGATGATAGGGCCCAAGGCTACCTTAGGTAAAGAATTTAGAATCGTCAAAAATGGGTCTATCACGTTCGCCAAAAACTTCGAAAGATACATGGCCACACTCACGAGAAAACCTATACCGATGCCAAGCGCGAACGAAAGCAAAATTTCGCCCATAGTTACTCCCGCATGCACGAACAACTCGCCGCTTTGTACCAAAGATATTAAAGTATTCACGATTTTGGATGGAGAAGAGAAGATAAAACTGTTGATTATCCCGACTCTCGAGCCGAGTTCCCAAAAAGCCAAGAATAAAACGACGATTATTATCTGAACTATTCCGACTCGAACTTTATAACTCGTCATCCAAATCCCCCCAAATCTCGTTAAATAACTCGTTAAACTCCACGGACGACCGCCGTTCGAGAATCGTCTTGCCTTCTAGATGCACCTCGTACACGTTCTTCACTCGGCTAGGCCGTGCAGACATCACGACGACTCGGTCTCCTATACTTATGGCCTCCTGTATATCGTGAGTGATGATGATAGCCGTCTTCCCCGAACGCTTTATCATGTCGTGAACGTACCCCGAAATGTTGAGCCTCGTATAATAATCCAAAGCGCTGAAAGGCTCGTCTAAGAGGAGAATATCCGGCTCGACGGCGAGACTCCTCACTAGGGCGACCCTCTGCTTCATCCCACCCGACAAACTGGAGGGACGTTTATCTATGAATTCCTCCAAACCGTAATCTACGAGCATAGACCGCACTTTCTCCACATTCTCCGGTGTCTTCTTTTTCTGAATTTCTAATCCGATAATCGCATTGTCCAAGACACTCCTCCAAGAGAGTAGGGCATCACTTTGCAACATGTAAGAAATGACCGGATTATCCTTCACAAACTTGATTGACCCCGAACTTTGCTCGTCGAGGCCGGCGATTATATTCAAAAGAGTGCTTTTTCCACATCCCGAAGGACCTATGATGGCGAGTATCTCTCCTTCTTTGACATCCAAATTGACATTATCTAAGGCGACGATAGATGAATTCTCAGTCTCGAACTCTCTCGAGACATTCTCAATAGACAGAACATTTTTCATAAAATCCCCACTTTACTACCGTATTATATGAGAAATTCTACTCTTTGTAATGGGCACTCAAACACTGTAAAGTTGACCGTTCTTTACATATAAATGATGTAAATGAAGTGTCGGTTTTCTCGAGCCTATGGTATAATTGATACGAAGTAAGAGGAGTGAAATCAAATGAAATGTGTAAAAATTGACGGACCAAAATCGTTAGTCGTCGATGAAATCGATGCACCAGTGAGCCGAAAAGGCTCGGTCGTCATCAAAGTCGAATCGTGTGGAATATGCGGTTCCGATATCCATTATTGGGACTCGGGCCAACCAAAAGGTCTCGTCATGGGTCACGAATTCTGCGGCCGAGTAGTAGACCCCGGCAATCGCAAAGACCTCGTGATAGGAGACAAAGTCACCGGTCTACCCATCTCTCCCTGCGGAGCATGTGAAGCCTGTAAGACCGGCAACCCTCAGTATTGTCGCGCGACATGGTTAAATGCCGTCGGACTATCTCTCAAAAATCCGGGTGGATATGCCGAATATACGAGTTGCCGAAGTGACCTCGTCAAGAAGATTCCGAATACGATGAGCTTCGACGAAGGAACGCTGGTCGAACCTAGCGCTGTCGCCTTGCACGCCGTCGCTCTTGCAAATATCAAAGTGGGAGCCAAAGTTCTCGTCATAGGTGGAGGAATAATCGGCTTGATGGCCTGCGAATTTGCCAAGCTCGAAGGAGCCTGCTATGTAGCCTTACTCGAGACCAACATGTCTCGTGCCAAAAAGTCAACTACCGTAGGAAAAGCCGACGATTACTTCGATGCTCGCAAAGAATCGACCATCGCCAAACTTATCGAAGCCTCAAACGGTGGCTTCGATATCGTAATCGAATGCTGTGGCAACTCCGCGGCCGTCTCGGAAGCCATCCTCGCCGTCAAACCGGGTGGAAAAATAATCCTCGTCGGAGTATCGACTGGACCGGTTACCATCCCGACCGTCGCGGCCGTCATGGGAGAAGTCACCATCACCGGTGCCATTGCCTACACCGAAAAAGAATTTGAAACCTGCATAGACCTCATCTCGCATAAGAGAATAAACGTCAAAAAATACATCGACGACGTCAAGCCACTCGAAAAGGCCCAAGAATCCTTTGAAAGACTTACGAGTGGCAAAGATGACGCGGTCAAGATAGTTCTGCATCCGAGCAAATAGTCAAAAACACTGTTTGCTTTTTTTCTTTTCCCGTTAAAAAATGTATATCAAAATGGTTAAAATTTGTATATCAAATACGCTAAAAAATGTATATCAAATTCGTTAAAATTTGTATATTTACCTTGAGAAAAAAACTGAATTGTGGTACCATTTGATTAGAAAAGGTGATTTGAATGAACTATGATGAAAGAGAATATCGCCCTAGATTGATCGATAAACAAGTCGTGGACTATCTAAAAGTATTTGGAGCAATCTCGGTCGAAGGACCCAAATGGTGTGGAAAAACATGGACATCATCTAAACATGCCAAGAGTGCTGTCTACTTGGACGACGACGAGACTAAAGACAAAGCACTTTTAGACATCGAACTCATTTTAAATGAAGAACAACCTGAACTTATAGACGAATGGCACTTAGTTCCCAAAGTATGGGATAAAGTGCGAAGGAAATGTGATGAAAACTCAAAAAAAGGTAAATACATATTGACCTGCTCGACAGAACTCAACGACGAGAAAAAGAAACAAATTTTTCATTCGGGCGCTGGACGAATAGGAAAAATTAAAATGTACACGATGAGTCTTTACGAATCTGGCGATTCGAAAGGGGAGGCTTCTATCACGGCCATGTTGAATGGAACCCAAAAAAACACTACAGTAGCCAAAACAGAAATACGTACACTTTCTAGCCTCATCATCCGCGGAGGTTGGCCCAGCAACATCGACACGGAACTCGACAAAGTAGACCTCATCCCAAAAAGTTATATAGAATCGATACTCGACAAAGACATGAACGACGACAAAAAACGTGACCGAGCCAAGATGTCCATGCTTATCAAATCCTTAGCCCGCAACGAATCGACCATCTCGACCAACCAAACACTTCTAAAAGACATCGAAGAATACGAGACCGAATCGGAGCTATTGGAAAGTCGAATAACTTTGACCGATTATCTCGATGTTCTGGATAGACTTCACCTTATAGAAAATCAAGAAGCCTACAATAAAAACTATCGTTCCCGTGAACGCCTAGGTAAATCTCCCAAGAGACACTTAACAGACCCGTCCCTCGCCTGCGCAGCATTAAATCTCAATGCTGAAAAATTGATAAATGACCTCAAGACACTCGGCTTCATGTTCGAATCCCTCGTAGAAAGAGACCTCAGAATCTACATGGAGTATCTAGGAGGGCATCTATATCACTTTAGAGACAATGTAACCGGCCTCGAAGTCGATTCGATTTTAGAATTCTCCGATGGTGAATATGCTGCCGTCGAAATAAAACTCGGATACCAAGAAGTCGAAGAAGCCAAAAAGAGCCTCAAGAGATTTTACGACAATATGGATACGAAACCTAAATTCATGTGCGTAATAGTTGGAAAGTATGACGCAGTAGTAAAAGACCCCGAAACGAGCATATACATTCTTCCTATAACGGCTCTAAAACCATAAGACAAAAATCGCTTTTTGGCAAAATGTCAAAATGGTGATTTTTTTCTTTTACTTACAGGGATTGAGAAAAATTTAGGAGTATGTTTAAATAGATAACTAGGACGCATTTCTAGTCCGCCGTTTCTCTTTTTTTTACTTAAGGATTACTTAATAGGGGATAAGTTCTACCTTTCACCCTGAGGGGTGTGAAAAGGGAGGCGTATAGTATGACAGTTTCAATAAACTTGGACAAAGTGTTGAATGTGTTGCTAGAAGCGCTCATTTACACCATGTTCCACAAGTGAACGAACGCAAAAAATCGACGATGATATTTCATAACTATCAAAAAACGCGCGACTAGAACCCCCTATGGGAATTATGCCGCGCAAAAACCAAATTTTTGGAGGAACGCGACTAGATATTGCCATGCGTACTCTTGCTTAGAATTATATTATGATTTACATAAAATTCAATCACTTTCGTTCAATAAAATGCAATATGTTGAACGAAAGTATCAGAATAAGCCTATCTTATCAACTTTCTCGTTTTTATCATCCTTAGTCAAGTCCTTAGTTATAAAATCGGCGTAGAAGTTTAAATACTTTGCAATTCGTCCTATCATTTCTAAATTAGGCTCACGGCTACCATTCTCCCAACAGCTGAGAGTAGGCTGAGATACACCCAAGTCTTCAGCCATTTTCTGTTGCTCGATACCTTTCTTCATTCTCAAATACTTTATATTTTTTGCAAAGTAGTTACTCAAAGGAATCAACGCCTTTCTTATGAACATTATAACATTTGATTTTGCAATGTGCAATATAATTCCATAACCACAAAAACATCAAAACAAGTTGACTTATTACATAATGCAATATATAATTAACTTAGATAAGGAGGTTAAACGTGACAGAAAAAGAGATGGAATTGCTTGCAAATGAACTTAAATCCCAAAGGATTAATCGCAATATAACTCAAGAAGAGTGTGCCACTTATTTAAACATTTCTGTACCGGCATACCGACAATTAGAAAACAATCCTCATAAATTGAGTATGGAACAGGCTCTCAGAATAAGTGAATTATTAAAATGGAACATATTTGAATTTTTTTTAGGCGAAATATCACAAAATGTAATATCAAAAAATATAGACATAGAAAAATAAAGAAAAAGAAGGGAATAAAAAAAATGAAAAAGCAAACGAAATATATTATAGCAATAAGTGCAATGGTCTTATGCTTTTGCTTAGGGACAATATACAAAGATAACCAAAATCAGATTAAAAAAATAACACCTCAAAATAGTAGTATGATAGCAATGTACATCCAAGACGAGGAAGGAAATTACAATTTGAGTGATGCTCAAGAATTTCCTAAAGATAGATATGTACTAAATACTGAAAAGAGTAGTTGCAAAAATGGAGGAAAAATAACTCAAAATGCCAGTACTAAAGCATTGAGTTTAAAAGTCAAGACGAGTGACGAATGTACAGTTTATTTCGATGTTGTAACTATCAAAAATCCATCCGCGAACATGTTGATTGCAAAGGCCAACGATGCAAACGTGACAAACTATGCTTCAGGAGACAAAAAAGAAATGTTTGTCTTTGACCATTCAGAGGCAACTCAGACGACAGGATGGACTGAAGAAGAGAGAAGAGATTACAGATATATAGGAAATGAACCAAATAACTATATAACATTCAATGATGAAACATGGAGAATTATTGGTGTATTTACAGTTGAAACCGAAAGTGGAAATAAAGAACAGTTGATTAAGATAATAAGAAATGAACATATAGGCCAACGCGCTTGGGATTCAAATAGTAAAAATGAATGGTCATCCGCGACTTTGCAGACATTATTAAATGGAGACTACTATAATCAAACCGGAAGTTATACAGATACATCATCTATAAAAGGATTATGTACTACAGCGCAAAATCAAATCGTAAGAGTAAAGTGGTACTTGGGAGGCTCAAAAACATACCAAAACTTGAAAGGGCAAAATTATTATGACTTTGAAAGAGGAACAACTGTATATAGTGGAAGAACAACAAATATAATACAGAATGTAGGACTAATATATCCAAGTGAGCCTGTATATATCTAATGACAACAAAAAATGATAGTAGTATTCACTTTTGAATACATTATTTTTCTTTTAAAATAAGGTTTAAATAAATATTGATAATCGATTTTGAATACAAATTTTAGGTTTTGTATTCATTTTTGTAAGCGCAAAAATAGTGGTGGTGCAACTGAAAACGTCTGAAAGCCTTTATTTATGAGGCATCAGATATTTTCGTGGTGCATCGTCATATCCTGTTGTTTTAAAATATTAGTAAAGCATTACATTTTAATAGTAAGTGTGCTATAATAATATCTATAAATTCAGGAGGAATTTTGGTATGAACGAAATTTTAAACAAAGTAAAAGAAATTTTAGAAAGTGAAGCAAGTTTATTAGTAGAAAACGCAGAGGATGTAGTAAATCTTTCAAGAAAAGATAATACTTCAAAGAA
Organism: uncultured Muribaculaceae bacterium; assembly: GCA_964472425.1. Classification (GTDB taxonomy): domain Bacteria; phylum Bacillota_I; class Bacilli_A; order RF39; family UBA660; genus RUG11867. The sequence goes on along the minus strand of CAYYLF010000017.1, from coordinate 15,894 downwards.
AAAGATAGTAGATAATAGATTTGAACTTATAACTAAATTATTAGATTCTATTGAAAACAAAGATGAAGCGTTTTATGCTAAATTAATTGAAATAGTTGCTATATATATAGATCAATTATATGATAGAGAAGTTAATCATTGTAATATTGCAATAATTAGTTCCGATGAAGAACTAGATTTTGCTGATACTATTCATTTTAATTCATGGAATACAATTAATTTCGCACATAAAAATCGTGAATTAGCAGAACGATTATTTAATTATGTTTGTAACTTATTGGAAGATAATGAGAGTATTAAATTAGGTATAGAAACGCTAAAAAGATTATTAAATAGAAATCCAAAACCTCTTTATTTGTCAATTGAAGATGATTATATTGATAGACCATTTGATTTTGAAAGATTAGCTATAATTTTAAAGAAAAATCAAACATTAGGAAAATCAAATATAGAAATAGAAACTATTTATCAATTATTATTAGATACTTGCCAGTTGAGTAATGAGGATGTATTTATTAATTTAGTAAGCCTTGAACAATATACTCAAAATCATAGCAAAATTGATGAAATATTAATGTGGTGTAATGCTAAAGCTTTTATTGAAATAACTAATATAATTAGACGTAATTTTGATAAAGATTTTGATAGATTAAGTATTATTAAAAAGAGAAATAAAAATAAATTTTGTGAGACATTAATAATTGAGTTGCTACATAGACATTGTGAGAAAGAAGATTATGATTTAATTCATCAAATACTTATTGATCCAGAAATTGAACTTGATTATGATATGTATTGCAGTGATTATACAGGTCAAAGCGATTTAAAATCAATTATTGCTTTAAGTGAGAATAGAACAATTTTAAAGGATCTTATGAGTAAGGCACAAATTCAAGAATATTATTCACATGGTGAACAAGGAATACAATTATTTGTAGTCTATGCGATAATAGGAGAATATGAAAAAGCAATAGCAGACTTTAATGAAAAATATAATTTCAATTATGATTTAGATGATGAAGATAGAAATTGGGATACTTCTGGTTATGCTTATGGCGGATGGGGATATAAAGATTCTCTTGCTAGATTTATTAGTAAAATGTGTGAATCATTTAAGGAAGATGAAACAGATTATAGCACAATAATAAATTTAATTAATCATATTATAAATAGTGCAAATGTAAGATATATCAATTTAGAAGAAACATTAGTGCCTATCAAAGAAGTATTATCGCCAGAAGACTTTAAATTTTTAATTGATGCTCTCTTAAAAAAATATAAATTAGGTGATCTTAATTTTTTGTCTATCACTAATCATGAAGATATGTTTACTCAATATAAAATTAGTATAGCTAGCGAAGATGAAATTAAGACTCAAATTGAAGATTTAGATAAAAAGGGAACAAGAAAAATCTTAATTTCTTCAAAAAAACAATGAAAATTAAGTGGTTGTCATTAGATAACGACAAGCGATTATGTATATACATATGCCAATGGTGTAAATAATGCATGTTACACAGCTGGATATAATTGTAACAGTAATCCGAATGCGGGCTGGTTATATATCAATATAGATCAATGGGCACAGTCTCCAAGTGCATCAAGCTCGATGGAGGTATTTGGTATAAATCCAGAAGGTCGGGTACATACAGGCTATGTATATAGCAGCATGTATACTGCTGCTCGTCCTTGTGTCTACCTCAACTCCTCAGTCAAAATCACAGGCGGAGATGGCTCCCAATCTAACCCATACACAATTGAATGACCTTCACGAAAGAGAACGCCAAATCTCTTTCATTTTTTCTTTATTTTTGCCCCATTTTATCATATAATTATCTTAATTGGAGGTGGTACTTCGTGATAGGACTAGCACTAGAAGGCGGAGGAGCAAAAGGCTCTTATCAAGTCGGAGCGTACATGGCTTTAAAAAAATGTGGCGTAAAAGTAAATGCCGTCGCTGGCACGAGCATTGGGTCCCTAAACGGAGCCCTCATTGCCTCCCACGACGAAGCCAAACTCGTCTCCCTCTGGAAAGATGCCACCATGACCGAACTCTTGGGAATTGACGAAACCAAAGCCCAAGACATACTAAAAAGTGGCATCTCCATCGACAAAATCAAAGCCTCGTTTACCGAAATATACAAAGCCTTCAAAAACAAAGGCCTCGACATGAGTAACTATCGGGCCATAGTCCGCAACAATGTCGACGAAAAAAAACTTAGAAAAAGCGACATAATCTACGGCCTCACGACCATTCGAGTCGCGAACCTCGAGCCACTAGAGATGTACCTAGATGACATTCCCGAAGGCAAACTTCACGACTACATAGTTGCAAGTTCCTACCTTCCCGTCTTCAAAAAAGAAAAACTGATAGACGACGGCTACTACCTCGACGGAGGCTTCTACAACCTATCCCCATCCGACATGCTCGAACGACTCGGATGTGACACTATATACGTCGTAAATATCAAGGGAGTCGGATTTCGAAAACCCAACTTCAAAACCCGAGCCAAGATAATCGAAATCAAACCGAAAGGCAACCTCGGAAGCATAATCGTCTTCGACAAAGCATCCACGAAAGAAAATATGAACCGCGGCTACTACGACACTCTCAAAGTGATGGAACGCCTAGACGGATACGACTATTACTTCTACAAAAGACCGGACTGGTTCTACGAAAGACTCAACCACCGCATCCCAGACAAACTCTACAAGGCCACAGGTGCTCTATTGAATGCGAATAGTTACAAAGACACGTGTTTAAAAGCCCTCGAGTACATACTGAAAAAAGAAAAAAAATCGGACTTAGTAAAATACAAAGTCTCGGATATCAAAAAGATGATAAAAAACAAAAACGAAGAAAACATTATATACACCTACGTCCGCAAACTGACGATATGGTAAAAAGGAGAAAAGAAAAATGAAACATATAGAAATCAAAAAATTGCACGAATGCTACAAAGAATACATAGGAAAAACTATCACGATATGTGGATGGATTAAAACCCACCGTACCAGTTCGAACGTCGGCTTCATCGACTTCAACGATGGCACGAGCTTCAAGGGAGTTCAGCTCGTCTACTCGAAAGACACCGAAAACTACGACATGATTTCTCACCTTCGCATAGGAAGTGCTCTCGTCGTTGTCGGTAAAGTACTAGAATCGTCCGGCGATAAACAAGACTTCGAAATCGAAATCGAAAATGTCACCCTCGAAGGCGATGGGGGAGAAGACTATCCGATTCAACCAAAACGTCACACGAGAGAGTTCCTAAGAGAACAAGCCTATCTTCGTCCTCGTACGAACCTCTTCAATGCCGTCTTTAGAATAAGAAGCCTCGCCTCTGCCGCCATTCACGAATACTTTCAAGACCGCGGTTTCGTCTACTTCCACGCTCCACTCATCACGGCGAGCGACTGTGAAGGCGCGGGCGAAATGTTCCAAGTCACGACCCTCGACTTCGACAAAATGATCGAAAGCAAAAAAGTCGATTATTCGAAAGACTTCTTCGGCAAAAAGGCCGGACTGACCGTCTCAGGACAATTGGAAGCCGAGACCTTCGCGATGGCCTACAGCAAAGTCTATACGTTCGGTCCGACGTTCCGAGCTGAAAACTCGAACACGACTTCGCACCTCGCCGAATTCTGGATGATAGAACCTGAAATGGCCTTTGCCGACCTCGGCGACCTCATGGACACCGAAGAAGACATGCTCAAATACATCATCAACTACGTCTTAGAGAAAGGCAAAGACGAGATGGAATTCTTAGACTCCTTCGTCGAGAAAGGTCTCATAGCCAAGCTTACAAAATTGGTAAACAGCAAGTTCACTCGCATCACTCACCACGACGTCATCCAAATCCTAAAAGATGCCGATATAAAATGGCAATTCGCACCAGAGTTTGGCGAAGACATAGCCAAAGAACACGAAAAATACATCACCGAATACTTCGACGGCCCGGTCTTCATAACCGACTGGCCTAAGGACATCAAATCGTTCTACATGAAACAAAACGATGATGGTAAAACTGTTCGCGCAGTCGACCTCGAAGTTCCAGGTGTAGGAGAGTTGATGGGCGGAAGCCAAAGAGAAGAAAACTACGACAAACTCGTTGCCCGCATGCGCGAATTGAACATGGACGAGACTGAACTATCTTGGTACATCAACCTGCGCAAATACGGTACGTGCACTCACTCCGGATTCGGCATGGGCTTCGAACGCTTAGTCATGTATTTGACTGGAATCGAAAACATTCGGGACGTCATTCCTTACTACCGTTGCCCTAACAACTGTGACTTCTAAGACGCACACTTGTGCGTTTTTCTTTTGGCCTAAACTCCCGAAAATGCGCACTTTCAGCCCCCAAAGTTGAAATTTCTCCCAAAATGTGGTATAATTAAATCATCTACAAGGGGGACTTTTTCTAAAAAAGTAAAAAGGGTAGTATGAAAAAGAGATTTTTTGAAAAATATACTTATATTTTCTTTATATTTATGACGGGCAGTTTCGCAGGATTCGTCCACGAAAACCTGCTCACGATTTTACAGGGACATTTCCAACTGAAGCAAGGACTCATATACGAGCCTCTCATTCCGATTTACGGTCTCGGTGCGCTCGTGTTCTATTTCGTCTATAAAAACATCAAAATGGACGGTCACAACCGAGTAATTCGTCTATTGACCGCTTTTCTAGTAGGCTTCTTTGTCGGAGGATTGACGGAGTATTTATGTTCTTACTTTCAAGAACAGATATTCGGTACGGTCTCGTGGAACTATACGTACCTAAAATTCAACCTGAATGGACGCACGAGCTTATTCCATTCGTCATTTTGGGGACTCGCCGGCGTACTTTTCTACGAAGTAATCATGCCGATATTTAAACATTTCGAAATGTATCTCAAAGAAAAAAAACAGACTCAGATAATAGCCTTGATATTGAGTACCATTCTGTTATTCGATTGTACCATCAGTACGGTCGCTTGCCTTAGACACACGAAAAGAAAAGAAGGGGAACTTCCTCAAAATCAAATCGAAGAACTCCTAGATAGACACTATCCAGACGAATATCTGAACAAAATTTACACCAATGCCCGCGAACCAAAAAGAAATTGAAGGAGTAGAAGATGACTATGGACTTAAACAAGATTGTAAATTATGTACTGATAACACTTTCACTAATTCTAGCAGTCATCTTCTACTTTTCGTTTGACTTAGAAAACATTCTTTGGGAAAAATACGATAGACCTACCATTTCTCAAAAACAAATAGATGATGATCGTTCACAAGACTACACCGGACTAAAAGGTGACGATGACATCCCGCTCATCACTTCCCTCGAAGAATGGAAAGACGTCCTAAACGAAATAGATTATGTACGCATAATACCTAAAAGCATCGAAAAAACGGACGTCTACAGCAAAGTCAATTGGATAGGATACTATAAGACCGACTCGCGAAGACGCCAAACCAGAAAAATAGCCGAAGTGCGAACCACATCTCTCGACATATCCAGAGATTACATTCCATATTACATAATCGAACTCGACGATGGTAACCGTATTCTCGCCCAAATGAACCGCGGAATCGCCGACAAGATAGCCAAAGGAGAAAAAATCGAACTTCCCCTCGGAAAGAAAAAAGGCTTCACCCAAACTGCCAAAAACGCTCTTTCCGAATACGAAGTCCCGACCGACTATGTACTCTATACGATAGACGACTCCTGGTCAGCTCAAAATAGAGACAGAATATTCTTCGAAAAAGTGGGAATTTCGGCTGCCTTGTTCTTAGTTCTAGCGGTCATCCTCCAACTCGTTTCGGACAAAATTTTCGAAAAACACTAAAACACTCGAAGTTTGCTCGAGCGTTTTTCTTTTCGCAAACCACATAGAAAACGCAAATGATGCTGCTTTTATCGTTTTTAGTTCCAATTTTTGGAGATTTTTTCAATTTTTCCACATGACTGGTGCAACTTTTAATTGTCAAACTCGCTCAAATATGTTATATTAATATTGCTTATCGATTCATGGCGGTGTAGCTCAGTTGGCTAGAGCGATCGGTTCATACCCGATAGGTCGGGAGTTCGACCCTCTCCGCCGCTACCAAATTGATAGTACACGAGTCCCTTTGAGGACTCGTTTTCCATAGGAGGGGAAAAAATGTTACAAAATCTCACTCTAGACGAGGCAGTTCTTATAGGTGTAACGATTACGGGAATATCGCTTTTAGGTCTATCTTTGGTGCTCACGAGAGACGATATCAGAAACTATCACCAAATCGAATACGTCCCAGAACCAAATAAAACGAAAAAAGCGAAATTGATAATCAAGCCGGGAATAAAAAAAGAAGAAAGCAAAGTGATAAACAAGTTCGTCGAAATGATGAACCACGAAAACATCGATTTATCGCACTTTTACGAAAACCTCGAAGATTATCCCATCGAATATGCTTTGGATACAGTCGGCTACTACGATGCCCTGAGAAAAAAACTCGTCGTAAATCCACACGATATACGTTCGACTTTGACGAGAGGTCTTCTAGAAATGAACGCGACCGTAATCCATGAAAAATTCGTAGCTACCGGATTCGAAAGAACTCAATATAAAGACGAAAATCATACCAAAGTTCATTACCACATGGGATACGGACTTGATGAAGGATACAAAGATGTCCTTCTAAATCGCTTTTTCGGACTCGACGAAAGATTTCCAAGATTAGCTGAACTTGCCAAAATGGTCGAATACTTGGTAGGAAAAGAGCGCATGCAAGAGCAGTACTTCAAAGGTAATCTCAAAGGACTATCCATGCGCATAGACTACCACGAATGTAGCGACCCTAAAACTTGTATAAAGTGGCTCATCAAAATGGACGACATCTACGATGCCATCTACTTGGATAGCCCGATCAAAAAGCCGAGTCTAAACAGTACCTATCGAGCTCTTATCATCGAACTATCGAAGTATCTCGTCTCGAAAGCCCAAAGCATCTATCTGTACACGCCGGCACTATATAAAACGCAAGGCCGAGAATTGGCACGAGAGATGCTCGACGAAGTCAGTGCGATAATAACTCGCCGCCGCGCGCTTCCTCTTCTTGCAGGTCTCAAAGAAAAAGACATAAAGGAAATCGAAGAATACGGACATAAATTACTCGTAAATCTTCCCGAACAATATCGATTACACATATGAGCACTTCAAAGCGAGTGCTTTTTGCTTTTGTTGAAGAACTACTACACAAGTGATATAATAATCCCAGCGAAGAAAGAAGGAATTTTTATGGAACAAGAAAAATGCCCACACTGTGGAGCTACCGATAACGTACTAGCCGCCCAACAAGGATATGCAAACATCACCCCGGTAGGGAAAATATTCACGATGAAAGAACAAACGCTCTATCACATCATCTGTCTAAACTGTGGCACGGTCATTAGGTCCTACGTCGAAGCCCCTCAAAAACTAGTCGTCAAGAAAAAGACGAAATAAAAGAAGGAGAGTTCCTATGGAAAAAGAAAATGAGAAAAAGCAAAACACCAAATCTGTCGAAAATCAAAATGCCAAAAAAGCCAAAAACGTTAAGGTGCAAAAGCCGAACGAACAAAATTCGAAAAAAATTTCACAAGAAAAAAAGGTCGAAGTCAAAACAAAAGAAAAAATCGAAGTAACCGAAAAGAAAAGCGAATCAAAAACGACAGAAAAAGAAGAAAAAACGATTATAAAAGGGGAAAACTCTGAAAAAGAAAAGACGACCGAAGAAATCGAAAACACCGAATCGCAAAAAGAAATGGGGGAAAAAATCCTCGGCACCCTAAAGACGATTTTCTTGGCTATAACTTCGGTCATCTGGTTTCCATGGAAAGTCCTTTTCGTCAAAAAAGAAGGCAACAAATTCAAAGACGTCTCGACAGGAAAAAAGATATTCCGCATAGTGCGCGCCCCGATTACTAAGACCATTAAATTTGCCATCTATCTATGTATAATCGGACTCGAAGTACTAGTTGTCTATAAACTGAGGTATTCGAGTCTAACCTATCCGCTCACGCGAAGCTCGGTTCAAAACCACTACCTATCCGCAGCCAAAGACGACACTAGCCCAGAATACAAAGAATCTCTGAAACAGGCTTTCGCCCACATCGACGAATGGGACCTCGATTCCAAGAACAAGATGTACGTCATCTTCGACTCCGATATAATGAAGATGACCTTTCAATACACCTCAGAAGAGTCCCTAAAACACATTCTAGACAAATTCAATGATGACGAAGAATTCAGAGAAGACCTTCACTATACAGCTCAAAACATCGACTCGGTTCTCTCGCGGGCCATCAAAGAATTCCCCGAAACTTTAGATGACGAGGAACTCGAGGCCATACTAGAACCCATCACCACTGTCGGCTCGACCTTCGACTACCGCATGGCTTTAGATCTCGCCGGATCGGTTAGTGACATGCTCATGACCGACGAAGACATCGAAGAGGGAAGCTTGACATTCTCCTTCGAAGAAATAGACTTATCTTTGGATGTCATCAACAACTATGCGCGCGGCATGTCCCTTGAGGAAGCTTATTACCGGGTAAACGACGCCAACAAATGAACCGTAAAGGTTCTTTTCCTTTTCTTGCCTAAATCCCATGAAATACAGTATAATGTGAATAGAAAAAGTACAAACTAGAAAGAAGGAGAGTAGAGTATGAGCAACCCTCAAGAAAAAGAAAAACGCAAACTATCGGATATCGTATACAAAATATTCTTAGTTATAACCTCGCCGATTTGGTTTCCATGGAAAGTCCTCTTCGTCCGAAAACCGGGCGACAAATTCAAAGACGTCTCGACCGAAGAAAAGATATTTCGCCTCGTCCGTTCTCCGATTACCAAACCTCTCAAACTCTTGGTTTTCCTCTTCATCCTCTTCGTCGAAGTTATGATATTTTATAAAGTGCGCTTCTCGGTCGCGACTTATCCGATTACGAGAAATTCTGTCCACAACTACTATTTGACTCCGAACGCGATAGTCGAAGAGAATCCCGAACAAAAAGACAATCTCTCGGTTGCCTTCGATTACATCGACGAATGGGACCTCGATTCCAAAAATAAAATGTACGTCATTTTCGACGCTGAAATCGTCAAATGGGCCTTTCGTTACGGTTCTTACGACACGACCGACTACATCCTCAGTAGATTCGACACCGACGCGGCTTTTCGCGACGACATTCATTATATAGTCGCAAACATCGACTCCATCTTCTCGCGTGCCCTAAAAGAACTTCCGAACGAACTTTCTCACGATGAATTCGATTTCATCCTCGACCCGCTCGCCAACTTGGGCTCGACCATCACGGACTATCGAGCCGTACTAGATGCCCTCGCTCCCGTGGGCAATACGGCCGTCCAAAAGTACAACTTGAAAAGCCACTCTCACGGTTTTTCGACTCGCGACATAGAGAAAACCATCAGTATGATTATCGACTTCTCGAAAGGAACCTCCTTAAAAGAAGCTCTCGACACAGCTTACGGTAGATGATAGAAAGAAGTAAATACATGAACATCGATGCAGTTTTAAATGCTCTTTCTCATTCCAAATTCCGCTCGTCATTCCACTTGAAAGACTCGGATATCGATTATATAGATGCCAAGGGATTCGATATCATAGAGAAACACGCTTACGACTTTCTAAATTCTCGTTTGCGCGTAAAGCTTTCAAACGACGGCAAACAGACGCCGTATAAAGGACATCCCGTCTTTATAGCTGAACACGCGACGGCCACCTGTTGTCGCGGATGCGTCGCCAAATGGTACAAATTTTCGGAAACACAAGACTTGACTGATGACCAAATTGACTATCTCGTCCGCGTCATCATGACATGGATAAAAAGAGAATACGATTCGAAAAAAAGGCAATAAACATTTCAATTTCGATATGAAAACGTCGCCATGGCGTTTTTTCTCATAAATTTGATAAAATTTTAAAAATATTTAAGCACATAATCACTATTGTACAAACCCATTCTATTTTTCGCTCGAAATTACAAAACTGTTGCATTTTTCCACATTTTCCTTTATTATTATTTAACGTACAAACAAAGCGAAGGAGAGAATGCGATGGCCTTGACTACAGAAGAAAAAAATCTATTCAAAATATTTGCTCGAGAAGAGGAATTGACGAACAAAATCTTCAAAAAATACGATTACTCTGCTTACCACATTCAAAAACTGATGGACGCTCACATGATTAAACGCACAAGCCCCGGTTGCTACACCCTTGCGGATTTGGGCCGTTTTCTAGAATACGGAAGAAACTTAGAATTGTGCGGTCTCATCGACGAAGCGACATGCGTATACACTAAATTAGAACACCTCGACAAGAATAAAACTGAAATAGACGCCAATTTGAGTAAAATATACGAAGCCTTCCTAGATGATGAGCAACTCACGAAAGAAACGCTCGTAAAACGTGGACTCACTCACCAACAGATAACGGCTTTCAAAAAGTATGGAATATTAGAGTGGAAAAAGAAAGGATACTACGTTCTGATATGCTTCGATGACCTCCGTGCCTACGGCGAACAACTCGAGCGAGCTGGTCAACACGAAAGAGCTCAAAAATGCTTCGCCTTTGCCGACAATAATGGCTCTTCCCAAAGCGTAGATGATGACATGAAAACCATCTACAACCTTCAAATTGACAATCTAGCTTTGACCTCTAATCTTCTCGAAGAAGCCGGCGTATCCGGATATAGACTCCAAAAACTTCTAAACCTGGGCGCTCTGACGAGAGGACAAAAGGGCGTTTTCCGAGTAGGGGATTACGACAAGTTTTTATCCTACGGACGAGAGCTAGAAAAAAACGGCGACACGGATAGAGCATTCATTTGCTACGAAAGATGCATGTACGGACTAAAAGATTCCTCTCTTCGAATGCATATCGTCAATCATTACTTTCTCGCTGGTCAATATAAAAGAGGATTCAAACATCTTGCGACTCTTCAAAACAATCCGGTTTATCGAAACGTATTCTACTACTATCTCTACCTTCTGAGTTTTATCGATGTACTGACCATTTATTATAGAAAACTCGCAAGAACCCTCACACCCCAAAACTTTTCCGACTTAGAAGGATTACCCGAAGGTTTTCCAGCTTTGATTTTCGAACAGAAATTTGCAACTTGTTTAAACCAACTCGCTTCGCTAGAAAAAAAGACGACTGACGCGACCATCACAATCGACCTTTTGAATATTATCAAAAAGATGCGCGATGAGTTCAACCGCAGTTTATCCGAAGCAATCGAAATAGGCGACTTCCAGGCGGCACATGAACTTCTACAAAAAGAATCTACCGACCGTCCTTTGAAAAAGAACTATCGAATCTACATGACTCTAACCTCGGCAATTCTATCTATGAAAAATACTGGTACCCATCCCAACGTTAGAAAACCGGAAGGAGAAAGTATAATGGACTTCATTAGAGCCCACCGCTACGGGGAAGCCTACGAACGTGCCTTAAATCTCGGAAACAAAAAAGGAATAGACCCAACTAAAAATCACTTGGCCGTTTTGCTCCACGAGGCAAGTAGGCTGATGGATAAAATAGATGCTCAAAATTCGACTCCAAAGATATCTGAAGATACGAAAAAAACGACCGAATTCGATTCTAAAACCATCGTCGCTCTCCAAAGACAATTGGAAATATGCAACTTATCCGGAGCTCAAAACATCTTGAATCGACTTCTCATCGAGAATAACTTGACCGAATATGCCTACCTCATCGAAGGACTGATAGAAATATGCTACGAAACGGACGACGGTGACTTCATGAGACCGATAAGCACGCTCATAAAATTGATTAAAGGAACATTCGAGATGGAAATCTCCAAATACGTGGCCGAATTTAAGAATGCTCTCGATGCTGGAAACTTCGCTGTCGCTAGGCTTTACATGGGCCTCATCAAACTGATTAGTCAAAAAGGATACAGCGACATCGCGGATAAAGAACTCGCTAGAATACTATCATCTCTATCTAACCAAATAAGATGTCGTCAAATTTCTTCTCAATCTACCAAGTCTTTTACAAATTCGCCAAATCATCAAAACTCCTAAAACAACTTTGGAGTTTTTTTCTCATGCCAAAAAAATGTAAACCTGTTGCAATTTTCTCCAAATTATTCTATATTATAAGTACAGGAATATTGAGGGTAAAAATCTATGATGTAAGGAGAAATGTATGGCAAAATTATACTTCCGCTATGGTGCTATGAACTGCGGAAAAACGACTAGTTTATTGCAAGTAGCCCACAATTACGAGGAAATGGGACAGAGAATCGTGCTCTTAAAACCCCAAATAGACTCGAAAGGCGACGACAAAGTCGTCTCGCGACTCGGTTGCTCTCGCACGGTCGATCATCTCGTACCTGCAACCGAAGAACTTACTCTTTCGACTATCGCCACGGAATATAGACCGGACTGCATCCTCGTCGATGAAGCTCAATTTCTGACGCCCAAACAGATAGACGAATTATATCTCATCACGAAAATGGACGAAGTACCGGTGATATGTTATGGCCTGCGATGCGACTTTCAAATGAAAGGGTTTCCGGGCGCGACGAGATTGTTGGAAATCGCCGACGACATCAAAGAACTCAAAACCATCTGCACGTGTGGCAAAAAGGCTACTCAAAACTTGAGACTAGTCGACGGAGTCCCGACCTTCGAAGGAGAACAAGTCGCAATAGACGGAGAACATTCAACGACGTACGCATCCAAATGTGGAAAGTGCTTTATTATGAAAAAAATCGAATATCGACAAAGGAGAAAATAAATGACACCGATTATAGAAGATTTAAAGAAACTACAAAAATTTGCGAATAGAAACGTATCGATTCCTAAGAAGACGCTAGTCGCTTACGGAATGAGCGACTACAAAATTAATAAATTGATTAGCAGTGGTTACTTAGAAAGAAAAGAACGCGGCCTCTATGCTCTTACCGAACAGGCCATTCGGGTCTTCGACACTCCCGAAAGCACATTAGAGAAATTTATAGACCTCGCCAACAAAGGCGAATATGCTCGCGCCTTCGCCGCACTCGAATCTCTCGATGGCGTAGATGAACCGAACATCCGAGCCGAATTCAACTTTTACCTCTACCTTATGAGTTACTTGGTAGATGTTCCGAATAAATACTATAAAAAAATTAAAACTATGCTTCCTTCGGACGTTCGTCTAGTCCGTGACGATGGACTTTACGAAGACCCGGGATTTATGAATGTCATGCGCGTATTAGTACTCGAAGGTAACATCAAAAAAGCTCTAAAACGCATGTCCGAGCGAAGAAATAGAAATGCCACCCCAACTCCTGCCGACCAACTGATTGCAAACTTATTCGAACAGTCTCAAAAGTCGATAAGCGGAAAACTTAAAAATTCCTTGGAATATGTTCGCCAACGTGACTTGGCCAAAACGATTTCAATTCTCGAAAGTGAAAGTCTTCTTCACAATATTCCCGCCAAGTATTGTGCTATTCTACAATTGTCGAAAGACATTGACACCATGCAAAATACAAAAAAACCTATTCCCGATATAGAAACTACTTCGACTAACGTATACGAACTCATCCGAACTCACAATTACGGAAGAGCTCTTCGTTACTACGAAGGCATAGAGGATAGGGCACTATTGCCATCTGAAAACGAAATTATAGGACTTCTCAAAATGGCATACGAGTTATCGGACTACTTATCTATCCATCAACCTAGCCAAACTCCTAAAGCGAAAAGAGATACTTTGGCCGCGGCACTTACGGCTCTGATGCAATCCGAATTCGAAGAAGCTAATCGACTCCTAGACGAATACTTAAGCGAAAGAAATCTCACCGATTACGACTATCTCGTCAAAGGACTCGTCGAAATAGCTCGCCTCGATAAAGACCCTGCCTTCGTAAAACCGATGGTCGCGATTAGCGCTCTTGCTCTCGGCAACAAAGAAATAAACTTTGGTCGCTATCTTGACGAACTGTACAGTAGTCTCGCCGCGGGAGACATGACGAGAACGAAACTTTACTTCGAAATATTAGTGTCAGCTCAAGCTCGTGGACACGCCGGAGTAGGAGACCCAGAATTTTCGGCAAGTCTAATCGAACTACAAAGTCGCATCTCGATAAAGGCTGTCCATATAGAAAATATGCGAATGCACCATCGGCCTAAGAAAAACTAAAAAACCAAACAAATAAATCGTCATTTGGACGGTTTTTTTATTGAGGCGTGTGAAAAATTTTTGAAAATGTCTCTATTTTGAAAATGAATAATTAGTGAAAATGTCTCTATCAGATTTAAAACCAAAAAATGGACTAATAATTAGTGAAAATGTCCCTATTTTAGTTTAAAATATCCCTTGTCATTTATGACAAGGGGGTTTTTAAAATGATGAATGACAATGAAAGAAAAAAATATGAAACTATTGAAAAAGTTATTAAGGGAGAGGTGACGAGAAAGGAAGCAAGCATTGAATTGGGTTTAAGCCTTAAACAAATTGATAGATTAAAAAAAATCTATATCACAGATGGAGAAGCTGGATTTATTCATGGTAATCGAGGAAGAGTAAATCCCAATAAAAAAGAAGATAGCCTAATTAATGAATTAGAAGAACTTTACCTTAGCAAGTTTTATGATTTCAACTTTGAACAATTTCATGAAAGAATAACTGGCAAGTATAATATATCTTATGATGTCATGCTAAAGCGATTTACTAGTGATGGTATACTATCTCCACTAGCTCACAAAAAGACTTTGAGAGACTATAAAGAAACCTTGAAAGAAGTAGTAACAAATAAAGATGAAGATATAGGGCAAGAAAAAATTGAACTATATAAATCAAGAATAATAGCCTATGAGAAAGCACACACAAGAAGACCAAATAACTTATATGTATTTGGACAAGAAGTTCAAATGGATGCATGTGAAAAGTTTTGGTTTGGAGGGATTGTATCCTATCTACATTTGGCAGTAGATAAAGCAACTAAAAAGGTTTTATTTGGATGGTTTGAATTTGAAGAAATAACGAGGGGATATTATGTTTTGTTATTTCATATCATAATTAATTATGGAATCCCGGCAAAGATAAAGGCCGACAATCGAAGTACATTCTCTGTCAATAATGCTAAAGTAAAAGAAAAAAAGAACTTTTTGACTCAATTTGGCAAGACTTGTGAGAGGCTAAATATTACATTAGAAACCACAAGTATTGCAACCGCTAAAGCGAATGTCGAAAGAGAAAATGGAACATTTAAAAACAGACTAATTGCAGAGCTTCGATACGAGGGGATAACTACAATTGATGAAGCAAACGATTATTTAAATAACGTTTTTATTCCTAATATGAACAGGAAATTTTCTTATGTGATTGATGAGGAAACATCGCTTATGAGAGAAAATGATTATACTTTAGAAGAACTGAAATTAATCATATCCGAAAGAAAAGAAAAAGTAATCGACAATGCATCTTGCATAAGCAACAACTATAAATATTATATTCCTATTAATCCTGAAACCGGAGAAATAACATGTTTTTCTAAGGGAACTAAATGTACTTTGATAATTAACTATGATGGTGAATATTGGGCCGAAATAGAAAATCATTATTATCAATTAACCGAATTAGAAAATCGAGATTCTGTTATGAAGAAAGAGTCAGAGACTGAAGTTGAAAAGTCAAAAAAAGAACATCATAAATATATTCCTCCAAAATCTCACCCTTGGAGAAAAAATATGATGCGTAATTACTGATGGGGCTTTGCCCCAAACCCCAAGGTTTATCGCTTAGGGCTTCCAAAAAAAGAAATAATTGTTTCTTTTTTGTTTAGCATTACTTAAGTGCTCTGGTCACTCCTCAGTGTTGCCATATCCCCTCAAGTAA